>DASRNX010000038.1:0-31375 GCA_035647175.1 Clostridia bacterium | reverse complement strand
ATATATTATAGTTCCCGATTTATTTTTTTCTACTCTGAAAGGTTTTACAGATGAGATTATGAGAACAAGAAAAAAACATCCAAACATAGGGACCATTCATATCATTACTGAAAGAATAGAAACACACCTGTCTCGGCTGGGCTTAGCCCTCGCTATTGTATTATTGGTTTTACAGGTCTACCACTATTATAGTGCCTTTTACGGAGCCCATAACCCCTTATATTCTATGGGAAGCGGTGTCGGTCCCATAAGTCGCTCTGAATACCAGCAGGTTTTAATTCATATTGAGACAGCAATTGGTGAGGGGGACGAAGTATTAATCAGGGTAAATGGGAGAATAATCGATTCCGTCCAAAATCAACATCCCCTATTCGTTAATTTATTATCCAAGGATATGTTGGAAATAGATGCCAGGGAAATCCGAACTCCCGGCCAGATTGTGATCAATTCGGAGCCCACTCAAACCCATCCCGAAGGATATACCCAAAAACTCAATATAGACGGAGAACTGTACAGATTATCCCCAATTAAATAAAAAACTACTTGTACAAGCCCGAGCCCTGTTTTATAATGATTATGTACATACATTATCATAAAGGAGATATGATATGGATTTGCTAGGGAGTCGTGAGGTTGCCAGAATTGCAATTCAGTTGAGTTTAACAAAGAATAGGGCTGAAGAGAATTTCCATAAAGAAGAGTATCTCAAAACAGGTATAAGAACGGTGGCCATTGATTACGGCGGAGATTTCATCACCTCAGTAAATAAGATAATTGAAAGGGCAGTAGTTGCTTCCAAGCGGGAAGGCGTAATAGGGAGTTCCCACGCTGAAGAAGGTGCCATAGCCGGCGCTACTAGGGAGGCAATAACTCAAATCATGCCCAAAGCCATGGGACTGAGTGTGGGAGGTAAAATAGCCGTAGCAAGATACCATGACCATGTGAGTGTGGCCTTGTTCTTGGGGATAGGGTTGCTTCATCTCAATGAAGTAGCTGTTGGTCTTGGTCACAGAGCTATATGAGGGGGAAAAGTAATTGTTTTTTTATGCAATAAGGGGAGCTATTACAGCAGATGATAACACATCCCCACAGATTTTAGACAACACTGAAATGCTACTAAAGGAAATTATTAAAAGAAACAATATTGAATATAGTGAAATCGTCAACATCATTTTTACAGGCACAAGGGATCTGGATTCAATTTATCCCGCAGTAGCAGCACGGGAATTGGGAATGGTAGATATACCATTAATTTGTTGCCAAGAAATGCATGTCGAAGGCAGTTTGGAAAAATGTATTCGCATTATGATGCATATACAATCACCTCTATCACGAACTATAGAGCATGTCTACTTAAAAAAAGCGAAATCCCTAAGGCCGGATCTGAGCCGAGACAACGTTAGCAAAACGATATCGGATCAACCGTTTACAGTGGCGATTGATGGTCCGGCAGGGGCCGGTAAGAGCACAATTGCCAAGGCACTTTCAAAGAAGCTGGGTATAATCTACCTTGATACAGGCGCAATGTATAGAGCGATTGCATACAAAATGCTCAACGCAGATATTGGTTTTAACAATACCCAAGGGATAGTTTCTGCCCTCGCTTCAACAGAGATAGAAATTGAGTTTAATAATGGCAACCAAGGTATTGTGCTAGACGGGATTGATGTATCTGATAAAATAAGATGTCCCGAGGTATCAATGGGTGCCTCTCGAGTAGCCGTTTTGCCCGAGGTACGAATAAGATTGGCGAAGATACAGCGCGATATAGCAAAATCAAATTCATTGGTAATGGACGGCAGGGATATAGGCACTTATGTGTTACCGGATGCAACTTTAAAATTTTTTTTAACCGCTTCCTTAGAAGAGCGCGCCCGGAGAAGATGGGAGGAAATGCGTTTAAGGGGATATGAGGAAAGCATCGAAGCGGTGAAAGAGGATATAAGGGCAAGGGATAGCGTTGATGAAAACCGTAGTTTTGCGCCCTTGGAAGTACCCAAGGACGCTATAACCATAGATACAACGCGTAAATCTATAGGGGAGGTATTAGCCGAAATGCTAGGACATACAGAAAGATATTGCCGAAAGGGGTAAGGGGGGAGTATGAATGTTTTATAAGATAATAAGGGGCTTACTTCGTCCTATCCTGTTTCTTTTGTACCGCCCAAAAACTATAGGATTGGACAACTTCCCGAAGACTGGGAAAGTCGTCCTTTATTCCAACCATATATCCATGTTAGATCCTATTCTCATAGCGTGTATGCTCCCACGGAGAATCTACTTTATGGCAAAATCCGAACTCTTTCAAAATCCCATCCTAAGATTTGTACTAAAAAATGTGGGTGCCTTTCCCGTTAAGAGGGGCACTGCTGATCTTGCCGCAATAAAAAATTCACTTAAGGTCTTAAAGGGTGGTAATGTATTCGGGATCTTCCCCGAGGGGACACGGGGTAAACAAGGGGAGGTTAAACACTTCTCACTCGGTGCTGCGTCCATTGCTCACAGATCAAAGGCAAAGGTGATCCCAGTAGGAGTAATCGGAAGATACAAGCTTTTTCATCCCATGGAGGTTGTAGTAGGGGAAGTTCTGGATATGGATAATTATTTTTCTCAAAAATCTAACACCGAATTGATGGAATTGATATCTACAGAAATGGAGAATTCGCTGAAATCCTTATTTAATAAACAGGGATAAAGCCCATAAAGTTATTATTTTTTCTTTATTTTTTCAAAAAAGAAGGATTTAGTGCTATTATATCGAAAAGTAATAGATAGAGATATATTTTTATATGAGCAGGATAATGAATTGGATATAGCTTTTGTATCTGATCCTTGGCCTTGAAGGTAATGCATATGGTAACATAACGGCTAAAGTGATTGTATATTCATTTCATATCCCCGAACGCTAACCATGCCCCGGGTCGGCGGAAGAATATCATCGTTATGGGCATGATATTATTATCACCTGCGAGGATAATTGCACCAGAACATAGGGGATAGGGTTTAATGTGTTACTACATTCCAAAGGGAGGCGAGGACCGAGAAAAACGCTAAGATTGTGTAGGTTATTTATGGGTGGAAAAACCCACACAAGATAGTTTTAATTTTCGCAAACCATGCTGTGAAAATACGCTTATTGTTTAAACAGCGAATGATATTGATTTCAATGTTTAAGATCCATAGGGTGTGGTAGTACCCCCAGGTGCACTCCGTATCTGATTGGGTCATCAAGGAGGTAATTAATAGGATGAACGTATTCGAAGGAAACAACAATGAAAAGATCAATGATGTCCAAAATGATAGCCAGGGCATTGACAACGAAACACCGATCCCTGAAGAGATTAATGAAGAACCAATAAAAGCACAGGAAGACAATTCTTCGGCGGTTGAAATTGAGACCGCTGAATCGCCAATAAGCGAATCTGTGGATGAGAACGAGGAATCACCCGTTGATGTACAGGAGCAGGATATTTCTCAGGAAGAAGAAGAATCCATAGAAGGCCAGGAGTCTGATTCTGCAGAAGAATCAGAAGAGGATAGTGAAGATGATAATTCGGAAGAAATAACCACTATGGAAGGATTTGAGGAGACAATGGTAACTCTCAGATCAGGCCAATTAATTAAAGGCAATGTCTTATCTGTCAATGAATCCGAAGTTATTGTCAATATCGGATATAAAGCCGATGGTATAATACCCCTAAACGAGCTCATACTCGATGGTGACCAGACTCCTCTTGATATCTTTAGCCCAGGGGACGAAGTGGAGGTAGAGGTCCTTAAGGTGAAGGATGAGGAAGGCAATGTAATACTGTCGCGTAAATCCGTTGAAAGAAAAAAGGCATGGAAAGCCATAGAACAGGGGTTAGAAACGGGAGAAGAATTTGAAGGTGTATGCACAGAATCCGTAAAGGGCGGAGTCATAGCAAGGATTGGAGAAATTAGGGCATTTGTACCCGCCTCCCAACTATCCAACAGGTATATCGAGGATCTTAGCATATTTGTAGGACAGACGCTACGGCTCAAGATAATTGAGCTGGAGAGAAGGCGTAGAAGGGTGGTAGCCTCACAAAGAGTTATACTAGAGGCGGAGGAAGAAGAAAAGCGACAGAAGCTATGGGCTTCAATTGAAGAGGGCCAACGAATTCAGGGCGTAGTAAAGCGTTTGACGAATTTCGGTGCGTTTGTTGATATCGGCGGTGTCGACGGTCTTATCCATATCTCTGATCTATCCTGGGGCCATGTAAATAATCCCAGGGAGGTCCTCAGCGAGGAGGAGAATGTCGAGGTTATAGTATTGGCTGCTGATCGTGAGAAAGAGAGAATTTCACTGGGATATAAGCAGACTTTGCCACATCCCTGGGACAATGTTGAAGAAAAATATCCTGCGGGTTCAGTTGTAAATGGGAAGGTAGTGCGCATCACTTCCTTTGGTGCATTTATCGAACTGGAACCCGGTGTGGACGGGCTAGTTCATATTTCACAGGTAGCTAACAGAAGGGTCCAGAAGGTAGAAGATGAGTTGTCCATCGGTCAGCAAATCGATGTAAAAGTCTTGGATGCTAATTCTGACAGCAGAAGGATCAGCCTGAGCATAAGGAAGCTATTACCTGATGAGAGGGTAAAGCCGGAATCGACCAGACCGAAAGCAAAAGAAGATCAATTTCAAAAAGAAGATATGACGGTTTCGTTGGGCGAATTTTTCCCGGAGGATTTTAATTAGTCTTGTTTATGCCCAGGGTATCATAAGTTTTTAGTAGGCAGATATTCTGCCTTTCTTTTTGTATAAAAAAAGTTATTAAGCTAATAATATAATTGACCTCACAAACACATTGAGACCCCCTTTACATGAAGTCGTGACATTTCACGACTTTTTTTTTATCTATATTCGTGATAGACTATACAAACAGAATCTTGTTAAGGGGTAATGCAAATGCACTGGAGTTATGGGGATTTTACCAAAGCTTTCTTTAAATTGACTCAGATCGATCTATCTTGTTACAAAGAACGTCAGATGAAACGAAGAATTGATTCGTTGATCAGCAGGCATAACTACGTACACTATGAGGATTATTATAGGGCTTTGAATGCGGACAAGACTATGTTAGGGAACTTTATTGATTACATAACCATTAATGTTTCAGAGTTTTATAGAAACGCCAATCAATGGGAAACCTTGAGAAAGGATATTATTCCGATGTTGTTGAAAAAGAATAATCAGCTAAAAATATGGAGTGCCGCTTGCTCTACGGGGGAA
The DNA here is from genome assembly GCA_035647175.1 of Clostridia bacterium. GTDB lineage: Bacteria > Bacillota > Clostridia > Caldicoprobacterales > UBA3941 > UBA3941. Next base: position 26,121 of record DASRNX010000038.1, on the reverse strand, counting down.
GAGCCTTATTCATTAGCTATGCTGCTACAGGATTATTTATCCCTAAACCGTGTAAAAATTATAGCCACGGATATTGACAGGGAAGTCCTAAGGAAGGCAAGGGAAGGAGTCTATCTAGAAAAAAGTCTGCAATCTTTGCCCAAATCCTATGTAAAGAAATACTTTACCATGGAAGATGGGCTTTATATAATAGATGAAAAAATTAAAAAGCAAATTGAATTTAGACAACACAACCTATTGATGGATCCATATCCCACTGACTGCCATTTAATTATATGTCGTAATGTTATGATCTATTTTACTGAGGAGGCAAAGAATCAACTATATCCCAAATTTAGGGAGTCTCTGGAAGTGGGTGGAGTCCTGTTTGTAGGCAGTACGGAGCATATAATTTTTCCTCAAAAATATGGCTTTGAATCCGTAAAAACGTTTTTCTATAAGAAGATCTAGATGCTTATCTATATATTGGCGGACGATTATTATGATGTTCTTAGAATGTCTATACCGGAAAAGAATTGGTGCGAAAGGGGGGAGTCGAACCCCCATGAGCGTATTGCCCACTAGAACCTGAATCTAGCGCGTCTGCCAATTCCGCCACTTTCGCATAATAGTTGGAAAAATAGATGGTGCCTCGGGGCGGAATCGAACCACCGACACGCAGATTTTCAGTCTGCTGCTCTACCGACTGAGCTACCGAGGCAAAAAAATGGCGACCCGGAAGGGGCTCGAACCCTCGACCTCCAGCGTGACAGGCTGGCATTCTAACCAACTGAACTACCGGGCCAGATATATATTGTAAAAAAATGGTGGGCCTTCAGGGACTCGAACCCCGGACCGACCGGTTATGAGCCGGTTGCTCTAACCAACTGAGCTAAAGGCCCTTATGTATGGTGACCCCTAGGGGACTCGAACCCCTGATACCGCCGTGAAAGGGCGGTGTCTTAACCGCTTGACCAAGGGGCCACATAAGGAAAATTTATATATGGTCGGGGTGGAGGGATTTGAACCCCCGGCCCCATGCTCCCAAAGCACGTGCGCTTCCAAACTGCGCTACACCCCGATATATTGTTTTCGGGCGACGAATTATACTATACAATATTTTAATATCACTGTCAAGTGAAATAATGCAAATTTATTATACCCCAAATCAGAAATTGTTTTCTTGGGATTATCCGGCGGGTCACTCCAAAGTTTGAACATAGTAATTTATGATGATTGTGGCTTTTAAATGTATTGCCCCAATACAGTCAACTGTATACATTAATAAACATTTTTTTTAGTTTTATGTTATAATATCATTATTGACCAGAAAACGAGTTGGTATATGATATAGGTTATTGAATTGCGGATCAACGGTGATTACTTTTTATACCAACCGCGAATATTAGCAAATATTAAATGAGAGGAGCATTACGATGATATTGGACGAAAGATTCGATTCTGATACCAAAATGTGGTACATATCCTTAGATGGGGAAATAGATATTTATAATGCGCCTGAATTTAAGGAAAAGTTGCATCAACTGATCCAACAAAATCCGGGTGATTTTATCCTGGATTGCGACAGTTTAAACTACATTGACAGCACCGGGCTAGGCGTATTAATCAGCGCTTTGCGCCGGGTAAAAGAATACAATGGGGAAATAAAGATTAGGAATTTAAAACCATATATATACAAGATATTTGTAATTACAGGTTTGGATAAAATATTTACTATAGAGGTGGGAAATCGTGAGCAGTGATTTAATAACTTTGGCCATTCCCGCCAAGCCGGAATACGTCATGATAGCCAGACTATCCAGTGCAGCTGTGGCCACTAGAATAGGTTTTGATGTCGATCAAATTGAAGATATAAAGATGGCAGTTGCAGAGGCGATAATAATGATAATAAACCAATTGACGAGGCCCGAAAAGTTGTCGATTAGCTTTATTCTGGATCCGAAGGTGATAGGCATCGAAATTTTTGGAGAAGGGGATTGGGAAAGCAGCAATATCTCGACCCATGATTTAGGTCAAGCCCAGCTTGGTAAATATATCCTGAGCTCTATGATGGATAGTGTAAAATTTGATCTTGATAATGGTACGATACGAGCTATATTTATGCATAAAGATCTGGGGGTCTAATTGATCAATGTGTGGACAGATAAACAATACGATTAAAACTGAAAATGGTGAGACATTGCTCCGGCAATATTCCGAGACCCGAGATATTGGACTGAGAAACGAATTGGTAAATCATTATCTCTATATAGCGGAGATTATTGCAAAAAAATTTGTAAATAGGGGGATCGAATACGACGATCTGTTTCAAGTTGCTTCATTGGCGTTAATAAAAGCCCTTGAAAGGTTCGATATAAATAGGGGTTATAAGTTTTCCAGCTTTGCGACCCCCACCATAATTGGGGAGATAAAAAACCATTTTCGTGATAAGAGCAGGATAATACGCTTACCCAGAAGAGAGGGCGAAATGATAAAGAAGGTTGAAGACGCCCGAACATACCTATCCAACCAACTGGGGCGTAGCCCAAAAATAGAAGAGATTGGTGAATATTTAAAAGTCACTCCGGAAGAGGTATTACAGTTGATGGAATCCAGCTACTTGACCAATACCGCTTCCCTTGATTACTATATTGACGATGATAACGAAACGGATCTTATGGCTATGATTGGGAGGGAGGAGAAAAATTATTCACGGGTGGAAGACAGGGATATCATTGAAAAGATAATGGCGGGTTTAGGGGATACGGAGAAAAAGGTTTTATATGAGCGCTTTTATAATGAACGTAGCCAAAAAGAAATTGCCGAGGAAATTGGAGTGTCGCAGATGTATATTTCTCGGATGGAGCGACGGCTGTTAGAACGATTCAGATCCTATATTAAAAGGACCATATGATTGAATTGGACTTATATATCCTCGTCCTATTTTCGCATTTGCTGTTTTACATGAACATAAAAGTGGTAGAGATATTATAGTTGAGTTTTGCACACTATATGGTCTATGGAGGTAGAATCGATGAGGCTGCTCTTTAAAAAGCAAATAGTAGGCGACAGCCCCCCCGCTGTTAGGGATTTAATAAGTGAAATGATGGCTTGCATTATGGAGTGGAACCATTTAAAAGAAGAAGAATATTATGAATTCCGGCTTATCTTAAATGAACTTATTTCCAATGGAATATTTCATGGGAACAAAGGCCTTTGTAACAAAAAGGTAAACGTGGCTATTAAAGAGGTAAATCCTACTACCTTAGATATTTTCATTAAGGATGAAGGTCAGGGGTTTGACTACAAACGAATATGCCAGGGCTATCTTGGAGATGATATCCTAAAACTATCCGAAAGAGGCAGGGGTCTTATGCTTGTCAATGCCTTGTGCAGCAAAATTCAGTTCGATGCAAATGGCAGTCATGTCAAGATCACAAAATCCATTTGCCCAAGATAGAAGCAATTCTTCGTTACAATCTGTCAAATAGTACTTTACAATAATCCATTCCCTGCGAACTTTATTTGGAAATTGGGAGGATTTTTTATTTTCATATAGAAATATTTAAGTGTTATATTAAGAAGGTGGGTAGGATATGACTAGGGGTATCATTATTGGGAACAGAAGAATGAAGCTTAGGTTCCTTGTTTTCTTGATAATTACCTTGCTGGGCCTATCCTACCTCATCAGCCTTACATTAAAACGTCCCCTATATGATGTTATTCAGTATGGTGAGATTACAACTTGGGATAAATGCCAAGGCATCATCGTTAGGGATGAGAAACCATACTTTGCACCGGCCTATGGAAAGGTAGACTTTTGTATTTCGGACGGTGAGATGGTAGAAGAAAATGATCCTATAGCCATTCTTTTTAAGGATAACTATAATAAAATGATAATGGAGGACCTGTACAAAATCAGACAAAAGATATCGGACTATCAAAATAAGAATCTGATACAAGATTTGATAGATACCGACTATGATAGAGTCCAGGAAGACATAGAGGAGATTCTGCATGCTATTCAATATGGGTCCGTTAGTGGAGCAATATCAGAAATGGGAAGGCATGAATATCAGCTTAAGGGGCTTCTAAGCGAAAGAAAGGCCATTTTGGACAAGCGGGAATTATCAAATAATTACCTGGATCATCTGTTAACCCAGGAAAATGATATGAAAGAAATCCTAGACGAGTGGAGAGTAGATATTATATCACCTGAAACCGGGTTTATTTCTTTTAAATTGGACGGCTTGGAGACCCAACTAACACCTGGCACCGTGGATCTCCTTACCCTTGAGGGATATATGTCTTTTCTTGAACACCAGGTCCCGGATTATAATAATAATGAGATTATAGCCGGTGTTCCCCTTTTTAAGGTTGTTATACCGGACAAGTGGTATATCATTTCCCTTATACCCAATAAGAATGTACTATACGAGCGAAATGATTCGGTAAAAATTACATTGCCGGGCTCTGCCGATCATGAACTCATGGGGAAAGTGTATAAGACGGAATATTTAGCGGATTCTGTATTGATAGCCCTGGAAATGACTGATGATGTTGTTGATATATTGGGAGCCCGAAATGTTCATTTAGAGATTGGTACACAGATCAAAGGTCTTATGATCCCAAATAAGGCCATCGTAAAAAAGAGGGATAAAACGGGCATAAATGTTCTCCGAGATGGAAAGATACAGTATCTGGAAATCCAAGTACAGGCCACGGACGGTGAACGGTCTATAATATCAAGGATGAATGAAACGGATATTCTTGACCTTAACGATAAAATATTAGTAAATTAGCTGTATGCTCTATTAGAAGGGTCTTTCATTACTATATGTTTTCGACAAACATTCTATATTGGTAGACAGATGTCGTAAAACATTATCCCTAATTCGTATGTTACGAAAAATACATTATTTTAATGTAAAATCGGATATTTTTGCCGATTTTATAATGAAATGTCTTTTTCGTAACATATATAGAAAGGTCTTTCACTGCAAAATCAGATGATTTATTTGATCTAGTGTTTAAACAGAGTATTATGCGTAACATATGAGGCATCGCCGGACTATGCTTTGTGATAATGGGGGTGATTTTTTAGATGACCATTGAAGAAAAAATTCAACTGGTAAGGGATGGGATATATGAGGCAGCATTAAGGGTCAATAGAAAGCCCGAGGATATATCCGTTATTGCCGTAAGTAAAAATGTACCCATCTATAGGATAGATGAAGCGGCAGAGGCAGGAATCACGCAATTCGGTGAGAGCAGAGTACAGGAAATATTGGGTAAGTACGAAAGTGTCCAAAAAAATATTGATTGGCATTTTATTGGCCCTTTACAAACCAACAAGGTTAAATATATTATAGATAAAGTGAGGCTAATACACTCCTTGGATAGGACAACCCTTGCGAAGGAGATCAACAAGAGGGCAAAACAAAATAATAGACCGGTGCAGGTCTTGGTACAGGTAAATTTGCCGAGGGAAAACACCAAATCAGGTGTCTATGAGGAGGATCTGCATCCTTTTATTGAATCGTTGGCTAACTATCCATACATAAAGGTTAAAGGTTTGATGGCTATAGGGCCTAATACCCCCGATAAGGAGGCTATAAGAACATGTTTCAGGCGTTTAAGGTTTCACTTTGATGCCCTCCGAGAGAGTGATATAAGCCATATTGATATGCAATATCTATCTATGGGAATGACAAATGATTATATGATCGCTGTAGAAGAGGGCGCTAATATGGTGCGTATTGGCCGGGCCATTTTTCAGGATACATGACTTTACATTAGATTTCTGAAGGAGGATAAGCATGTCCAATAAAATTTTCAATAAACTCTTAAACATCATCGGACTGGAGGAGAATATACTCGAGGAGGTTGAAGAAACCGTTATAGAAGACGATTTAAACAGGGATAATGACAGGCTCATTGAACCCAATTTTAAATCTCGGAATAAAAAGGGAAAGGTGGTCAATATTCATACATCCACCTATGTGAAGGTTGTGGTATACCAACCTCTGTCCTTTGACGATACCCAAAATATCATTGATAATCTAAAAAGCCGAAAGCCTATTGTAGTCAATCTGGATTCACTCGAGGCTGATTTGGCCCAAAGGGTTTTAGATTTTATGAGCGGTGCCGTTTATTCCCTGGACGGGACTATACAGAAGGTATCTAGGGGTATCTTTGTATTGGCTCCCAGCAATGTTGATATTGTGGGGAATATTCCCGAAGAATTAAAGGGGAAGAGTTTTTTCACCCTATCCAACAAAAAAATAGACGATTAGGAGGCGCCAATTTGTTTGGGCATGACCAAGTTTTCAGATATTTAGTTAACAGCGTTATTTGGTTTCTTAACATTTTATCCTGGGCTATTATCCTCAATTCATTACTATCATGGGTCCTTGACCCTATGCATCCGGTGAGGACCTTTTTGGCCCGGTTTGTTGAACCTATTGTATCACCTTTCCGTGCCCTCACCAGCAAGCTAAATACCTCAGGGCTCCCCATAGACTTTTCGCCCCTGTTGGCATACATTACATTGTCTGTTATAACGACTTTGCTTGGCTCGCTTTTAAGGTAAGTGTACGATGTGAATATATTGCTTTAAAAACAATTGATACAATTAGGCTTGCAACCTTAGTGATGCAACCGGACCCAGCCCATGGTGCTGTGAAAAGATGTTGATCATCAGATATATATAACCAAATTATAATGGATTAAAGGAGGGCTTACAATGTCATTGACTCCCATGGATATTCATAACAAGGAATTTTCCAAATCCTTTAGAGGATATGACGATGAAGAGGTTGACCAATTTTTGGACGAGATAATCGATGAATTTGAAAGATTATATAAAGAGAATATCGAATTGAAGGAACGTTTGGGTATGCTGGCAGACCAAATCAGTAACTACAAGACCATGGAAAATACTTTAAAAGAAACCCTGGTTACCGCACAAAGGGCGGCCAGCGATGTATTGGAATCTTCCCAGAAAAGATCTGACCTAATTATTGACGAGGCAGAGAGCAAAGGGAGAAAAATAATCCAGGACGCCAACGATAGGGTAATCCTTATTCGGAGGGAATTCGATGAATATAGGAAGCAAATCCAAGTCTTTAAAACTCGCTTCAAAAGCCTGCTAGAGACTCAATTAGAGGTCATAAATCAAGAAATTCCGACATATGAGGGTATGGATGGAGACGGTCTGCCCAGCGGATAAAGCATTAATTAACAGCCAGACATTTCTATAGGATCTGTTTTAATCTATAAAAAGGGGGAATACTCTTATAAGAGAAACTTGAAGGAGCAATCTAATGAAAGATCATGAGATTAACTATTTGAGAGACAAGCTCATATCGGAAAGGGAGATAGCGTCCCAAAGGCTGAGAGTAAACCGGGAATTTATTGGGGAATCCAATATAAAGGAGGACCTTAACGAATTATCTTCATATGACAATCATCCGGCTGATCATGGGAGTGAACTCTATGAAAAAGAAAAGGAATACGCGTTGGAAACGCATAACATTAGCTATTTGAAGAGCATAGAGGATTCATTAACAAAAATCGAAAATGGTGAATACGGTGTATGTGAATCCTGCGGTAAAGATATAGACTTTGAGAGATTAAACGCGCATCCTGTAGCTAAACTCTGTATTGAATGTCAGGATAATCCCTCAAATAGCACGGATTCCACCGATTTGGATGATGATCGGCCAATAGAGGAAAGCGTCTTGGGTTATCCCTTTGGGAGGACATTTACTGATGATACCGATAATGTAGTCTATGATGGAGAGGACGCGTGGCAGGATGTCCAGGGGTACGGCAGTTCCAGCGGGCCCCAGGACATAAGCGTAAATCGCCTTATAGACTATGGGAATGTCTATTATGGCAGCGAAGAAAGGGTTGGGTTGGCTGAGAAGATGGATTTGGTGGACAATAAGGATTATAAAAAGCAATTGCCCGACATTGATAAAGGGGACAAAAAAACCTAATTCCCTGGGGATGCACCCCCAAGGAATTTTATTTTTAGAATGAGGCTTAATGACGGCTACATGTAAAATCGACCGACACTATGTAATTTATTGTGTTACCATGCTATAATGGGACGGGGTCATAAAGTGGGGGGATGTAAATGGTTCAAATACTGATAATTTTTGGAATCGTCTTATTGGACAGAATTTCAAAATATCTGGCAATTGTCTACTTAAAGGATATAGGAAGCATAGAGATAATTAAGGGTGTATTTAGTCTTACCTATGTAGAAAACAGAGGTGCTGCCTTTGGGATACTCCAAAATCAAAGGTGGTTTTTTATTATATTAACCGTTGTCGTAGGCATAGGAATAATATATTTCATGTTTACTCAGTCAAATATAGAATCTTTACTGAGGATAAGCCTTTCAATGATCCTTGCAGGAGCCATAGGAAATCTAATCGACAGGATTAGGTTTGGATATGTGGTGGATATGCTACACTTTACCTTAATCGATTTCCCTGTTTTTAATGTGGCGGACTGCTTTGTGGTTGCGGGTACTATATTGCTGGCATTTTACACCCTTTTCATTGCAGATAAACCCGAGAAAGAGGTAGTATAGATTGTCCGGCAAAGCAAACAAGATTCTCATTTATAATGTAGAACAATTACATAACGGAATGCGATTGGATATTTTTTTAAGCGAATTAATCGCCGAAGAATCCAGGTCGTCCATCCAAAGGTTAATAAAGGACGGAATGGTTACGGTGGATCATAGGGAAACGAAGCCCAATTACAAGATTAAGACGGGACAGAATATAAGGGTTTCAATTCCGTCCCCTGTAAAAGTAGCCATAGTGCCGGAAAACATGGATCTTGATATCATTTATCAAGATAGCGATATAGCGGTAATCAATAAGCCCCAAGGGATGGTGGTCCATCCTGCACCCGGCAATTATTCGGGTACCCTGGTAAATGCTCTTCTTTATCATTGTGACCGCTTATCGAGCATAAACGGCAAGATTAGGCCGGGTATCGTTCATAGGCTGGATAAGGATACATCCGGTTTGATCCTGGTAGCCAAGAATGATTATGCGCATCGACACCTGGCTGCTCAAATAGCCGGAAGGACGGCTCTGAGGGTTTACAGCGCTATAGTAGAAAATAACTTTGCGGATGAGGAGGGGACAATAGACGCGCCCATAAAACGACATCCCGTCGAGAGGAAGAAGATGACGGTTATGCCGGGCCCCGGGAGTCGTGAGGCGATTACCCATTTTCGGGTAATGGAAAGGTTCGGTGAATTCACCTTAATCGAAGCAAGTCTGGAAACGGGAAGGACTCATCAAATTAGGGTCCATATGTCCCATATCAGACACCCTATAGTGGGCGATCCCTTGTACGGGTCAAAAAAACAAAGGTTCAATTTACCGGGTCAGGCCCTGCATGCTAAAATGCTGGGTATAATACATCCGACAACCGGAAAATTTATGGAATTTATTGCATCACCCCCAGAATATTTTGTTGAACTGGTGGCAAGACTTCGGAGTATATAGAAACTAAAATTTTCTATGGACAGGGTGATCGGGATATGTTATAATTTTAAAAACAAAAGCCTTTAAGCTGGTCCCGTGAGTCCGGTAAGGTATAACATATCAGAAGCCGAGTATAGTATGCTTGATTATGGCTTCCAGTCAATGTTGCCTTACCTTATGGTAAGGTTTTTTAATGAGGTGATGATGGTGTTAGAAAAGGCCCAAATTATGGATGAGGCCGGAATTAATCGGGCGCTAACCAGGATTGCCCATGAAATAATCGAACGAAATAAAGGTATACAAGGAGTTGTCCTGATTGGGATTCAACGTAGAGGGGTGCCACTGGCATACCGACTAGCCCAGAATATAAAAGAGTATGAAGGGGTAAAAATCCCCGTAGGCATCTTGGATATTACCCTATACAGAGACGATCTCTCCACCCTGGCAGAGCACCCGGTTATTAACAGCACCGATATTCCCTTCGATATCAATGGAAAAACTGTGGTAATGGTGGACGATGTGCTCTTTACTGGAAGGACCGCCAGGGCAGCCATGGATGCTTTGATAGACCTTGGCAGGCCGACCTCCATCCAATTGGCAATCTTGATAGACAGGGGGCATAGGGAGCTTCCCATCCGTGCTGATTATGTAGGCAGGAACCTTCCCACTTCCCGAAGCGAGATAGTCAATGTACAGGTGGTGGAGGTTGACAAAATCAATAAAGTTACCATAGCTGAAATTACCCTTTAAATCAGTCCGGTGAGGCTGTCAAGGGATATCACAGTATTCGTATTGTGCTTTGACAGTTTAACTACAAGGCATTTTTTTATGCCTTGATATATAACATCAAAGGATTTTTCTACTATTTTGAAGGAGGAATTATTATGGAACCTATTACTCAAGAAACAAGGCTTAGCCCATGGAAAATTATTATCCTCGGGATTCAGCATGTGTTTGCAATGTTCGGAGCCACTGTACTAGTTCCGGCGCTGACGGGGTTAGACCCATCTGTCGCATTATTTACGGCAGGGGTAGGAACATTAATTTTCCACTTAGTTACAAAAGGCAAGGTGCCGGTGTTCCTTGGCTCCAGCTTCGCCTTTATTGCGGCTATTGCTGCTGTTGTTGCAAACCAGGGTATTGCATACGCCGGAGGCGGAATTATCGCAGCGGGTTTACTCTACCTTCTGCTCGCAGGTTTGGTACTAATATTTGGAGTGGATAGGATACGCAGTTTCTTTCCGCCCCTAGTTACAGGACCTATGATCATGGTTATAGGCTTAACCTTAAGCCCGTCTATAATAGCGAATAATATTGTTGGGGTGGAAGGATCCGATGTGCTTGCCATGGGTACATTGGGGCAACGATGGATAATAGTATTGGCGGTTATAGTTACTATGATCATAGTATCCATATTCGTTAAGGGATTCTTTAAGTTGGTGCCTATTCTTCTCGGGATCATTGTAGGTTATATAGTATCCATCCTTTTTAGATTTGTAGATTTCACTGTGATTAAGGAGGCTTCAATTTTTGCACTACCTCCATTTACCCTTCCAAAGTTCGATATCAAAGCTATATCGCTCATAGCCCCGATAGCCATAGTTACCTTTATGGAGCATATTGGGGATATAACAACCAATGGGGCTGTAGTAGAGAAGGACTTCTTTAAGGATCCCGGTCTCCATAGAACACTGATAGGTGACGGATTGGCAACCATGTTCGCGGGACTGTTAGGCGGACCATCCAATACTACTTACAGTGAAAATACCGGGGTTTTGGCTGTAACAAAGGTATATGATCCCTTCATCCTAAGGGTAGCGGCGGTATTTGCCATCGTTTTAGGGCTTATCGGTAAGATAGGGGCGGTCCTTAAGACCATTCCCGCTCCCGTTATGGGCGGTGTCAGCATTCTATTGTTTGGAATGATCGCCAGCATAGGTCTTAGGACCTTATCCGATGCCAAAATAGATTTTACCAAAAATCGGAATTTAATAGTTATCTCATTGATGTTGGTTATGGGCCTAAGCGGCGTAGAATTTACCATTGTTCAGGGTGCCACCCTGTCGGGCATGAGCCTGGCTGCAATTATAGGGGTTATCTTGAACAAGATCTTGCCAGAGAATATTTAAGTCTGAGGAGTAGTAAGGAAATCTTACTACTCCTTTTTGAAGGAAAACTTTATTGCTGTTCCCATACAAGGGATAATTTCAGCTGCAAAGTGGGAAAAAACGATGCATAAACCCACCTTAAAGATTATGCTATACTGCAGAAAGTGGTGAAGGCATGGCATTAAAACAAAAGGATATTCTGAGCCTGCGGGCTTTAAGCAAAGAAGAAATTCTGGAAATTCTTGATACCGCCGAGCTCATGAAGTATATCTTAAAACAAAACAACAAAAAGACTCCCCACCTTCATGGCAAATCCGTTGTTAATCTCTTTTATGAGAATAGCACCAGGACCCGACTATCCTTTGAGCTGGCCAGCAAGTATATGAGTGCCAGCTCCGCCAATATTTCAACCTCATCCAGCAGCGTAAAAAAGGGTGAGGGCCTAATTGATACGGTAAGAACCATAGCAAGGATGGGCGCGGATGTCATAGTAATGCGTCATCCGATGTCTGGGGCACCCCACATTGCAGCGAAGCATGTAGGTGCATCCATTATAAATGCCGGTGATGGTATGAATGAACATCCTACCCAAGCCTTGCTGGATATGTTTACTATAAGGGAATCAAAAATAGATCTAAACGGGCTGAAGGTTACGATTATAGGCGATATAGCCCATAGCAGGGTGGCTAGAAGCAATATTTGGGGACTGAGCAAAATGGGCGCAAGGGTCGAGGTAGCCGGGCCTTCTACATTGCTGCCTCCGGAACTTCATAGGACGGGGATAAGGATTTATAACAGGGTAGAAGAGGCCATAAAAGGTGCCGATGTGGTTATAGTACTCAGGCTTCAAAAAGAGCGTCAACAGACCGGACTCCTACCATCACTTAGAGAATATACCCAGATCTTTGGATTGAATAAGGAAAGACTTAAATTGGCCCGGGAGGATGTACTCATCATGCATCCGGGCCCCATAAACAGGGGTATAGAGATTGCCTCGGACATAGCCGATGGGCTGCATTCTCGGATTGATGAACAGGTTACCAACGGCGTTGCGGTCCGAATGGCGCTACTCTATCTTATTACCCGGCAGAGGGGGGAACAAAATGCTAATCTGCATCCATAACGGTAACATCATCGACGGTAAAGGGGGAATCTTTCTAGGGAAGGATATACTCATAAGGGGAAGTAAAATAATTGAAATTGGGGCAGGTTTGTCTGCGGGCGCCCATAAAATTATTGATGCTACTGATTATTGGGTTCTCCCGGGACTCATTGATGCTCATTGTCACCTCAGAGAACCCGGCTTTGAATATAAGGAGGACATTGTCTCCGGCACCCGTAGTGCTGCTGCCGGCGGTTTTACAGGCGTAGCATGTATGCCTAACACTTTACCGGCAATTGATAATGCAGCCATGGTCCAGTATATAAAGTTAAAAGCCGCATCGGAAGGTATAGTACGGGTGCATCCCATTGGGGCCATCACACAGCAAAGAAAAGGTGATGCCTTAGTTGAGATGGGTGACATGAAGGAGGCAGGAGTAATTGCATTGTCCGACGACGGGGATCCCGTGTCCAACCCTAATACCATGAGGCTGGCTTTGGAATATGCTAGACAATTTGGGCTCCTTATCATTTCACACTGCGAGGATAAATCCCTGGTTGCAGATGGTGTTATCAATGAAGGATATATATCCACTATATTGGGCTTAAAGGGGATTACCCGGGCCGCCGAGGAAGTAATGGTGGCGAGGGATGTGCTGTTATCTGAAGTGGTCGATACCCCTGTTCATATAGCCCACGTAAGCACAAAAGGATCAGTAGAAATAATACGGCAGGGGAAGGCTAGGGGGGTTCCCGTAACCTGCGAGACTGCACCGCATTATTTTTCAGCCACTGACGGTTGGGTGGAGGGATACGACACCAATACAAAAGTCAACCCACCCCTGAGAACGGATGAGGATGTGGCAGCTATAAGGGAGGGTCTTAGGGATGGTACCATCGATATAATAGCAACCGATCATGCGCCCCATCATAGGGACGAAAAGGAAATGGAGTACGATTTGGCGGAATTTGGTATATCGGGATTTGAAACGGCTTTTTCCCTTTCCTACACCCATTTGGTCGATACGGGAATATTAACCTTGGAGGAATTATCGGGTAAGCTCAGTACAATACCCGCCAAGATATTGGGCATCCAAGGCGGTATCCTGGATACAGGCCTGCCGGCTGATATAACCATAGTAAATACGGGGATGGAATATGAAATTGACAGAGACAGTTTTTTCTCAAAGGGCAAAAACACGCCCTTTCACGCAAAAAAGGTAAAGGGCAAGGTGGTTTATACCATGGTAGACGGAAAAATAGTTTTCAATGAGGAGGTAATCCCTTGATAGATAAGCTTATTGAAAAGATAGTACAAAAGAGGAATCCTACGGTTGCAGGGCTTGACCCCAGGCTGGAATATCTTCCGGAAGAACTGATTAACAAGCATTTTAAAGACGTTATTGATATGAGGGCTGCAGCCCGGGCAATTTTGGAGTTTAACAAGGTGATATTAGATAACATCCATGATATCGTTCCTGCCGTAAAGCTGCAAATCGCATACTACGAGATGTATGGACTAGCCGGCCTTGAAACCTTTATAAAAACTGCAGAGTATGCAAAATCCAAGGGATTAATAGTCATAGGAGACGTAAAAAGGAATGATATAGGGTCTACCGCAGGGGCCTATTCAAATGCCTTTATTGGTCGTACCCCTTTGCGCGATCAATATACTAGGGCATTTCCTGTAGATATCATCACTGTCAATCCTTATTTCGGTACCGATGGCATTAAACCATTTTTAGACGATTGCAGGCGATATAATAGAGCCATATTTGTCTTGGTTAAGACATCAAATCCTTCATCTTGTGAATTCCAGGATCTAATAACCGTCGATGGCTCAAGGATCTATGAAGAGGTTGGGAAAAGGGTTAATGAGTGGGGTTCTGATCTAGTGGGGGAGCATGGCTATAGCAGGGTAGGCGCAGTGGTAGGTGCAACCTTCCCCCATCAACTCGTTGAGCTTAGGGAAACAATGAGGGGGGTCCATTTTTTAGTGCCCGGTTACGGAGCCCAGGGGGGAAGTGTGAATGATGTATTGGGAGGATTCGATAACAGAGGCCTCGGGGCCATAATAAATGCTTCAAGGAGCATAATGTGCGCATATTTAAGTGAAACCTGGAGGGATAAATTTGGTCCGCAAGATTTTGGGGCGGCTTCAAGGGCTGAGGTCATTAAGATGAGGGAGGAGATCCTTGGAGGCCTAAGGGCAAAGGGGTTTGACGATTATAGATTCCATCAGGGAGGGGACACATGTCTTTAAATAGGGATATTAAAAAGGTATTAGTAATTGGTTCCGGGCCTATAATAATCGGCCAGGCTGCAGAGTTCGACTACGCGGGTACCCAAGCATGTATTGCTCTGCGTGAGGAAGGCATTGAGGTGGTGTTGGTAAATAGCAACCCTGCGACTATAATGACGGATCCAAATATGGCAAGCCGCACATATATAGAGCCCTTAACCGCTTCAGTAATAAAAAAAGTTATTGTCAAAGAAAGACCGGACAGCATATTGCCGACACTGGGTGGGCAAACCGCTCTTAATCTGGCCATGGAACTAGCCGAGGACGGCTTTTTGGAAGCACAGGGGGTGCGTCTTCTGGGAACATCCATGGATTCTATAAATAAGGCTGAAGATCGGGAATCCTTTAAGAGGGCCATGATGCGAATCGGCGAGCCTGTCGTTGAGAGTAGCATGGCTACGGACTTGGACATGGCTACAGCCTTTGCCCAAGAGGTGGGATATCCTGTGGTGGTTCGGCCTGCGTACACCCTCGGCGGAACAGGGGGTGGGATGGCGTCCAACCGGGAAGAGCTTACAGATATAGCAAAAGAGGGCATTCGGCTTAGTAGGGTTGGACAGGTATTGATAGAAAGATCCATTGCCGGCTGGAAGGAAGTCGAATTCGAAGTCGTTAGAGATGGGGATGGGAATTGTATTATCGTATGTCATATGGAAAATATTGACCCCGTTGGAATTCACACGGGTGACAGTATAGTGGTTGTTCCCTCCCAAACCCTTGGAAAGGAAGAGTATGAGATGCTGAAAAGAGCATCCATTAACATAATAAATTCATTAGAGATCCAAGGGGGGTGCAATGTCCAGTATGCTGTAGATCCCCATTCCTTGGATTATTATGTAATCGAAGTAAATCCCAGAGTAAGCCGTTCCAGTGCTCTGGCTTCCAAAGCCACTGGTTTCCCCATAGCCAGAGTCGCTACTAAAATTGCCCTAGGCTATATGTTGACAGAAATAGAGGGGAATAACCATCGTGATAACTGTGCTTCCTATAGCCCCGATTTAGATTATATCGTTGTCAAGATTCCTAAATGGCCCTTTGATAAGTTTGTAAAGGCCGACAAAACTTTGGGAACAAAGATGAAGGCGACGGGTGAAATAATGGCTATCGGGCATTGTTTTGAAGAGGCCCTTTTAAAAGCGGTGCGATCCTTGGAAACCGGCATGGAAGGACTGGGTCTCTTTGCGGAATCATTGCAAAGCCTATCCCATGAGGCCCTAAATTCAAGGCTTTCGGAGAATACCGACGAGCGTTTATTCGTTGTGTCAGAAGCTATAAGGCGGGGGATTCCGCTGGGATATATACAAAAATCCACGAGAATTGATAACTTTTTTCTCACAAAGATCCATACCATTTTGAGTATGGAAAGGGAACTGTACGCTAAAATACCCGGGAGTTTGGATAAAGAGTCCATATTGAAAGCAAAGAAGTTAGGGTTCTCGGATAACACAATAGCCAAGCTCTGCGGCGTCCCCACAGGGATTATTAAAAAAATGAGGGATAGATATGGGATCAAACCGTCTTACGGTATAATTAAACCCTATGCCCGACGTGGAAATCGTGCCGGCGAGTACCATTACTCCACCTATAATTTAGAGTTAGGACCGAGCGCCTGCAGAAATAATACAATTATAGTCCTAGGCTCCGGATCCATTCGCATAGGCCAGGGAATAGAATTTGACTATTGCTCTGTCCATTGCATACAAGCCCTTGAGAAGATGGGCTATGAAACCGTGATCATAAATAATAATCCCGAGACGGTCAGTACAGACCCCCATATATCCCACAGGCTCTATTTTGAGCCCTTAACCCCGGAGGATGTGATAGGTGTCTTGGAGAAGGAAAAGCCCTTGGGAGTAATAGTACAATACGGGGGACAGACTGCTATAAAACTTGCCAAGGCGGTACAGGATGCCGGATATGATATAATAGGAACCTCGCTAAAATCCATCCATCAAGCAGAGGATCGGGAAGAATTTAACCGATTGCTTTCAAGACTGGATATTCCGCAGCCTAAGGGGACCACCGTATTCACCACCCATGAAGCCCAGTCGGCTGCCAGGGCCCTAGGATACCCCGTTTTGGTGCGGCCTTCTTATGTGTTAGGGGGTCAGGGAATGGAAATTGCCTACAGCGATGATGACATAGCCGAATACATGGCGATTATCAACCTCTCTAGACAAGAGCACCCTATTCTCATCGATAAATACATTATGGGCAATGAAATCGAAGTGGACGCAATATCCGATGGCGAAGATGTGCTAATCCCGGGCATTATGGAGCATGTTGAAAGGGCAGGGGTACACTCGGGGGATAGTATATCGGTCTACCCGCCCCAAGGTCTTTCCGGCGGAGTTGTTGAGCAGATAGTGGATTATACAAGAAGATTGGCAAGGGCATTGGGGGTCTTAGGGCTTGTCAATATTCAATTTGTGGAACACGGCGGAAGGGTATATGTTATTGAAGTGAATCCCAGATCCAGCAGGACTGTACCTTATCTAAGTAAAGTTACAGGAATACCGATGGTGAAACTGGCTACAGAGGTAAGCCTGGGCTATCCCCTTAAAAAAATGGGATACGGCATGGACCTCCACAAAGCACAGGGAAAAACTACAGTAAAAGTGCCGGTCTTTTCCTTTGAAAAATTGCCCCTTGTAGACACCGGCCTTGGACCTGAAATGAAATCCACCGGCGAGGTGTTAGGAGTTGGCAAAACCTTTTCAGAGGCTTTGTATAAGGGAATGTTGGCGGCAGGATATAATTTTCCCAAGACAGGTAGCGTGCTCTTAACAATTTCCGATACCCACAAGCAAGAGCTCATACCCATTGCCTCCCGTTTTTTCAAGCTGGGGTTTAAAATTTATGCAACCTCAGGTACCGCCCTCCAATTGCACTCTAATTATATACCCGCCAATGTCCTTAGGCGCATAGGGGAGAGGGAGCCCAATATTGAAGACTATATTAAAGAAGGTAAAATCAACATCATTGTCAACACGCCCACTAAGGGCAGGGTTCAGGAACGCGATGGATTTAGGCTGCGTAGAATGGCCGTTGAACATTCTATTCCCTGTATGACTTCATTAGATACCGCCAACGCCTTCCTAGACACCATCGAATTGAGAATGGGTGAAGATGGCTTAGAAATTTACCCCATGGAGGAGATAGATAAATGTTAAGATACGAAGTGAGGGTTCTGGAAAACTATGAAATAGCAAATTTCATCTATAAAATGACCTTGGATGCAGGAGAAATAGCCCAACGCGCCCAACCGGGTCAATTTGTACACATTAAGATTCCGGAAGACGCCTCATTATTGCTTCGCCGCCCTATCAGCATTAACGGCGTGGACCTCACTACAGGGCAGGTCGACCTTATATACCAGGTGGTGGGTAAGGGAACTAATATCCTGTCAGGGGTAAAAAAAGATACAAAGCTGGATGTCTTAGGACCATTGGGAAGAGGGTTTTGGATCCCGGAAGGTTGTATGAAGTTATACATCGTAGGTGGGGGATGCGGTGTGGCCCCTATAAAATTTATCGGGCAACGCTTTGGACATTTGGATATTACCTCCTTCTTGGGGTTCCGTTCCCGGTCTGCGGCATATCAAATACAGGACTTTGAAAGTTTCAGTAGGGAAGTATTCATCTCAACGGATGACGGCAGTATGGGTGAAAAAGGACCAATTCTCCACTCGCTAAGGCATAAGCTTTCCCATGAAAGACCGGATATCATATTGGCTTGCGGACCTGTCCCTATGCTCAAGATCCTTCAAAGTTTTGTTGCGGAGCATGATATCCCTTGCCAAATATCCCTAGAGGAGAGGATGGGATGCGGTGTCGGGGGATGCATGGTATGCTCCTGTGAGATCGGGGATGATGGGCATCGGGACTACAAAAAGGTATGCGCTGATGGGCCGGTGTTTTGGAGTGAGGAGGTTTTACTCGGATGAAGGAATTAGATCTCAATATTGATATCGCAGGTGTCCATTTTAAGAATCCGATTATCGCCGCATCAGGAACCTATGGCTTTGGATTGGAATATGAAAGGTATATGGATTTAAATCAATTGGGCGGCATAGCCGTCACTGGATTAACCCTAGAGCCCAGGAAAGGCAACCCGCCCCCCAGAATAGCCGAAACTCCCTCGGGGATACTGAACAGTGTCGGGCTGCAAAACCCCGGAATTGATTTATTTCTAGAAAAGTACTTACCTATTCTTAAAGAGTACAAAACTGTTATTATCGCCAATATCAATGGCAATACTCCGGGAGAATACTCGGAACTTGCAAGCAGATTAGCGGATTCATCCGTAGATATGGTAGAATTAAACCTATCATGCCCAAATGTAAGGGAAGGCGGAATAGCTTTTGGTACGGACCCCAAGACGGTTTACGCCATAACCAAAGAGGTCAAACAGCGTGTTCGCCATCCCCTAATCGTTAAATTGACCCCAAATGTAACAGACATAACCCAAATCGCCCTGGCAGCCCAAGAGGGGGGAGGGAACGCAATCTCGCTTGTCAATACATTTTTAGGTATGGCTATTGATGCCAAGACCAGAAAGCCTATTCTCGCCAACATTACGGGCGGGCTCTCAGGCCCCGCTATTAAGCCCTTGGCTCTCAGAATGGTCTGGCAGGTATCCGGCGCAGTCAAAATACCCGTAATAGGGATGGGGGGTATAATGTCGGGGGAGGACACTGCAGAATTTTTATTGGCAGGGGCGACGGCAGCGGCTGTGGGTACCGCAAATTTGGTATCTCCCAACGCAATGATGGAGATATTGGACGGCTTAAAAGCGTATATGACAGAAAATGGGGTCCCCCGTATAAAGGAACTTATAGGGAGCCTTCGTTATAGTGTTTAGAACAGGCGACCGCTGTATTCACGATTAACGCAATGTCGCATCTTCTGCAGTTCAAAATGGAATCTAAAGAGTATAATAATGCCATGAGGAGGAGTGGAAAATGACGGATAGGGAAGAAATATTACAGATATTTAAGAAAACGAATGCTTTAATGGAAGGACATTTTCAGTTGACATCGGGGTTACACAGCGACAAGTACATGCAGTGTGCAAAGGTGTTTCAATATCCGGAATTTGCAGAGGTCTTAGCCCGCCAATTGGCGCTATCCTTTGAGGAAGATGGTGTAGAAATAGTGATAGGCCCGGCTTTAGGGGGGATTATTTTAGCCTATGAGGTAGCCAGAAGTATCGGGGTCAAAAACATCTTCGCAGAGAGAGAAAATGGCATTATGGTCTTGAGACGTGGTTTTGAGCTCCCAAAAAATACAAGGGTATTGGTAGTGGAGGACGTAGTAACTACCGGGGGTTCGGTGAGAGAAGTGATGGAATTGGTGGCTAGCATGGGCTCTATGGTGGTTGGGGTTGGAAGCCTTGTAGACAGAAGTCAGGGTCTGGCGGATTTCGGCGTAAAATTCCGGGCCCTTTTATCTATGAAAGTCCAGTCCCACGCACCTGATTCCTGCCCGTTATGTCTTTTGGGAATACCCATTGTAAAGCCCGGAAGCAGGAAGATTGTTTGAGAACCGCAGATGAAGGGTAACGATAAGCAAATACAAAAAAGGGGTGGATATTTTTGAGCAAGTATGCAATTTTCGCATTTCAAGGTGAACTGATGTGTTTTCAACACGTGTTGCTCAATGTTCTTGATTTACAGAGCAAAGGTTACGAATCAAAGGTGATCATTGAGGGGGAAGCCGTTAAATTGGTTAAGGATTTGGAAGAATCGGGTAATAAGCTATATAAAAGGGCTAAAGAGATGGGCCTGATTGCCGCCATATGTAAGGCATGCTCTGCTAAGCTTGGAGTATTGGATTACAACAAGAATGTCGGGATACCCATGGGCGACGAGATGGGCGGGCATCCGGCCATGTCTACATATATAGAGCAAGGGTATGAAATAATCACCCTATAGCAGCTTCGAGGACGGGTAGATTCCTAAATCATTTGATCCAAAGGATTTAAAAGAGTCTATCGCTTTTAATTCGGTCTTTTGCCCATGGGGATTGCTTAAGGTGCCTTGGGTAAGACAATGAACCGGTATAGCGCATCAATTAAATTTTCGCCGCGGCGATTACAATTTGTAAATGTAATTGCCACGGCGATTTTTTGTGTATTATTATTTATATTGGGTGCAAAATATAATGGGGATGCTAAAAGGGGGCGGAAGAATACCTTTTACCTTTATAACTGCCGGGCTCGTGTCGTACAAACAGGATGTGGGTAAAATTGCCCGCCCCGCCGAAACATGCGGGCAGCAATAACCGAGGCGATAGTTTCCCGCGATGTAACCTTAGGCTTTAAGACTATACCAAGAAAAGGGTGGTAATTATGTTGGACAGCATTTTAGAGCATCGGGTGCTCAGGGATGGGCTCTATGATATTTCTCTCATCATGAATGAAAATGATTATTTCATGGTCTATGATAATATCAGCAATGAAAATGCTACGGAAATAATGGACAATTACCTAGTTCGGCGTCAAGACGATGGAAGACCCGATGGCGTCCAGATAAAGCATAATAAAAATCGACATATAGTATCTATAAATGCCAGCCTGCATTACACCGAAAATGATAAGACAACATATACCATGAGGCCCCATGGGTATCTTAATAACGATGTGGAATAGGGGACATCATACGCCTTTTAATCGGTCCATTATACCCCTTTCCGGCGTTACAAACATAGTCTTATAATTATCGTATATGACCATTCCTGCTTTTGCGCCGCTGGGTTTGCGTACATTCTTTCGCGGACAATAATCAACCGGTACATTGGACGAATCCCTGGCCCTGCTAAAATAGGCGGCTAAAACACCTGCCTCCAGCAACGTTTTGTCCGGAATATTTTGACCTTGGGATTTTACTACGACGTGTGAACCGGGAATTTCTTTGACATGAAGCCATAGGTCATTGGGTCCCGCTGTTCTTAAGGTCAATCTGTCGTTCTGTGTATTGTTTTTTCCCACAAAGATATCAAAACCGTCGGAGGAGACAAAGTGGTAAGGCTTAGATTTGATGGATCCCTTTTGGGGTTTCTTTCTGTTCCGAAGCCTGATATATCCCTCTTCAACCAGTTCATCATGTATCTCTTGGATTTCGGGGTCCTCAGTACATTTATCTAAATTATCCAACTGATTTTCCAGGTATTGTATCTCCGCTCTTGCGTCCTTCAGTTGCCTGTTTATCATGATCAAGGCGTTCTTCGCTTTATTGTACTTTTTATAATAACTTTGGGCATTCTGGTTGGGTGTCTTCCCTTTATCCAAGGGGACCATAACAGATTTACCTTCAGGATCATAATAATTTACCAATTCAACATCTACGGCGCCTTTGGGGATCTGGTAGAGATTTGCTGTAATCAATTCACCGAATAGCCTATATATATCCGCATTCTTGGCCTCCCCATATTCATCCAATAAGACTCTGTGTTTCTTTTGAACCCGATTTAAATTTGTGTTGAGTACCCTTAAGATATGAGAAGTACGCTGATGGGCCCTCTCTACACTGTCACGGGTTTCAAAGAAGGAATCCAATGCAACGGACACAGAGCTAAAGCGTTTCTGTAATCTCGTCGGAAATTGATAAAATGGAAAAGGAAATATGTCCAATGGCCGTCCGGTTTCATCCATCAGCAGGGAGGGATCATAATCCATTTTTTTTACTCCCTCAAAAAAGGTTATAAATGAAACACATAGTTTTTCCCAGGCGCAAGAACCCCCGGCCGGATTAAGGTCATCGGGATCCTCGGGCATAGCGCGATATACTATCTCCTGGGCAGTAACCTTAGATATCCCGGTAAAGTTGTTCAATATTATTCCTGCGATTCTTTTGGGTTCAAAGGCCATGTTTAAAATATTTTCCAGGGTGTTTATATCCTGAGTCAGGGGATTATGCTTATTTTGGGAGGGGGGGAAATTATATGTTTCTCCGGGCAGGACCCGCCTCACCCTACTTATGTCTTTATTGATACGCTTAACACTGTCTATAATTAATTCTCCATCGTCCACTAAAATGATATTGCTGTGCCTGCCCATTATTTCGACTATCAACCGCTTTACCGATAGGTCACCTAATTCATCCCGGGCTTCTATGGATAAAATTAGTATTCTTTCGAAGTCGGGTTGTTCTATTTCGATGATTCTACCGCCTAATAGATGCTTTCTCAATACCATGCAAAAAACAGGCGGGGTTATTGGATTGATTTTTTGTCTCCCAGTAAGATGAATTCTGGGATAATTGGGACTTGCAGAAATTAAGAGTCTTCTGTCCTGGTTTTTACATCTAATCCCCAAATGGACTTCATCCTTTTCGGGTTGATATACCTTGTCAATCCTCCCCCCAATTATCGTATCCTTTAATTCCGTCAGAATGCAGTTTAACAAAACGCCATCCAAAGCCATATTTTTTCCCTCCTACAGAGAACCATTATACATTATTTTTGGCGGATAACAAATCCCAATCCCGATATTTTAACAAACGCATAAGAAACAATGGGTAAATAAAAAACAAATCGCTCAATTGACCAAACAATATCCCCAATTCATATGTTACGGAAAATACATTGTTTTGGCAGAGTACCACATAATTTAACTAAATTTGTAAAAAATCTTTCCGTAACATATATAGCAATATCCACTGCAACGTATTCGATAAATTTATTAGACCTATAGACATACTCCATCCCAATTTTTAATATAAATAATACCAAGATATTGGTGAGGGGGGAGACCATGTTTTACAAAAAGTTGACTTTAGTAATATTGTTTCTACTAATTTTTTCAATAGCGGCTTCCGGATGCGGGATAATACGAAAGAAAGGCAACGTTACGCCTGCAGAGGAAGAAGTCCCGGAACTTGAGGGGGGAGATACTGAAGAGGAAGAGAACACCAGGGAAACAATTTTGTTTTACCAAGATGATTTTGGATATCTGGTACCGGTGATGAGAAAAATACAATGGGAAGAGGGAATTGCTAGAGCTACCCTAATTAAACTCATGGATACACCCGAACAACAACAGGCGATGCTGGAGATGGGCTTAAAGCCCTTATTACCTGCAAATACTGTGATAAACGGAATTTCTATTAACGATGGTTTAGCAAAGGTAGACCTTAACGGTATTGCGATGGATTACCCCGATGCCGTCGCAGAGAACAATATGGTTAAAGGGGTGGCCATGACCCTAGCAGAATTCCCTGCTATAGACCGGGTACAGCTTCTATTCGACGGAAAGATAGTGGATACCTTAAAGTACGGTACCCACGTGGGTGATCCTATTAAGCCTAGTGAAATAAATTTGGAATTGTCGCCGGAGTCCCAGGGCAATGGTGCGGAGGTTATGGTGTATTTCCACAATACATCCTCCAGCAGGTATGAATATCTTGTACCAATAACCAGAATAACATCGAGTCCATCCGCCACTTTAGAAACCGCTTTGGATGAATTGATAAGCGGACCAAAGCTTGGATCCAATCTTCACTTTGATATCCCGGAAGAAACCAAAATACTGGGGGTCCAATTAGATAACGGTATAACCTATGTCAATTTAAGCAAGGAATTTGAGGCTCTGAGGGATTCCGAACATGAGTCCGTGGTATTAAAGGCAATGGGCCTCACCGCTACGCAGTTTCCGGAGGTGGAAAACCTAAAAATCCTAGTTGAAGGGGTAGAATATAAGGGGGGTACACCTTTGTCCGCACCGGCGTTTGCCAACGAATATTAGAATTTTCCAATATACTTTTAATGTATTAAACAATGCTGTATAATGGTTTTATCCCAGAAGGTACTACAGGTGTACTTAATATACGATATAACTTTGGCGTATTACGATCTAATATGGGTATCGTATGTGATCAAGACCTTTATTGCTTTCTGGGAGAACCATGGGATCTGTATCATTAATCATAAAAGGAGCATTATGAAGAGGTTAATAATAGCATCCAATAACACTGGGAAAATCAAAGAGATAAGCGAAATTATAGGTTCACGAGGATTTGAATTGCTTAGCCTAAAGGATATTGGGTTTACAGGAGAAATTATGGAAGGATGTCATAGCTTTAAAGAGAATGCTATAAAGAAGGCCCTGTGCGTTATGGGATTCGCCGAGGAATTGACACTGGCCGACGATTCAGGCCTGGAAGTAGATGCCCTAGGCGGACAACCGGGGGTTCTGTCTGCACGATTTTCGGGCCAAGACGCCACAGATGAAAGCAACAACAAGAAATTGCTCAGGCTTTTAAGTAATATTCCGGAAGGGGAAAGGAATGCCCAGTTTAGATGCGTAATGGCTCTTGTGCATCCTAATGGCGAAAGGGACATCGCGGAGGGGATTTGTCGTGGAAGAATTGCGGACAAGCCCAAAGGGGATAATGGTTTTGGCTATGATCCAATATTTATTCCAGACGGCTATGACAAGACTTTCGCAGAACTGGGGGATGGTGTAAAGAATGCAATTAGCCACCGCTCCATCGCGCTAGAAAAATTAAGATGGATTATGGTGGGGAAAGGCCTTATTTAATTGCTGTATGATACTAATAATATGATTCAAATGTCAAAAGGTCATAATACCAATTTATGGTACTATATATCGTACTGATTATTATGTCAACCGCTATATAAAGCATATTTTTTAGTGAAATGTAGTTTTGACATCTTAATCATAATATTGAACGCAAAAGTATCACCTGTTGTACCCTCTAGGGCCGGATGCTACACTAGCGATTGACTTAAAGTTGCAGTATATTCAATTTTAAAAATTGGACTTGACGAGATGGCAAATTTGGTTTATACTAAAATTCGCTGTCGTACGAATCGGCAACCTATTAATAATTAAGATATTGACATTCTATTGATTTTATGGTAAAATTTTTAATTGTTAGCCGATTTGCGGGTGTAGTTCAATGGTAGAATTCCAGCCTTCCAAGCTGGCCGTGTGGGTTCGATCCCCATCACCCGCTCCAAGTATGCGCCCATAGCTCAGCTGGATAGAGTTACAGACTTCGAATCTGGGGGTCGGGGGTTCGAATCCCTCTGGGCGCGCCATTAAACTGAAGTATTATCGATAGGGGCCATTAGCTCAGTCGGTAGAGCACC
>DASRNX010000037.1:0-3985 GCA_035647175.1 Clostridia bacterium | reverse complement strand
CTTTAATATCTATTACATAGAGGATAAGAGGATAGTTAAAAGTGAATCGATTCCCAATCCGGGGCACAGGCCGGGTTTTTTGCCCAACTTCCTAAATAATCTCGGGGTGAACGTTATTATCTCCGGCGGGATGGGCGGCGGAGCCGCAGAGATTTTTCGTGAAAACGGCATTGAGGTAGTAACAGGGGCCGGGGGGGACGCAAAGGAAGCTGCAGAGCAATACACCAAGGGCAATCTGGAATTCACCGGTCAAATCTGCGATGAGCACAACAGATGACCCCTTAGGGTTAAAATTTTAGGTCCATGGTAATGCCATCATACCCTAGGACGGCATTTGGGAAAACGTCTGTTGCATTTTTAAAATATAGCTCCGGTTCATCCATTGCGGGACTAAAGTGGGTGAGCCAGAGCTTTTTTACATTGCCCCTTACGGCTAATCCGGCGGCTTCTCCAAAGGTCATATGCTTATTCTCTATAGCCTTTCGAAGATCCTCGTCATCTCCGTAGGTCCCCTCGCATACGAGCAAATCGCTTTCACTGACAAAGGCCGGTATGGTATCAATAGGCCGGGTATCGGTAATATAGGTTAGCTTTATCCCCCTTCGCCCTAGCCCCGGCAGACCAAAGATGTGATCCCCGTGACAATGGGTTATACATATGATATCCAGGGTCTTAAACCCGGTCTTATTCTCCCTCATGGATACCTGAGTTCCTTCTCCGCAGTCTATGAGTATCTTTCGGGATTGAAAACCTATGAGCATAGACGAAAGATATCTGCCGGGCATAGGCATACCGCCCCCGGATCCCAGTAAGGTTACGCTTATCAATTAGTCCTTCCTCCCCTGAGCCAAAATACTAATGCATCCACCTAAAGGATACTATAGCCAAGTCCCACATACAATAGACAGTTGGTGTTGACATGCAACTCGCTATTAAATACAATACCAATTATACAAATACTTTCCATGTCGGGTTGGTTTGGACTCTTAAAGACCTCCCAAGTATATAATAATCAAATTTTAAAGCTAATATAGAGGAGTTGTCTTATGCAGGATATAGTTTTGGCATTGGCAAAAAAATTGGACGTAAGGGAAAAACAGGTGGAAGACACCATAGCCCTTCTAGATGAAGGCAATACCGTTCCCTTTATTTCCAGATATAGAAAGGAAGTTACCGGGGGGCTGGACGATGCCCAGCTTCGAAACCTCCAAGAAGAACTTACTTATCTTCGGAACATGAAAGCAAGACGGGAGGAGATCACGCGGCTCATAGACGAGCAGGGTAAACTCGACGGGGAACTGACGGAGAAGATAAATGGGGCTGCATCCATGACGGAACTGGAGGACATCTACAGGCCCTACAGGCCAAAAAGGCGAACCCGGGCCACCATCGCCAGAGAGAAAGGCCTTGAGCCCTTGGCAGACATATTGCTGGCACAAGAGCTGACGGAAGGGGATATCTTAGAAGTTGCCTCCTCCTACATAGATCTGGGAAAAGAGGTAACCACCGCTGAGGAAGCCCTGAAGGGGGCAATGGATATCGTAGCAGAGGTTTTATCCGACGATGCGGACCTTAGAAAGGCTATACGAGAATATACCTTCGATCGTGGTTTATTGGCTGTGACAGGGGATACTAAGGAGCAGTCCGTATACGAGATGTATTATGAATATAGCGAGGCCGTAAAGAGGATAGTACCCCACAGAATTCTTGCCGTCAATCGTGGCGAAAAGGAAGGCATCCTAAGCGTAAAGATTGATATAGATGAACAGGGTATGCTCAGTTTGATACAGTCCAGAGTGGTGACCAACAAAAACAGCATAGTATTTCCTTATATCGAGGAGATAGTTTCAGATTCCTATAAGCGGCTCATAGCCCCGTCCATTGAAAGGGAGATCCGAAATCACCTGACGGAGGTTGCCGAAGAGCAGGCCATCAAGGTCTTCGGAGAAAACCTAAACAACCTACTCCTCCAGCCTCCCGTAAAGGACCGGATAGTCATGGGCCTTGACCCCGGATATCGAACCGGCAACAAGGTGGCTGTGGTAGACGGGACCGGTAAGGTGCTGGATACAGGGGTTATATATATGACCCTGCCCCACCATGATACGGGCAAGGCCAAGGACTATTTGCGGCAATTAATAGTAAAGCATAGTGTCAACATAATAGCTATAGGTAACGGAACGGCATCGAAGGAAACTGAAATGGTGGTTGCAGACCTGTTAAAGGAAATAGATGATAGGGTCTATTATGCAATTGTCAACGAGGCAGGGGCCTCGGTATATTCCGCATCGGCCCTTGGGAGCGAGGAGTTTCCTGAATTTGACGCAGCATTAAGGAGCGCAGTATCCATCGCCAGAAGGCTTCAGGATCCCTTGGCAGAGCTGGTAAAAATCGATCCCAAAGCCATCGGGGTAGGCCAATACCAACACGATGTCAACCAAAAGAGGATGGCGGATACCCTTCAGGGGGTGGTGGAAAATTGCGTAAATAGCGTTGGGGTGGACCTCAACACCGCCTCGTCGTCCCTGCTTCAATACGTTGCCGGAATAAGCAAGACCGTATCTAAAAACATCGTGACCTACAGGGGTGAGAAGGGTAAGTTTGCCTCCCGCAAGGAGCTTTTAAAGGTAAGCAAATTGGGTCCTAAAACCTTTGAGCAGTGTGCAGGATTTTTGAGGATCCCCGGCGGGGACAATATACTAGATAACACCGCTGTTCACCCCGAAGCCTATGGGGCAACCGAGAAATTGCTAGAACTGAGGGGATATTCATTGGGGGATTTATCCCAGGATTCTTTAAGGGGGCTTCAAGGGGCGACGAAGGGGTGGGATTTAAAGGAGCTGTCCGCTACCTTGGGGCTTGGCATCCCGACTCTGACGGACATTTTAGAGGAGCTGAAAAAACCGGGAAGGGATCCGAGGGAAGAGCTGCCACAGCCTATACTCAGGACCGATGTAATGGACATTAATGACTTAAAGCCCGATATGATCCTAACAGGAACCGTTCGAAATGTGGTGGACTTCGGGGCCTTTGTGGATATAGGGGTGCATCAGGATGGGCTGGTACACATCTCCCAGCTGGCTGACAGATATGTAAAGCATCCCATGGATGTAGTACAGGTGGGGGATATAGTAAAGGTTAGGGTTTTAAGCGTAGATACCGCAAGGGGCAGGATTTCCCTTACCATGAGGGATATGTAGTTAAGAAATTCGCTAAATTAATGAGGTTATTTAGAAAATACATAGATGGGGGTAATAAGATGATTTTAATTAAAAACGGTAAGGTTCTCACCATGAATGAGAAGGTATACGAGAAGGGAGACATCCTGATAAAAGGGAAGGTGATCCTAGAGATTGGAGAGGACATTGAGGTCCCCGAAGGCGCAGAGGTTATAGACGCTGGGGGTATGTGGGTTATGCCGGGCATAGTAGACGCTCACTGCCATATCGGGATGTGGGAGGATGGGATAGGGTTTGAAGGTTCCGACGGAAACGAAGCCACGGACCCGGCTACTCCTGAACTTAGGGCCATAGATGGGATAAACCCCGAGGACAATTGCTTTCGCGAGGCCAGAGAAAACGGCATTACCTCGGTGGTAACCGGTCCCGGAAGTGCCAATGTAATCGGGGGACAGTTTGCGGCCCTTAAAACCTATGGCAGGCGTGTAGACGACATGGTATTTAAGGAGCCCTTGGCGCTGAAGGTTGCCTTTGGGGAGAATCCCAAATGGGTCTATGACGGGCAAAAGAAGGCACCCAGCACCCGGATGGCAACAGCAGCTATTCTCAGGGAGAACCTGGTCAAGGCACAGGATTATAGGGAGAAGTTGGAGAAGGGAAAAGCGGATCCCGACAAGATGCCGGACAGGGACCTGAAGATGGAGATTCTGGTAAAGGTATTAAACAAAGAAATACCCCTAAAAGCCCATGCCCACAGGGCAGATGATATTTTGACTGCACTCAGAATCAGGAACGAATTCGATTTG
>DASRNX010000036.1:0-3970 GCA_035647175.1 Clostridia bacterium | reverse complement strand
CACTTGGATGTCATCTCATAAACCTTCCCTGTGTTACAGCTCTCCATTATACCGTTGATTACTTCAAAGGTATGGAAGCCCAGCTCTGCGCTACATCGATGGGGCCTGTTATTTCGAATAGCCCATGCCATATCCGCTACGCCGATACCCCGATAATCCCCGTCATTGTATCCATGAGTAAGGGGTATTTCATGCGGCGGGAAATCCTTCCACGAGCCGTTGTCATGTTTTAGATATATAGGCCCGCCAAAGGTATTGGGATCCCCGCATATGAGAACGCCCTCGGTCCCATAAATTTCAACTTTGGGAATCTCGCCAAATGCCTCGGAAATAGTGGTTAGGGTCCCATAACAACCCCGCTCAAATTCAAGAGCGCCTACCAGTATATTTGGTGTATCGTAGTCAAAGCTCTCCTTGTACTTAGGGTGCCTCGGGTTTTCATATACGTAGTTATCCTTGCGGGTCTTTGCAAAGCCGGTAACCCTGTTTATTCCACCGAGCAAAAAGATCAGGGCATGGAGATAATAACCTCCCATATCGTAGGGTATCCCGCCGCCCGGGGTCATAATAAAGGGCAGGCGATCCCCCTCGGTTTCGCCACGCATATGATACCCGCGCATAACCTTGGCCCTGGCCGTTAAGGGTTCACCTATAAATCCGGCATCGAGAAGCTTACGGGCTGTCTGCAGACCTCCGCCCAAAAATGTATCAGGTGCCATGCCTATCCTCAGGCCTCTCTCTTTGGCTATGGAGACAAGCTCCCTGGCTTCGTCCATGGTAACCGCCATCATCTTTTCACTGTGGACATTTTTCCCCGCCAAAAGAGCGGCCTTGGATACTTCGTAGTGGGAAAGGGGATATGTGGTGTTTAACACTATCTCGATTTCTGGGTTATTAAATATCTCTTCATTTGTAAGCTGTTCTATTTCAAATTCTTCTGCGCGGTTTTGGCTGCGCTCCGGAATGATATCGGAACAACCTACGACATCTAAAATGGAGAAATTTTTTATCATGCTACTAAGATATGATTTGCTGATAGCCCCGGAACCTACGAGGCCTACTTTAACCGGTTTTACTCTTGCCATGATGATATTCCTCTCCTTATAAATAATTTATGTATTTATAGGTTTTACAATTAAATCTCGTTTTAGTCCTATGGTAACAGAAAGTAGATTTTATGCCTCGATTGGAGACGATGGCTGTTTTTAATAGAATAAGCCTTGGTTTTCTCCAAATGGACATGGAAATGAACATCCAACAGCCCTTGTGTATTTTATCAACCTTTATGTATTTCATCAGCTGAAAAATAGAAATAATTTATATTCCCTAGATGATCTCCGGCGGAAAGGCTTGTACCACCTTTAGCGTAGTGTTGTTCTCACTCTTTAGTATCGCATCCTGGATACCCGCAGGCAAAAACACTTCGCTACCCTTTCGAATATCCATGGTGCCCCCACTGTAGACTATTTCGCCTTCCCCTTCCAAGACTATAGCTATTGAAAAGGTTCCGGTGTTTTCCATGGGGAATTCACCCCTAACCTCACTTTCGGTTATCCCAAAGTACGACGTATTGGTTCGGCCAAGCAATACCTTTTCGGTACCGCCTTGATCCGTTCTGTTTATCACTGGTGGGATCTTATATTTTTCAAGGTTTTCCCCGTAGCTGCTCCCGTCATATATGTAACAGCCCAGGAGCCTATTCTTATATGCCAGTTCTTCGGCCTCAGTGGGAAATTCCCTTTTCCTTGCGCCGACGGTGATATCTGAAGACTCTTGGACCTCGACTAAAAAGCATCCCGGACCGACTGCATGGGGGACCCCTGCATCTACCAGAAACATATCACCTGGCGACACATGGATTTTGTGACACCATTCTTCCATGGATTTGATGTCCTCATTATCGTATAATCCTTCGAATATTTCCCTGGTGACCCCTTCTTTAAATCCCAGCAGGACATAGGGCCTCTCCTCCTGGTCTTCCCTCAGTCCAATAATATACCAACTTTCGGTCTTGCCAAAGTCTGAATCAAAATGGGCCTTGGCGTACTCTCTGGTGGGATGGGTCTGTAATCCCAGTTGATTTTTAGCATCCAATAATTTTACTAAGATGCATAGTTCCTGTCCATATCGCTTAAAGTGTTTTTCCCCTAATAGCTGCTTGGGGTATTTGTCTATCAGGTCCTTTAACAGGATAACATCCTCCGATGGCAAAATTACCTCTGATAGACCCAGGTCCCTGTCCTTATGTATCCCAGCTGCACGTGTTGTCGAGCCTACCCATGCTTCCGGCTTACCATCATCCTGGCAATCTTTTAATCCCCTAAACCTATCGATCTCCCTACCGCCCGGATATCTTGGTATCTTGTTATGCACCAATTCCAATGGGACTTCCCAAACCTTCCTAGCCATAACAACCCTCCAAATAAAATGCTGAAGCAAGCTTATATAGTATAGTTGTTTTTTCCCGCAAGACCGCATTTCTCTTACACTACATTATATCACAACATTTATGTAGTATCAATCCTTCCTGCATCCAATTGAGATTAGCGGGAGAGCCTTCGGTGTATCCTATCCCAAACGTAGACTCTCCCCTAATCCACAGTTAAAACAATAAATATATAATGAATACAGCCTATCTATATCTTTTTTCAGCTATTAGCTATCCAAAGACGCCTCCATGACGTTGACGTTTCCGTAATAACCGGGCTTTAAGGGTGCCGGTCTCTCCGGACGGGAAGCCATGGTATGCACTCTATCGTCCTCATTGCTTCTATCGATAGCGTCGATGATTTCAACTGTATGCAATGCCAGCTCGGCACTGCTTCGGGCCGGACGACCCCTGCGGATGGCATATGCCATGTCTACGACGGCAACCCCACGCCAGCTGTTGTGGCAGGGCTCACCTTTGCCGCTCTTCGGCATAACGCTTGGATCGGTATCACTGAATCCATGGGTGAAGGGAATCTTAAAGCTCTCGCTTCCGTTACCCTTTCTCTGAAGTATGATTACATCATTACCCCAGCCGCCGAAGTAGTTAGGATCCGGCAGGGACATATGGCCTTCGGTACCGTAGATATCGACCCTGGGGACTTCGGGGTTGAAGGATTCGGAGCAGAGCACTAACGAACCGTAAACGCCATTCTCAAATTCCAAGGCACCAAGCATGAGGTTCTCTCCGCCTTCTGCCGGGATCTTTTTCCCATAGTTAGGATTCTTGGTGTTATAATATTCTCTATCACCGGTGAATACTTGAGAATAGCCGCTGACCCGCTTTACCGCACCAAATAGGTTTAGAAGCACATTGATATAGTATCCGCCCATATCATAGGTGATGGTAGTGCCGCGGGCGCCCATCATCGGATCCCTGACAAAACCTTCAGGCATTGGGCCCCGTTCGTGGGAACTATAACCTCTCATACACATGGAATAGCAGACCAGAGGTTGGCCGATATATCCATCATCTAATAGCTTTCTGGCGGTCTGCCAGGCAGAACCCATATAGCAATCAGGGGCAGCGCCGACCAACAGACCCTTTTTCTTTGCCAGTTCATAGTTCTCTTTTGCGCCCTCTAAGGTATGGTCCATGGCCTTTTCAGAGTAGACATGCTTCCCGGCCTCAAGAGCCGCTTTGGTTACATGGTGGTGGTTCCATAACTGGGTAGTGTTGAGCACAAGCTCAATCTCAGGATCGGCTAGAATTTCTTCCGTAGTCATCTGGCGGATACCGAACAGTTCGGCACGTGCCTTGCTCCTTTCGGGGATGAGGTCGGAGCACCCGACAACTTCTACGGCTGAAAATCCGCTGGTTAAGGTGTTTAGATAGGTATAACTGATTGCACCGCTTCCAATCAATCCAATCTTAAGTGGTTTAATACTCATAAGACTATCATTCCTCTCGTTATATTATTTAGGCCATACAGAATCTGTGCTTTCGGAGACGATCTTTGCGATAGCATCGTTATCGGACATC
>DASRNX010000035.1:0-2888 GCA_035647175.1 Clostridia bacterium | reverse complement strand
TCTTTATGCAGCAGGCCCAAGGCGGCGGGGGAGGCAACCGCGTCATGTCCTTCGGTAAAAGCCGGGCAAAGGTCCATACGGATGAGAAGAGACGGACGACCTTCCGCGATGTTGCGGGGGCTGACGAGGAGAAGGAAGAGCTCAAGGAGATCGTGGATTTTCTTAAGAATCCTAAAAAATATATAGAGCTGGGCGCTCGTATACCAAAGGGCGTATTGCTGGTAGGTCCGCCCGGTACGGGTAAAACTCTGTTGGCCAGAGCCGTTGCAGGCGAGGCGGGAGTGCCCTTTTTCACCATCAGCGGTTCGGACTTCGTGGAGATGTTCGTAGGTGTCGGTGCTTCTAGGGTTCGGGATCTATTCGAACAGGCCAAGAAAAATTCACCTTGTATAGTCTTCATAGACGAAATCGATGCCGTGGGCAGACACCGGGGTGCAGGCCTTGGCGGCGGACACGATGAAAGGGAGCAGACCCTAAACCAGCTCTTAGTTGAGATGGACGGTTTCTCCGATAATGAAGGGATCATTATCCTGGCTGCTACCAACAGGCCGGATATATTGGATCCGGCGCTCTTAAGACCGGGCAGATTCGACAGAAGGGTATTGGTTGGGGTGCCCGATGTAAAGGGCAGGGAAGAGATAATTCAGGTCCATTCCCGCGGAAAGCCCCTGGATCCGGAAGTCGATATAAAGGTACTTGCCAAGAGAACCCCCGGATTTACCGGTGCGGATATAGAGAATATGATGAACGAATCGGCCATACTGGTGGCCAGAAGATCCGGTAAGGCCATCGAAATGCGAGATCTTGAGGAGGCCATTACCAGGGTTATAGCAGGTCCCGAAAAGCGGAGCCGAGTTATAACCGACAAGGATAAGAGGCTGGTGGCCTATCACGAGGCAGGCCATGCTGTGGTGGCAAAGCTGTTGCCTACCGCAGACCCGGTCCATGAGATATCCATTATCCCCAGGGGGATGGCAGGGGGTTATACCTTAACCCTTCCCGAACAGGATAAGTACTATGTTTCCAAATCGGAGATGCTGGACGATATTACCCAGCTCCTTGGGGGCAGGGTCGCCGAGGCTCTTGTCCTAAACGACATAAGCACGGGAGCGTCCAACGACATCGAAAGGGCCAGCAATATGGCTAGGAAGATGGTTACCGAGTACGGTATGAGCGAAAACTTGGGTCCCATAACCTATGGGGGCAAGCATGAAGAGGTCTTTTTAGGAAGGGATTTCAGCACCCATAGAAACTACAGTGAAAACATAGCATCGGCCATAGACAACGAGGTCAGAAGTATAATCCAGACCGCGTATTCCAAGGCGGAACAGCTGTTAAACGGACATATGGATGGGCTTCATAGAGTGGCCCAGGCCCTGCTTGACAGGGAGAAGCTGGATATGCAGGAGTTCGAGGAGCTTTTCGCCGGGGCATAGAAATCATTAGCCCGTTAGTTCGGACGCCTAGGATATAAGATTTTCATTCATAATCGGAATTAATAGGCGGTAAGGGACAGCAAAGCTGATCCTTTTAAAGGTCAGATATGGGAGGTTGGAGGCATAAATCCGAGACCTCCCTTTTTGCTATTTTGACTTTTGGTATAAAATCCAGAACTTCAATTGGGGCTAAATGCTTTGCTCAATTACTATATATGGTGATTCAACTAACAGGATATACAATAAATTGTGGGTTTACTAAAGTAAAATTATGCTATATAGTTGTTATGGGGGAAACTTTGCCAATTTCCGCTTAAGTCCAGCATATCAGATTATTTTATAGTGCGGGTTACCAAACGGTAAAAAATCTATGGGGGGATTGATGTATGTCTTATGTATCCACGTTTATATATTGCCTAAATACGACAAAAGAACAAAGTGAGGCGGGGGAATCCATAAATGCGTTAGGTGTACTAACCGCATTGACGCCCGACTTTATCCCCGGATCGTTTTCTTTTTCTGTAATTTTTTCTGTCATGGATATTGATGATAGGGATTCACATGAAATAAAACTAGTTTTTTCAAATTGTGCGGGAAATGAGCTTGTAAATACAGGAGTCATCAACATTCCAAAAATTGAAGATAAGAACGCCATTGATCTTCCCAAGGAAGTAAGCGGATTGATTATGAGCCTGGATCTTCGAAATGTTACCTTTTTAAAAGAAGGGTATTATTGCACGACCGTATGGTTTGACGGGGATAAGTTGGGTGAATATAAGATATACGTCAAAGGGAAGATAAGAAATGAATAATATTGGAAATATTGGATATATTAATGGTTCGGGAAACACAGCGGCAGCAAAACATTTATTTGATCTTGCTAAAAATAGGAAAGCCCCTTTTAGATCTACTGCATCATCTCTGGGTTATCACAGGGATATCAATGTCAGGGGACAAGGTAGCATTAATCGGGCAACCAGCGTACAATGGTATTATAACTTAAATTTGAAGACTCCAACTAATAGCAACACCGCGTCTGGAGTGATTGATTTGTTAAAGATGGAAAATATAAGGAAGGTCAATAATCTTAAAGAATTGGAATTAGATTGGAACGGGAATGGCGGGTTGCCATTTTCAAATGATTCTATTTTCTTTTTTAGAGATATAATAGAGCATATTATCAAACAACCAAATATAGCCCCGACTGGAAGGGAAAGTTTGTTAATGCAGTATGAATTGGAAGATAGAAGCTTTCTTGGATTTGAAGTGTTTAAAGGAAAGGTAGACAAGGTTTTAATCCCCCAAAGGGATTACAACAGGGCTGTAGAAGAAGAAATAACGAATGATTATATAGTTCAAATCAATAAATCTGTGGAGAGCTTTTATGGATATGAATTACATTAATGATGATGAACAATTATATAGATTCAATCGAAGATCATACCCAGATAC
>DASRNX010000034.1:0-8868 GCA_035647175.1 Clostridia bacterium | reverse complement strand
ATATAGAAAACTTTCCGTCGCCCATGTCCCTGTTATCTATGGCATCGTATATCCTTCCATACATATGAGGGGTATACCTGGTGGAATACAGATAGCCTTTATCCACCGATTCACCCAATATCGGGTTTATGTACTCTAAGGTATCCAGGAGTCTACACTGAGCCCCGTTTTTTTCCAGGCACTCCATAATTACTTTTGCCGCCTGTGTATGCCCATGACCGGTTGTTACAGTCAATAATAAAACTTTCAATTTGATACCTCCCTAACAGTACGGTTTCTGTAACAATATAATCCCTATCCGAAAATATTAAGAGAATGTTTTTGCTTCTACAAGCCAATTTCCCATAGATGATTTGAATTAATGGGGTGAAATTACAAAATATACTACGGAAATTCCCGCATCACCCTTGATAATTAAAGTCCTTATTCCCCAGATTGGCCGGTTAATTATTTAACTATCCAAGTTTACGGGATCTAATGTCACTGTCCCATAGCTACCTACATTCTATACCAACGGGCCAAAATAGGCAATAAAAAGCCTCCCCATTAAAAAGAGGAGGCTTTTTATTTGAAACTACTATCTGCGGCACCCGCATATATCTTCTCCCATAAAGAGTACGACCAGGAGCAGGAAGAAAAACAATAGTTCGCTTCCGTCCCTAAAAAGACCACAGTTGCAAAAGATAATTACCAAGAGAAGGAAGAAGAATAATAAGCTATCGTCAGCGCCTTTAAAGAAAGACATACCCATACCCCCTTATAGTTTTCCCTGTGCCAAGGCACTTCTATGGTATTTCACTACCATTATATGCCCCGGCCCTATAAAGGTGAATGGGAACGCCCTCCCTAATCATTTTCCGTACAAGGGACCAAAGTTTTCGCAGGCCCTGTAATCAGCGCCTTCCGGATCGTTGGTACCGAAGGCTCCCCATGTGCTGGGCCTATAAATACGGTCCTCCGATACATTATGCATGGCCACTGGAATCCTGAGCATGGACGCTAAGGTAATGAACAGATCACCGATATGGCCATAGGACAGGACCCCGTGATTGGCGCCCCAATTATTCATAACCGAATAGACATCGGTGAATGCCCCCTTTGCCGTCAGGTTCGGAACAAACCAGGTGGTCGGCCAGGTGGGATCGGTCCTTTTATCCAGAACATCGTTTATCTCCTTAGGTAAATCCACGGTATATCCTTCAGCTATCTGAAGTACCGGTCCCAAACCCTTGATTAGATTTATTCTTGTCATGGTTACAGGCATATTTCCCCTGGATAAAAATTGGCTGGAATATCCGCCACCCCGGAAATATCCAAGGTTTGCATATCTCCATGATGTAGCGTCGAGACAATCCTGTGCCTCCTTGGGGGTTATTTCCCAGTAGGGCTTCATAGCGGGTTCTCCGTCAATCTCCTGGCGGCCGGAACCGTCTAAGGATGCCGAACCCGAATTTATAAGGTGGATTATCCCGTTAGCGGCTCTGCCTGTCAGCTCTTCTCCCGTTACCCTTTTTACGGACTCCGGACTCCAATAGGTCCTTACATCGGCAAAGACCTGGGCTGAATTGGTCAAGAGATTTCCAAAGAGCATCGCTACCCCGTTTAGACTGTCGTTCTCTGTTGCTACGAGATATGGCTGTCGAATCCCGTTCCAATCGAAGGAGGAGTTTAGGATAGCCTCCATAAAGTCGCCGTTTGGGAAGTGATCCGTCCATTGCCTCTGGCCCTGGAATCCGGCTGCGATAGCATTGTGTCCCAGCGCTTCTTCGCCAAATCCCAGCTCTGCTAACTTTTCGTTGCCCACCATTAGATCCCTGGCTATGAGGGCCATCTTCACCACCGTTTCCCATACCTCATCCTTTTTGGTCCTGGATACTTGAACCTCTATAGGGTTGTTATCCGGCCCCTCTGTGCAGTTTTCCCGGGTCCAGGCAAGGGCCCTTTCAAATTCTTCCTCGTCGTAGATCCCCTCATCAAAGCGTCTTATAAATTCCGACATGTCCACGGACTCCACCCGCATGCCCAAGTATCTTTCAAAAAAATCCGGATTCACCATGGATCCGGCGATTCCCATGGAAGTGCCGCCCATGGACAGGTAGGATTTTCCCTTCATAGAAGCAACGGCCAATCCAGCTCTGGCAAACTTTAGGAGTTCCCCCTTCACATCCTCAGGAATAGATGTATCCCCCGCATCCTGAACGTCCCTGCCGTAGATACCAAAAGCGGGTATTCCCTTTTGGTTATGGGCGGCCAGTACGGCGGCTAAATAGACAGCGCCCGGCCTTTCGGTCCCGTTAAATCCCCATACGGCCTTGGGTGTGCTTGGATCCATGTCCATGGTCTCGGATCCGTAGCACCAACAAGGGGTCACGGTTATGGAGACCCCCACTCCCTCCCTTTGAAACTTATCGGCTGCCCTGGCGGCTTCCGCTACCCCGCCTATACAGGTATCCGCGATGACACATTCCACGGGCAAGCCGTTGGCATGGCGTAAATTCTCTTCTAGGAACTTGGCCGCTGCTCTTGCCATATTGATGGTCTGCTCTTCTAGGGATTCTCTAACCCCGCGCCGGCGTCCGTCAATGGCAGGTCTTATGCCTATCTTGGGCAGAGTACCCTGGTATCTGTTCTCCGGTTTTAAAGTCTTCATCTCGTTAGAAGCCATATAAATTCGTCCCCCTTTATTTATTATAACGGGGTGATAAATTCGCCCCTCCATAAACGAAATCACTAATTAAGGCAAGTAGTAAGCGTATGGTATATATCTGTTCACCCCGTTGAAACCTGTGTGTTACAATTGCTAATGCAATTGTTTCATACAAAGTCTAGTCCTCACCCAGCTTTATAGCCTGATGTATCTTTATCTTGGATATGAGCATGCCCAAGAACCCGATAGCCGCTGACAGCATTACTGCGACAACGGTATAGATTTTAATATAATCCTGCCCCGACGCAGCCACCTTGAAGGGAGGCACCTGATCCGCCGCACTGTAGACCATCTGTAAAAGCGGCACGAAGAGATCACTGGTCAGTCCCCCTACCACCACGCCTATTAAGATGGCGGTCCCAGATATAAGGAGCTGCTCCCAGGCCAATAATCCTATTATCTTTATTACGGAAAGTCCCATGGCCCTGAATATTCCAAATTGGAGTACCCTTTGCCTTATGGATAATATCCAGTAGATTAAAAAACCGATGGTGCTTACAGACATGGTTACGATGAACCCCAAGGTCAATGCCCCGTTAGTTCCCTGAAGCATTGGATCGTTTTTGGTCTTTATGATCTCCTGGCTGGTGTCAGTCAGTTTTTCTATCTTAATTTCCTTTTCCAGTATCTCATCGTAGATCGCCTGGCTGGAAACGCCAGGAGCTTTTTTGACCCATACCTCATATGGTTCCAGAGCATTATTAGCTTGGATATAATCGAATTGGGCCACTATGAGATCCGCGGTATCCTTCTGTCCTTCCCTGAGGATAGGATTAAAGGTCGGCCAATAATCTATAAACTCATAGACTACAACCTCTAAATATCCCTGGTCCCCCCAGCTGATCCATAGGGAATCACCTTTCTTTACTTCATAGTTCTCATTTAGGCTTCTGGTAACCAGTGCAGCCCTGGGGTCGCCCATGGAAAGTAGATTTAGGTAATTATGCCAATGGGTCTTCAACAGATCGTTTCTAAACCAGGCAGTCTGCCCGAATTCATCGGGGATAACCCCGAGGAGTTCCGTCTTCCCCTTTGTCCTCTCCCGAGTCGAGGTCTGAACCGCTATATCATTTTGCCTAAAAACTTTGGTAACCTTATCGGCACCCGACAGCTCGGTAAATGGGCCGAAGGGAGGCTCCCTATACTGAACGGGCTCTTTGTTAAGGCTCTCCATAACCTGACTTTCCGGCGGACCGCCGCCCATGCCGGGGCCCCCGGCGGGCACTTCATTGCTCTCCCAATGGGCCATGATATTGAGATCTGCACCGATTGAATATCTAATCTTTTCCTCTATATTGTTGTTTAATGTCCGGGCAGCGTTGGCGTTGAATATTCCTATGGATAGGGTGAGAATAATAAACAGCATCAGCGATTGGTCCTGTCCTCCGGATCTTCCCACCTGTACAAAGGAAGCGTACATAACCGGCGACCAAATCCTCTTACCGGCAAGGAATAACAGACGAACCAAGTACGGATATATCCTAAGCAAAACGAGCCCCACACCCAGTATAAACAGGGTGGATATGATGAAGAGCATGGGATCGATGGCCAGTTCGGTACCGCTGGCGCCGGTAATCTCAAGGGTCTGCTGTCTTAAATTATAGCTGTAGAGCCCATACCCCGATACGGCCAGGAGCAATATATCCAAAAAGTATTTTTCCCATAGGGATCTGCCCGTATGTCTGGTCTTCTTTCTCTTGTATTCGACGATGGTTGTCCTGGATGATATAAAGGCCGGAACCAGCATCGTAATAATGGAAATCAGCACGGCCCCAACGGAATACAGGTAGGCCTTCATAGTAAGGGATATGGGAAGTGCCGTCCTTTGTACAAATTCCATAAATCCGTTGGCAGATCCTAAAAACCCGCATATGAACAGGCCTAGGGGCGGTCCTGCCAAGAGAGCAATAAACCCTAGTATAAGGCTCTCCATTAAGTAGCCTAAAAAGACTTGAAGGCTGCTGGCCCCCCTGCTCTTCATAACCGCTATCTCGTTTTGTTCCTGCTCTATAGCAAGGCGCGATACCATCAAAAGATAAAACCCCAGCATCATAAGGATGGGAACTTGGACCACCCATAGGGTAGTCATAAGCTGTTTTTCCCTCTCATAATACTTCTCCAGCACCGAAATCGCCGGCATATTAAATTCCACCCTGCGCTCCTTAAGCCATTTGTACTGACTATTATGGGCATCTATAATCTGAGGGGTGTTATCCAGGGTTATCTTGTGATAATCAAAAGCATAGTACCACTGACCCTTGGTAGCCAGGGACAAATCACCGTTAACAAAGTCATTTAGAAAGAGTTCCTCGTCGATCATAAAATCCATATTATATGCCGATAACCCCTGAAACCAATAGGGGTCAGCCACATCCTTTACGGTAAATATTCCTACGATCCTGACCTTTATAGGCTCTTTTGTTCGCTTTACGAAATCCTCCAGCACATATTCTTCGTCCAATCTCAGGTCCAACTTCTGCATGGCATGTTCCGTAACTATGGCTTCATAGATGCCGTCCTGTTTTTCTCCGGAAAACATCCGTCCGTTTATCAGCTGTGTATGCTCTTCCAGTTCGTGCATTGTGCTTAAACTGACGCTTCGCCTTGCCGGTTTCTCTTCCCTTTGGATTTTGGGCATAGCGCTAAAGTATTCCGCAGAAAGGACACGAGAGTATGCCCTCACAGGAAGTCCGATCTCCTTAGGGAAGGTATCGGTCATCCTTTCGTCAAAAAGGTTAAGGGCCTTAAGCCTGGAATCCTCATCGTAATTGGAATAAAGATTCGCCGAGGCAATGTAGCGCCCCGGGAAAAATCCCGTGGTTACCTGATGGTTCTCCAAGTCCCTGGTCAACATCCGCTGCAGAACCCCGTCGGTATATATGGGAATACTGCTAACCATGGCCACAGCCAAAATGAAACCGATAAGCAGGCAGAGGGCCATCCATTTGTTGTTTATCATCTTCCTCAATACCATAATGAGCATGGTCAAGATCCCCCTCTATTATCTGATAATAATTAGTTCTCCTTCTTCTAAGCCCTTCATTATTTCGGTCTCCGTAGGGGTTTCCAGCCCTATCTCTACATCGCGTTCCTTTTTAAGGTCATCTTCCAATACCAGGACATATTTTCGTCCCATATAGTTTCTGACCAGGTTTCTTGGGACGATGATGACATCCTCACGCCTGTCCAATATAAGGCTAATCTGCGCATTATCGCCCATCTTAACATCGTCAGGCAAATCCGGCGTGTCGATGCG
Organism: Clostridia bacterium; assembly: GCA_035647175.1. Classification (GTDB taxonomy): domain Bacteria; phylum Bacillota; class Clostridia; order Caldicoprobacterales; family UBA3941; genus UBA3941. Next base: position 2,905 of record DASRNX010000034.1, on the reverse strand, counting down.
TACAATATCCTTCAAATTATCCGGCGTATCAAGGGGCAGATCGGCAGGGGTCATCACTACCGTCCCCGGATATGTCTTCTTCTTTATTATAACATCCGCTTCCATACCCAGCTTAAAATCCGAAGTGTTAGACCCGCTTATCTGAAGCTGGAGCCTGTCAGGATCAGCTACGCGGACCAAGGGTTGATATGCATTTATATAATCGCCTTCTCTTACGTTATAATCCACATATACTACATGCCCGCTCATGTCCGCGGTCAATTTGCTTTCGTTCAATTCCCTCTGTAAGTTTTCGTAGGAGAGCTTTGCCAGATCCACGTCATATTGGGCCATAGTCCGCTCATATTTATCCTCGGAATAGGTCCTGACTTGATTCCTTCTGGTCTCGGCTTTCTTGAGATGAATTTTTTGTTGTTTGATTTGGTTTTCCAGATCACCGCTATCCAGTTCTGCTATCAATTCCCCTTTTTCTACAGTATCCCCGACCTTTACATAGACCTTCTTTAAACGCCCGCCCCTGTTCTTAAAGAACATATTTCCCTGCTCGACGGATACAAAAGTGCCGCTGCCTGTTATCTTCTTCTCAATAATTCCCCTAGCAGCCTTTGTAGTCTCGTACGTAATTTTAGGTGGTTCAATCAGCGGTGGGGCCAGTACCTCCTCTTCCTTCGGGAATAGATAACACCCGGAAAGGCCAGCAACAAATAACATCGTCATAACAAACACTAGAAATGCCCTAATCTTTACCACATTACCGCCCCCATGTTTAAAAGTAATTAAGATTGTTTCTGTATGGATTAAATGCCTATAAATTCGATTATACTACAAAGCAAAGGATAATGAAAGTCATCCCTTGAGCCGTTATCGTCATGCCGTACCTTTTGGTTCCAGCCGTGATATGGCTTTTTCCTTCCATGTTCCCTTCAGATAGTAGACTACCACTATTATTATCCCTATGAACCAGCCTACGGGATAGCTGAGATACAGGTTATTGCCGCCAAAATAATGTGCAAGAATATAGGCGGCAGGCACCCTGGCCAACCACATTGAGATCAGCGAACCTACCATAGGAACAAAGGCCTCACCGGCACCCCTCAATGCCCCGTTTAGGATAAATACTGCACCCAACATGGTATAAAAGGGTAGGACGCGCTTTAAATATTCGATTCCGGCATGGATTACCTCGGGATCCTGGGTAAACAATCGCATGAGCAAATTCCCAGACGGCAGCAGAACGACCGCCATCAATATGGATATGATGGTGGACATTAAAAGTGCCGATTTTACCCCCCTGTTGACCCTGTCCATTTGCCTTGCTCCAACATTTTGTCCTACATAGGTGGTTATGGCCACAGAAAAGCTCACTAGAGGAAGAAATGCAAAGGCATCGATCTTGTTGGCCCCGTTAAATCCGGCAATAAATTTTTCGCCGTAACCGTTTATAAGCCCTTGCAGGGTCATGGACGCTAGGGAGAATAATAAATTCTGAATCCCTGCGGGAAGACCAATCCGGATGGACTCTTTTAGGATTTCACCGTCGAACTCCAGGTCTTTATAGGATATCCCAAAATGTCCCCCTCTGGTGTTGATATAGTGGATGCTGTATAAAAATGAAAATAGCTGCGCCAGGATGGTAGCCCAGGCCACTCCTGCAACATCCCAGTGAAAGACTATTACGAATACCAGATCCAGAATAATATTGATAACGGTGGATATAGCCAGGAACAGTAGGGGTTTTCTGCTATCCCCCAATCCCTGAAGGATCCCGCTGTTAATATTATATCCAAAGCTGGCCAGGGTCCCTATAAAGATTATTCTCATATAGGTTGTTGCCATAGGCAAAATTCCGTCGGGGACGTTCATCAGCCTGAGCATGGGCCGGCTTATAAGTACACCCACCAGCGCGATGGGAATGGATACCGCAAATAAAAATATATATATGGTGTCTACGGCGCGCTTTAGACCGCCCATATCGTTAGCCCCATAATATTGTGATATCTTTATGGTGGCCCCTTGACCAACCCCCATAAACAATGAAGTGATCATAAATATGACGGGAAAGGTAGTCCCCACGGCCGCTAGGGCCTCCGTTCCCCTGGCGGCGAAATTTCCCACCACCATGCTATCTACCATATTGTATAATTGCTGAAGTATATTGCCTGCCAGAAGGGGCAGGGCAAAATAAATAATCAGCCGAGTAGGGTTACCAACGGTCATATCCACCCCGGCTGAATTCTTGTTACCCTTTGTGCTTTTATTGTATGACATATCCTAACTCCTTCGCATTTGTGTATATATAGAAAATATCCCCTGATCACCTCCCAGAATAGACCGATGAACCTTTCCTACATAAGGCTATCATACATTATAAAGGAATGAATATGGAATAACAAGTTTTGGGAGCATATAAGTTTATATCCCATCTATGAGTCACGATCCGGCTCCAACGCATAAAAAAGACCCCTGCCTTAGCGGGGGCCTTTTTAGTGCTCTGTTATCAGCTTATATGCTTAGTTATTTGCTTTCCATTCGGCATATTGAGCTTTTGCTTCTTCTAGGACCTTGTCGATTCCTGCTTCTTCAAGAGCCTTTAAGAAGTCATCATATTCGTCGACGCGAACGCCGGTGTTCAAGGAACGTTCCCATTCGGTGATAACTGCGTTAATAGAGGTAAACTCTGCAGCTACGCTGTCACGCTTAAAGCGGAAGCCTAGGGATTCATGGGCCCAAGATTCAGCTGTCAAAGCCTGCATCTGCTCATACTTCAACGGATCCTCGGAAGCAGATAGCTTTTGCTTGAATTGGTTACCCAATGACCACATACCGCCATGGGAGTCGGACCAGCCGTTGGCAGCTTTTGGAATTACATAGCCATCATCGTTCAGGTCATAATGTGTGCCTTCAA
>DASRNX010000033.1:0-11989 GCA_035647175.1 Clostridia bacterium | reverse complement strand
ACCTTTGTCGTGGACAACCACGACCGCGTTTTGACATGGAATCACGCCATGGGCCATTTAACCGGGATTAAAGAAGGGGATATACTGGGCAAGGATCAATCCGTATAATGTTTATACAAATGGACGGAAGGATTATAGAGGCAAACGAAGCAGCGGTAAAGGCCTACGGATATTCTAGGGAGGAGCTCCTTTCCATGAGTATATTTAGGCTAAGGGGTGGGGATGAAAATGCTCTGGTGGAGAACCAGATGGCGATGGCCGGGGATACAGGCATTCTTTTTGAAGGCGTTCATGCCCGAAAAGACGGCAGCTCTTTTCGGGTGGAAGTGAGTTCCCAGGGCGTAACTATAGATAACAAAAGGTTGCTTCTTAGCGTAATCCGGGATATTACCGAGAGAAGTAAAATGATGGATGAGCTTAGAGATGCCAAGGACGAGGCGGAAACAGCCAATCGGGCTAAAGGAGAATTTCTAGCGAGGATGAGTCATGAGATTAGGACTCCTATGAATGGAGTTTTAGGTATGACCGAGCTGGCACTTTCTACAGAACTGAACAACGAACAATGGGAATATATTACCATGGCCAAGGAATCGGCGTTGTCCCTACTACAAATCATAAATGATATTCTGGATTTTTCAAAAATAGAGGCCGGCAGGCTGGAAATGGATAATTCCCCCTTTGCTCTCAATGAAATAGTTGGTAAGGTATGTGATACCTTGGCCCTGAGGGCACATGAAAAGAATTTGGAACTCATGTATTACATTGATCCGGATGTTCCCTTGAACCTAGTTGGAGATGGGGTCAGACTCCAACAGGTTTTGTATAACTTGTTGGGCAACTCGGTAAAATTTACCGATACAGGGGAGATTAGCCTGGATATAAATATGGTTAAAGAGCTGGATACATCCGTTATGCTCAGCTTTGAAATAAGGGACACGGGAATAGGTATACCGGGAGATAAGATGGACAGGCTTTTTCAAAGTTTCAGCCAATTAGAAGATACCCATACTCGTAAATACGGGGGAACTGGGCTTGGATTGTCCATAGCCAAACAGTTGGTGGAAATGATGGGCGGCCGAATGGATGTCAAAAGCCGGGTAGGGGAGGGCAGTATCTTTACCTTTACCGCCTATTTTGCAAAGGGTGAACAGATGATTGCTGACCCCGATAGTATGGTAGACATATCGTGCCTTCGGATTTTAGTAGTCGATGATAATAGGGCCAATCGTATAATATTGGAGAAAATACTAAAGCGAAGGGGCGCCTATGTAGCCTCAGCCTGTGACGGGGTGACAGCAATCCAATTGATGACCGAATATTTAGAAGATAATATACCCATTGATATAATTTTATTGGACGGGCATATGCCCGGGATGACTGGATTTGAGGTGGCAGAACATATAAAAAATCACACAGGCCTAAAGGACACCACCATCATGATGCTCACTTCCATGGAGATAAAGGATGGTATGACCAAGTGCAAGGAAATGGGTATCGAGGCGTACCTAATTAAGCCTATTGGGGAAGAGGAGCTACTTGATGCTATATCTAAAACTATACATCATAAACATACAGCCCATAAAGAGACCGATGGATCAATCGCCGTTTTTAGGGAAGATCAAAAGGGGAGACGGCATGGGCTAGGTAGGGTGCTAATCGCCGAAGATAATATAATAAATCAAAAGCTAGCTACCGCCCTACTTGAAAAAAGAGGTTATAGCGCAATATCGGTATCTAATGGCCTCGAGGCAATAGAGACCATAAGGGACGGTATTGAATTTGATATGATCTTAATGGATGTTCAGATGCCGGAGATGAACGGATTGGAGGCCACCCGCAGGATTAGGGAAATGGAACAGATTACGGGCAATCATATACCCATCATAGCTATGACCGCATATGCGATGAAGGGTGACAGGGAGAAGTGTATTGATGCCGGAATGGATGGGTATGTATCCAAACCCTTAAATCCGGAGGTGCTCTACGATATTCTGGATAGGTTTTCAAAACCTAAAATTCCCGTCGATCTGTCAGGGCTCAATCTGACTACTGGGCATGACGAAAAATTCGTTAAGGAACTTATTAGGACACTTATAGACAGCTATCCTAAAAACCTTGAAGAGATAGCCAACGCAATAAGCCAACGTGATCCGAAGAAGTTGGAGAAAAGTGCCCATGGTATGAGGGGTGCGGTTTCAAATTTCGGTGCCCATCACGCTGTGGAACTCCTCACCCAGCTTGGGGGTTTAGCTTCTGAGGGCAGGACAGAAGGGGCTATGGGGATATTGGACGAGTTACGCAACGAGATGGATAGAATTAGAATATACCTGGAAGATGGGTGATCTGTAGCAATTAATCTTTCCCGTAACATAAACAATATCAGCACATTAGCATGGAGGGTACGATGAATATAATACGAAGTGGACGTACTAGAGATTTATGGGATAATAGCATAAGCGAGGCTGAGATATCTGCGAAAAAAAAGGCAAACATCCTTATCGTAGAAGACGAGCCAATAACGGCAAATCTTCTTCAAAAGATGCTGATGGGTCAGGGGTATAGGGTAGTCGGAATCGAATCCACAGGGGAAAAGGCTCTGGATAAAATCTCCCTCCAAAATCCTGACCTTATTCTAATGGACATTCAACTAGGGGGGAGTTTGGACGGTATTGAGGTAGCCCAAGTCGTTCACAAGGAATTCGATTTACCCCTTGTATATATCACTTCCCATGCGGACGACGATACCCTGGGGAGAGCCAAGATTACCGAACCCTTTGGGTATATCCTAAAGCCCATAAATCCTAGGGAACTCAATATGGTGATAGAAATTGCCCTTTACAAGCACGGCATGGAACGGAAGATAAGGGAGGATAATGAGAGAACCAAAAGAATCCTTGAGAAGGCCTTCTTCGACCTGACCAAAACCGTATGCCGTACCTTGGGGTTTAGGGATGCGTATACTGCCGGTCATCAGGAGAGGGTTGCCAAATTGGCTGCAATAGTGGGGCGACGGATGGGACTTGGACAGGACGATATAAATGAACTGTATATAGGCGGGTTATTGCATGATGTCGGAAAGATAGGTATACCTACCCAAATACTAAATAAGATGCCGCCGTTGACGGATACGGAATTAACCCTGATCAGGGAACATCCGCGCATCGGCTTTGAAATATTAAGCGATGCCGAACTGCCGTGGAATATAAGGGATATTGTGCTCAATCACCATGAGAAGCTGGATGGGAGTGGATACCCCAGTGGGCTTTCGGGTTGCCAGATCAGCATAAATGTACGTATAATTACTGTTTGCGATGTGGCAGAAGCCATGTCCACCCTCAGGCCCTACAGAGCCGCCAGGACCAAGGATAAAGTTATAAGGGAATTAAGCCGGGGCAGAGGCATAAAATATGATGCCAACGTTGTTGACGTAGTTTTGGATCTCATTGAAACAGGAGAATTTAATCCATGGAAATAAGCATCCGACGTGTTAGGTCACCTTTACAGGCAGGAGACCCCTTACCAATGTGGAAAGATACCGGCGGGATAGGTTTTTGCTGAAACCCGACACGAAAGGTTTTTATGGGACGATACAAGGCAGCCTATTTGTTATCAGAAAAGCCAGTCTAGGGGATAAAGGTAATTTACGGAATATTGGATTCGTGGTGCTTGTACAAAAAGCGAGGAACTGACCGAGCAGTTCCTCGCTTATATTTCTTATACCGAATATTGATTTTTCCGAAGTGTACATATATCAGCAACGGCTATTGAACACCTATTTCATGTAATGGTTCAATGGGACTCAATTATCCTGTTCTCTAATCTCCACCCTGCGGATCTTTCCGCTTATGGTCTTTGGAAGCTCCTTGACGAAATCGATAATCCGTGGATACTTGTAGGGTGCAGTCACCCTTTTCACATGATCCTGAAGCTCCTTTTTAAGATCATCACTTGCCGTATAGCCCTTGGCCAGAACCACAGTTGCCTTTACCACTTGGCCGCGAATCTCATCGGGGACTGCCGTGATGGCACATTCCAATACGGCGGGATGCTCTATGAGGGCGCTCTCCACCTCGAAGGGTCCGATCTTATATCCGGAGCTCTTGATTACATCATCGGCTCTGCCCACAAACCAATAATAACCGTCCTCATCACGCCATGCCATATCCCCCGTATAATAGATACCGTCCCTCCATACCTCATGGGTTTTTGCCTCGTCCCTATAGTAACCGTCGAACATACCGACAGGCTTTCGCTTATCCGTACGGATGATAATTTGGCCTTCCTCACCTATACCGCAGGATTGGCCTTCCTCATCTATTATATCCACGTCGTATCCCGGGGAAGGCTTGCCCATGGAACCCGGCTTTGGCTTCATCCAGGGGAATGTAGCTAAAGTGATGGTCAATTCCGTTTGTCCGTAACCTTCCATAAGTCTGATTCCCGTGGCATTGTAGAATTGGTGATATACCTCGGGATTGAGGGGCTCACCGGCTACCACGCAATATTTTAGGGATTCTAAATTGTACTTGGAGATATCCTCTTTTATGAGGAATCTATACATGGTAGGAGGAGCGCAAAAGGTTGTTACCTTAAATTTCTCTATGGTCTCCAGCATCTTATGGGGATTAAATCTTTCAAAATCGTATACAAATATGGCGCTGCCGCCGATCCATTGACCATAGATCTTGCCCCACATAGCCTTGGCCCATCCTGTATCGGCAATGGTTAGATGGAGACCGCCGTCTATGACGTATTGCCAATACTTAGCGGTTAAAATATGTCCCAGCGGGTATGTGAAGTTGTGTTGAACCATCTTCGGATAACCGGTAGTCCCCGAGGTAAAGTACAAGAGTGAGATATCCCCGTTACTGGTTCCCGCTTCCCCTTGGGGTCTATGAAATACCTCGCTGGCGTTTTTCATCCCCGAATCAAAATCCAGCCAACCCTCATATGTGCCGCCTACTGAAACCTTGGTTACCAGGGAGGGGGATTTCTCCTCAGATGCTTCAATATGATTTATCACATCATCTTCGCTGACGGATACTATCATCTTTACGGAGGCGGCGTTATTTCTATAGACTATATCATTACCGGTCAGGAGATGGGTGGCTGGGATGCATATGGCACCCAGTTTATGTAGGGCCAAAAGACAGAACCAAAATTCATATCTTCGTTTGAGGATGAGCATAACGGGATCTCCCTTTTTTATGCCCGAATCCATAAAGAAATTGGCGGCTTTGTCGCTGTAATACTTAAGGTCTTTAAAGCTAAAGATCTTGGTTTCTCCATTGTCGCCGTACCATACTATGGCGGGCTTGTCCGGTTTAATTTGGGCCAGACGATCCGCGACATCATAGGCAAAGTTAAAGTTATCCGGTACCTCTACATTAAACTTATTCCAAAAATCCTCGTAAGAATTGAATTCATCCTTTACAAAATGCTTTAGCATGGGAACAGGTCCTCCTTTACATGATGACTGCGAGAAATTTAGCAGGTTTGTCGTTCAAAGCCTTCATTCCATGTTTGCTGTTGGAGTCATAGAAAACGCAATCGCCTTCTTCCAAGACCAACTCATGGCCGTCTATGCTGATCTTAAGGGTGCCCTCAAGCACATAGTTAAACTCTTGACCCAGATGGGAATTTTGAGCAATGGGTGTATCCTCCGAATCGGGTTTGACGGTTACCAAAAAAGGTTCTGCTTTTTTATGCACAAAGTTGTAGGCCAGGCTTTGATAGCCGTATTCTTTGCGCCTGTTAACTTTGATGCCCTTACCCTTGCGGACCAGGGAATATAGTCTTAATTTAGGTTCGTCACCGGTCAAAATAGCGGTAAGCTCAACATTGAAGCGATTTGCGATGCCGTATAGGATACTTACAGGAATATCCGTGGCACCATCTTCATAACAGCGGTATGTCTCAACATCAAGGCTTAAATGCTCAGCCAATTCCTGCTGTGTCAGGTCATGTATTACCCGCAATTCTTTTATTCTCATAGCGATTTGTTTTATCTGTTCTGACATCTGTACTCCCCCTCAAATAATAGTTCTGGCTAAAATGCCCTAAAGATCGTCGGTTGGGCATAGCCTAATAGCCTGTCCGACCGAAGGTTCGATGTTTACAGTATATAGAAGTGAATAGCGAAAATCAAGGCAATAAACATGGGCCCCATCCCGAAGAACAGGGCCCACAAAAGGTTGAAATATTTATAGGTACGCTATCGCCTTTAACCTTTACTTCCTTTCTTGTATGAATCATAGATTCTAATGAGAAGCTCATCAATTTCGTACTGAAGATTGCTTATCTGTTCCTGAAGACCTCCCTCAATCCTCTTTAGTTCTTCGAGATATTCTTCTCTCTCTGCAAGGGCGGCTTCAAGAAGGCTTACACTTATACTTTTCATAATTGACCGTCCCCCTTTTATTGTTAGCTATTTATACCCTTAATCATAATAGCTAAACATCTATCCCTATATATCTATGCGTATCGATATAAACCTATGAGCTATTTTGAATTTCAGCGACGGTCCGGCGCTCCGGACGAGGCACTCCATTAAAACATCGGAAACAATTGCATTGGTAATTGCATCACAACATGGGCCCAAAGGGGTTTGCCGGGGGTATATTGATTATAGGATACTTTAGTGATAATATCTATCTAGCTCGTCCGAGGGGGAGTAATCGTGAATAGAAAAAAATGGACACTAGTATACATTGTTTTGAACATATTACTGATTGCACTAATAGGCGTTCTCGATCCCGAAATTAAGGATGTAGGCAAGATATTCCGAGATGTCAGGCTTAGCTGGATAACGGGCGGGGTCCTCTTAATGCTCATATTTTGGCTTATGGACGGGATTATTTTAAGCTACGCGGTTAAGGTAATAAGCCGGACCAAGGCATTTTGGGGATGTCTCAGGGTCTCCCTTATAGGGCAATACTATAATGCGGTCACGCCTTTTGCAAGCGGGGGCCAGCCCGCCCAGGTATATTATATGGGTAAGTTGGGGGTATCCGGCGGCTCCGCAAGTTCCGTTTTGATGATCAAATTTCTCATATACCAGGTGGTACTCTCATTATACTGTCTTGCCGCTTTCATCTGGAAGGGTATAACCATCTACAACCATAATCCCTGGGTTTTTTGGTTCTCCGTTGTCGGGTTTATTATAAACGCAGGGGCGGTTGTCCTGTTGGTCTCATTGTCCTTTAACAAGGGCTTCGTGGAGGGGCTGGTCTTCAAAACCATCGATATTCTAGGCGCTATTCGGCTTATAAAGGATACCCATGGAATGAAAGAGAGACTCATCTCCCATGTTGAGGATTTTCATGAGGGTCTTAAGTTCATGCGGGGAAACGCAAGGGCTATATTGACCCTGGGCATGATGACTGCAATACAGCTAATCTGCTTTTTTAGCATTACCTTCTTTATCTACAGGGCCTTAGGCCTTGAGGGGGAAAAATGGATAAACGTAGTGTCAGTCCAATCCCTTCTCTACCTGGCGGTATCCTTTGTACCGACTCCGGGTTCCATGGGGGCATCGGAAACGGGCTATATAGCCTTTTTTAGGCTCTTCTTCCCGGGCGATTTGATCTTTGTTTCAATGCTCTTGTGGAGAGCTATCAGCTACTATTTAAATATTTTGGCCGGGGTTATCATTATATTGTTGGACAGCCTGAGGCAGATAGTCTCCCACGATGTGGCCAATTGATGTGCTTGGGACCGTTTAAAAAATGGACCGGAACATATGATATGGATAGATAATGGGTCAACTGAATTTACCCATAGATGATAAATGTTAGCGTATAATATTATTTGGAATTTTTATCTGTATATGCATTACGGTTTACAGGGGGCCGAAATGGGTATAAATATGTAAACTTGGCTTATTTTGAGTTGGACTTTCTGTAGGAGGCGATGACAATAGAGGCTTTGCTGGTAGTTTTTGGGGGGACGGGTGACCTGGCCCATAGAAAGCTTTACCCCGCCGTTTATAATTTATACCTGTCGGGATTATTGCCAGAGAACTTTGCTTTGGTATCCGTGGGCAGAAGGGATAAATCGGTTGAGGAATTTCGATCCGAGGCCATGGAATCCATCAAGGAGTATTCGCGAAGTGAGGTTTTAGATACGGACGGACTGGAAAAGGTTCTCTCGGGATTCTATTATTATACGAAGAATTTTTATGATGATCAGGGATATGAAAGGTTGGGCGAATTCTTAAGTGAATTGGACGGAAGGTATGGGACTCGGGGTAACAGGATTTTTTATCTGGCAGTTGCCCCCGAACACTTCGGTCCCATAGTTGAGAGGATCGATGCCGCCGGCCTGGCACCCAACGAAAAAGGGTCATGGCAGAGGGTGGTCATAGAAAAGCCCTTTGGCAAGGACCTTGAATCGGCTTCCAGGCTCAACGAGGATATCACAAAGGCCTTTAGCGAAGATCACATATATAGGATTGATCACTATCTAGGCAAGGAAATGCTTCAAAACATCATGGTTATACGTTTTGCCAACACCCTCTTTGAACCCCTGTGGAATAACAAGCATATAGATCATGTGCAGATAACGTCCTGTGAGACTATTGGGATAGAGAACAGGGGCGGATACTATGAGGGTTCCGGAGCTTTAAGGGATATGATGCAAAACCATATGCTGCAGCTTCTCATGTTAACCGCTATGGAGCCGCCGGTTAATTTAGATACCGAATCCATACGGGACGAAAAGGTTAAGGTCTTAAAGGCCTTATCTCCCATGACGGCGGAGGAAGTAGCCAGAAATGTAGTCAGGGGCCAGTATGGCGGGGGAGTGGATCCGGAAAGCGGCGATGGAGTGATTGGATACCGGCAGGAAGACAGGGTTTTTGAGGACTCGGATACGGAAACCTATGTGGGCATGAAATTAATGGTCAACAATATTCGATGGGCCGGGGTACCTTTTTATCTAAGGACCGGGAAGAGACTTCCCTGTAAGACGACGGAGATCGCCATAGAATTTTCTAAACCGCCGGAAGTATTATACTTTAAAGAATTTCAGAACCTTCAATCCAACCTCCTGGTGATAAAGATTCAACCTAGGGAGGGAGCGTTTCTTCAGTTTAACGCAAAAAAGCCCGGAGCCCGCAGCGAAATCATCCCGGTGGCAATGGACTTTTGCCAGAACTGTACCATCGATGCGGTTTCGGCGGAAGCCTACGAGAGGTTACTCTATGACGTTCTGAGAGGGGATTCCACCCTCTTCACAAGATGGGATGAGGTTGAGCATTCATGGAGGTTCATCGACGGTATAGCAGGGGCCTGGGATAAGACTTCGCCGGCTTTTCCCAACTACAGCGCAGGAGGCTGGGGCCCGGACGAGGCGAGGGAGCTAATAGAAAGGGACGGAAGGATATGGAGGGATGTCTGTGACTATTATTGATATATCGATGCCGATTCGTTTGGATATGCAGGTATATAAGAACAGGGATGAAAAGCGACCTGACATTAAAGTTATGCGAGACTTTGACAGCGGAAGTGTCTATGAGAGTAGATTATCTATTGATATGCATACCGGGACTCATATTGATGCCCCGCTTCATATGATTGAGGGTGGGGAAGACCTTACGGTCTATCCGATAGAGAGGTCGGTGTCTCCTTGCAGGGTATTGGATTTCACCCATATAAAGGACGGCATCACGGGAGATGATCTCTCGGATAAGGAGATTTTACCCGGGGAGTTCATACTCTTAAAGACTCAAAATTCCCTTGAAGAGGATTTTAATCCGGATTTTATATATCTGGAAAGGACGGGGGCGGAGTATTTACAGAAAAAGGGCGTTACAGGTGTGGGCATAGACAGTTTGGGGATAGAGCGCAGCCAACCCGGCCATGAGACCCATAAAACCCTTTTGAGAAACAGGATAATGATCCTAGAGGGTCTGAGATTAAAAGGCGTTGCTGAGGGCGCCTATATTCTAATCGCTGCACCCCTAAATATCCCTGGGGTGGAGGCTTCTCCCGTAAGGGCGTTCTTAATGGATAGGGGCGCATTCAACCTATGAGAATTCTGTTAACCACCTTGAACTCTAAGTTTATACACAGCAATCTTGCCCTTAGGTATTTAAAGGACAGTCTGAACCATCTGCCTATCACCTCCATTACCGACGAATTTACTATAAACGATCATATGGAGAAAATCGTGGGGAATATATACAGGCATAGGCCGGACATAATCGGCCTGTCCTGCTATATTTGGAACATTGAGGAAACCCTGATGGTAGTGGAATCCCTAAAGGAGGTATTGCCGGATCTAATCGTCATCTTGGGGGGGCCCGAGGTATCCTTTGACAGCGTTTCCTTGATGGAGGGAAGCCCAAAAATTGATATTATAGTGAAGGGGGAGGGGGAGGTCACCTTTCCCCTTCTTATTGAGAGGCTTATCTCCGATAAACCCCTGGACCATGTGGAGGGATTAACCTTTAGAAAGGCCGGGGCGATAAAAGAGAATCCGGACAGAGAACCCATAAGGGATTTGGACACGATCCCCTTTCCATATGGGGATGATTTTGAGGATCTGGATAACCGGATAATCTACTATGAGACCACCAGGGGTTGCCCCTTTCAGTGTCAATACTGTCTGTCCTCCGTCAGTCAGGGGGTTAGGTATCTTTCCCTTGATAGGGTGAAGGAGGACATAAAGACCTTTATAGATGCCGGCATTCCCCAGGTCAAGCTGGTGGACAGGACCTTTAACTGTAATCCCAATAGAGCCAGGGAGATCTTTGAGATGATAATGGAGGTGGGCGGGAATACGAATTTCCATTTTGAAATGTGTGGCGACCTTCTGGATGCAGAAACCCTTGACCTTTTAAAGGATGCGCCCCCCGGACTCTTTCAATTTGAGATAGGGGTTCAATCCACCCGGGAGGAGACCCTGGAGATTATAAAGCGGAAGACGGATTTTGATAGGCTGTCGGAGAGGGTAAAAACACTCCGGGGATACAGGAATATCCATCTTCATCTGGATTTGATAGCGGGTCTGCCCGGGGAAGACTACCTATCCTTTAGAAATTCCTTTAACGATGTTTACGAGCTGAGGCCGGATAGGCTTCAACTGGGCTTTTTAAAGCTCCTGAAGGGCTCCGGTATAAGAATCAATGCCCAGGATTGGGGGTATAAATTTCTATCCCACACGCCCTACGAGGTACTAGAAAACCGTGATATCTCCTATGACCAGGTGCTGGTGCTAAAGGATGTAGAGGAATTAGTGGAGAAGTACTACAATACCCATCGCTACACAAACAGCCTCGAATATTTAGGGCGACATTTTGGGGGAGATTATTACGCCCTGTACGAAGACTTTGCCGGATACTGGAGGGATAGGGGTTATACCGAATTGTCCCATAGCCTTATACGCCATTATGAAATCCTGGTTGAATATGGGCTGGGCATAGACGGGGTAGACGGCGATTACTTCAAGGATTTGGTAAGGCTCGATTATGCCTCCCAAGGAAAGCCTTCTAGATATCCTGAGGGGATAGACGTAGTGATTGATGAGGAGAAAAAAGAATGGGTCCGAAGTTTTTTCAATAATAGGGAGAATATATCTAGATATCTTCCGCATCTGGCACAATACACCCCCAGCCAGATTTCGCGAATGGCCCATATAGAGTTCTTTGATTGCGAAGTCGCCGGGAATAAGGATACTAGCGGGTCAGATAGAAATCCCACAATAATACTCTTCGATTATAACATTTCAAATAAGCTCTTCAAGAAGAGCAAGCTAACCAGACTAAAAGCGTAGGGATGATTCCCACGCTTTTAGAAGCATTGAGACGGTTATTTTCCTTCAATGGGCAGTCATAGGACTGTCCATTTTTTAAAGATATTCTATTCTACCGATTTATTCTATCGATCCATTCTATTAATACCATTGCTGCTTCTAAGGCTGTCGAAGACTATTGGGGCCTGATTTGTCAGAATTGTAATCATATTTACACATAAAATCAATGCATATA
>DASRNX010000032.1:0-4494 GCA_035647175.1 Clostridia bacterium | reverse complement strand
CCCACACCCTATCCCCAATATGTGCATGACCATAGAAATGAACCCTTACATTATTGGGCAATGGCAACAGCCGCTTAAGTAACGGCGAAGGACGATTTCCGCCCGGAAAAGCATAGTGGGACGCCGTGAATACCGGTTTTTCGATACCCGCGATCTTATCTCTAAGTTCTTCGAAGTATGCATCATCATATGGGTAAAGGGAGGCATTCCCGTGAATTTTTCCGTGAATTGTATACCAACTGCCGTCCACGGCTGCGTGATCGCTGAGGTATACCAAGGCATAATCATCGAATTCCTCAATAAAATAAAAATCCTCTATAGAGTCCGTAGATTTCCAACCGGGAATGGCTTTCATCGCCTCATAAAAAGGCAACCTAACCCCTTCTAGGGGCCTTTTGGAATGCCTGAAGTAATCAAAATCGTGATTTCCTACCACATACCGAACCGGGATATCGAGCCCATCCAGCTCCCCAATTTGCATTTTGGTCATATTCTCTAAACGTCCGGGATGAGCGCCTTCTACAGCATCCCCTAGATATATGATTCGTTGGCAGTCTAATCCCAGTTGCCGAAAATCCCGAATCCCCTGTTGCATACATCGGGCAGCGTTTTCCGGAATGGATTGCTGCAGATCGGAAATAAACCATATTCTATGGGAAATATTCTGGTGCAAAAGTTGTAATATATCGTCAAACATGCATTTTCTCCTTCAAAAGCATATGGATGTAAACCCAGGGACACAGGGGGACGGTTCCTATGTGCGCATGCATAGTGACAACACAGAGGAACCGTCCCCTTGTGTCGTCACCCTGTGTTCAGTGTTTTCTTGGTATTTAACGCAGGCTCACGCCGTTTTCCTTGGCTACGCCCTCTATATATTCAAAGGCTTCAATATATTTTTCCTGGGTATTTAGATGCTCAATCATAACCGGCATGTCGGGGTTCAGCCTTTCCACTTCCCTTACAAATACCGGGTAATTGAATGTACCCTTGCCGGGGGCTACTTCCTTAATCATAGTGGTCAATTGGTTGCTCATTATTACATCCTTGGCATGACAGCTTTTTATGTAAGGTCCCAGCTTTTTAAAACATTCCTTGATAAATTCGTCGTTGAATAGATACCTTTGGGGGCTGTTGATCATGTTTACCGTATCCAGGTGCACGGCAAATTCCTTTCGGTCTATATCCTTTATAAGCTTGAGATAGCTATCGGGTGAATCCGGATACATCCAGGGCATGGGCTCTAGGGCATAGAAGGTGTTCTTTGGCTTTACAGCATCTATGATTTCCCGCACGGTATCAACTATCAACGCATATGTATCCGGCTCGTAGTTCTCCCTATAGGCACCGTCCCATACCTCTCCCTTTGTCCCGGATATGTTGACGCAGCACCTGGCACCGATCCTATCGGCTAAATTCAATTGGTTTTTATTATGGGCTATGGCCTCCATGCGCACATTATCATCCATGGATAAGGGATTGCTCCATGCGCCAACCTCTGCTATCACCACGTCCGCCTTTTTTGCTTCCTCTACATATGAGTCTATAAGCTCTTCGGGGTCATCGTGCTTCATCGGTGCAACAACGGCACCATACCTTAATTCCTTTACGATTTTTATCCATTCCTCGGGATTGTTATAGCTCCTTAAAATACCGCCACCAAGTCTCATAAAAATCCTCCTTACTCTATAATCTTTGATTAGCTCTTTAAAAATATAAATCGCTGCTTAACCTTGATTTGTCCGGATATCAGATGATCTTCCCCATAACATACCTTCAATGACGCTTGGACAACACATTGACAACCTCTATCTCATTTATGTACGAACTATATACCTTCCAATCTATTATACATCCATCGCTACCCTTTTCTCAATGATATTTTGTTTATTGTAGGAAATGACTAAGCCGCGCACAGAGGAGCCGTATTCTTGTGTTCTTTCTCATGTAATTGATTTTAATATTAAATAATTTAATGTATTAGACTTTATATATTAATTATTTCAATTTTAACATTGACATATTTTATATTTGGGTTATAGTTATAATAAGAAGTTAATTCCCCATAAACTATGAAGGAGGGATTGCGCTTGTCTTATCCCGCTATTAACAAATGTTCAGTATGTGGGCAGGAACTAAAGATAACTTGTCTCCATTGTACCAAATGCGATACCCAATACCAAGGTGACTTCCATTTTGATAAGTTCAGCTACCTAAACACCCAGCAAAAACAATTTATTGAGATCTTTTTAAGATGTAGGGGCAACATCCGTGAAGTAGAAAAAGAACTCGGTATTTCATATCCTACCGTAAGGTCAAGGCTAGACGATGTCATCCGCGCTTTAGGGTATGAATTACCCCAAGAAAATCCCCAGATTAACCAAAAAGAGATTATAGATTCGTTGAGTAAGGGTGAGATTAGCTATGATCAAGCCATGAAAATGATGAAGAGCAAAGATTAAATCAAATAAAAGGAAGGGTGCTAATTATGAAAGAAGAGATCAAAAAGATCCTTAAAATGATCGAGGAAGGTCAAATCACAGCCGATGAGGGCGAAAGGCTAATTGAGGCTATGGGCACAGATAACCTTGGTTTATCTGAATATAGTGCGCAAACACCCCATAATAACCCCAGATTCTTAAAGGTTCGGGTCGCTGAGGAGGGGAAAAACAAGGTTAATGTCAGTATTCCAATTTCCTTGGTCGATGTAGCTCTTAAGATCGGCGCTAAGATCGGACCCAAATTCGTCCCTGAAGTGGAAGTCTTGCAGGAAATTGATTTTGATGAGCTAATGCAAGCAATTAGGGAGGGCGTCCGGGGTAAGTTAGTGGATATTGATGACGGCGGTAATAGGGTAGAAGTTTTCGTGGAATAGTAGAATTAAGGTAAATGGTATACTAGAAAGCTCCAGAAGCCAGAGGTTTCAGTGCTGCTTCTCTCGTCGACAACCCTTGCCGCTTTATTGCTCCCATTATTTCGATTATGCAAACAAGGCAGATAGAGCCCACTAATCTATCTGCCTTGCTAATCCATATAGCTTTGATGCGTTTTGGTACATTATATTATCGATCACATATTTAGCGTCCTCTAGCGTAAAATAGCCGTCCCCTACTTTGTCCCTAAGGACCTTTGCCAATACAAACCTAAAAGCCAGCAAAGCACCATAGCTTTCCTCCGATGTCCAAGTATCACATCCCCAACAGATCTTATCCGAGGTTCCGCCTTCTATGAGTTCATGGAGCATTCTAATAGCGGCGGACGTAGAGAGAATAGGCAGCCAGCATAAATCCGGATATACATTGTCATATGTACGAAGTAGTGCGTTGACATCATCCATCCACGGAAAGCTACAATGAAACAATACGAACTTGGTTTCAGGATTACTGTCTATAACATCCTTAAGGGCCATAGCATTTGTACCTGTAAGTTGTCCCATGCCGGTATGGCATTGAATGGGCAAATCCAACTCGGCTGCGATCTTACATATCTGAACAAATAGATAATCCTGATAAGCCCTGATGTCCTCTAATGTCCTATCTGCATCTTCCTTAACTAATGCCCCATAGGCCCTATCCCTAGACACCCTTTTAAAATTCAAGGGTCTTTCATAGGCTATAGCAGATTTTAAGGCAATACACCCTTTATTCTTCTTTAGGGCAATAATGTTTTTAATAAGGGATACATATTCATCCAGATCATGGGGGATATCTCCATAGAGCTCCGCGGGGCTATTGCCATCATGATCCCGAGCATCCTTACTATACCCGTAAAGCAATGGGTCTACTCTGAAGGTAGGCGTAAATATATCGGGATGCCCATTGTTGCTGCCGGGGTGCCAGTAGGTATCTAAAATGATTTTCTTATACTGACATTTTTCACGGAGGATGCCCATATGATGCCCCTCATACCTATGAGCCTCCTCTATCCTCCTTGATACCCCATCCCAGTTCTCGGCGGACAAGGGCTCACTGAATTCGTACAGCTCCTGCAAGGCCTTTTGAAGCCATACAAAATATGAATTGTGTCTATTTTTATCCAAAAAATTCTCTCTGCTCCGGTATGTGCTTTCCAATGGTACCTTATACCAGTTGACATAGCTCTGTCTAAGCACAGCATCAAGATTCATACCCTGAAAGGAATCATCCTTAAGATGATGGGAATGGGTATTGATAATAGTCTGGTTTTTGATATGATCTTTTAATTCCCTTAAAATTTCATCCATTAACATCACTCGCTTTCCATAATTCTTTCTGGGGCAGGCCAGGCAGGCTTTCTCCGTAATATAGGGGTGAAAATAACGGTCTTTCGCACTTTTGGGCACACCGGATAATAACCCCTTCCGTTTTGTAGATGTCCGTCCCAACATCATTATGCACCCCATACCGCTCCAAAGTGCCAATGGGATTATATATGATGAAGTATTTATCTCGTCCACCAAGGGTCTGATCCGATATTAATATATGGTGTCTTACTTCATCTCTCATATTATACGTC
>DASRNX010000031.1:0-14348 GCA_035647175.1 Clostridia bacterium | reverse complement strand
TTTCTAACTAACAGAATTTTGACAGTGGGTTTTGCTCATGGCATTCATTTATAACATGGATCTGCTGCTTAACTTGCTGTGGCGTAACTACAAGGGGTGTTCCATTAAGCAGGTGGTCATAGATGTTGTCATAGAACCGTTTTACCGCGTGGTCAAATACCCCGGGGTCCTCGACGCTCCATGTTTCCCCGGCCCAGTACAGTTTTTCGCCGCAGTACATGGGAAGACCCTGGTCGTCCATCAGGGGCGTCTTTATAAGTTCCCTTTTGGGGGCCACCCTTTCGTCATAGTATCTCCATTTTATATGGGTCATGTTCCCCTCCAATCCGCCTCTGGTCCCCTGAACCTTATATGTATACGTTGGGTAGGCGTCACACGAGGAAATCTCTACATCAATAAGGGGGCGGTCCGGAGCCGTAAGGATGACCTTTACATAGTCTTCGGCATCCCCAAAGGTGTTGGCCCTGTCCATCTTACAGAACACCCGGGGCGTACCGTCGTAGTAATCAAGGAGATTAAGAGCCTGATCCATAGGATGGGGGCCGGTGTTATAAAGGCTGCCTGCGACGAATTCTTGGCAGCACTGCCAGTCCCACCTTCTGGCGAAGCCGTTAAAGCTTATGCTTATCTGCACTATTCTCCCCAGGATCCCGGAATCCATTACGGACTTCACCTTTTCAAAATAGGGTGCGAATCGGGATTGTTGGAAGACGGCAAACATACGCTTATTCGCCTCTGCTGCGTCCATCATAGCCTGGACCTCCTCCGGGGTCTTGGCGCAGGGCTTTTCCGTTAAGACATTAAACCCATGGTTTAAAAGGTCAATGGTGGTATGGGCGTGCATATGGCTGAAGGATGCGTTGACCACCAGATCGATATCGGATCTTTTAAAGAGCTCCTGATAGTTTTCATAGGTATCACACCCATATTCCTCTGCGGCCCTGTTTCTGCGATCCTCAAGGGCTTCTGCCACTGCCACTACTTTAAACCGATCCGAATCCGTCAGAAAATACTTGCCGTGTATGTCCCTTCCGCTGCGTCCCTGCCCGATGATAGCCAGGTTTAGCTTTTTCATATAAGAGTTCCCCTCCTCGGTATATTTTTCTAAAGAGAATGATGACCTTGGGTTTGTTTGTAAAATTTAGGTGATAACCATATGATATATGGTGCTATGGGACATTGTCAATTATTTTCAGGATATGATATTGTGATTCTGCGGGCAATTTTTGTGTGTCGCCAATATAGGCCTTTTATGCTATAATTGTAGCCTGTGCAACTTTGTGCCAAAAATGGGAACTACATTGGGGGGCTAGCTTATGGTTGGGGCAAGATTAAGGGGTCAATTACGGGAGACGGGAAACATATTAAAGGGCTTTAAGGGAAACGCCAGGGCGTGCATTATGATGGAACCTCTATGGGGTATACCGTATAATCTTTTTATTACTTATGCTTCTGTCTATATGATAGCCTTGGGGAGTACGGAAAAACAAATCGGTCTGATCGCATCTGTCGGCCTAATATTTCAGATGTTTTTTTCATTGGTTGGCGGCCATATAACGGATAAGCTGGGCAGAAAGCGTACCAGCTTGGTATTTGCCATTATCAGTTGGACCATTCCTACCCTTATATGGGCCATGGCTCAGAATTTTTACTATTTCTTAATAGCAGCTATTATAAACAGCGCTGTCAGGGTTGTGCACACTTCTTGGACTTGCCTTTTTGTAGAGGATACACCACCGGAAGGCAGGGTTCATGTATTTACTTGGACGCAGATAGCGGGGATATTGTCCGGTTTCGTTGCGCCTGTTGCCGGGATTCTTGTAAGCAGGTATCAGCTGGTGCCCGCCGTCAGGGGCCTTTACTTTTTTGCTTTCTTTTCCATGACCTCGATGTTCATTATCAGAAATTATCTTGTTCATGAGACTGGGCAGGGGCTCATCAGAATGAAGGAGTCTAAAAATGTGGGCCTTTTTGATAGTTTGGAAGATTACAAAAGGGCTGCAACGCAATTAATATCTACGCCCTACACTATGATTGTTTTTTTACTCTCCATCTTCTCTAATATCCATACCGTTATAAGAACCAACTTTTTTGCGATTCTATTAACTAAAAAGCTACAATTCAGTCAGGGGAGCATAGCCCTCTTTCCCATGATTCAATCGGGAATAATGCTGTTGGTATTATTGTTTGTAATGCCCGCGCTGGGAAGGATAAGCCTAAAAAAACCGCTCCTTGGTTCCTTCGCATCTTTAATTATAAGCAATCTCCTATTGGTGGTATCACCTCATAAGAACTATTTTGTTTTGATTATATCGACTGTGTTCATGGCCTTTGGTACGGCCGTATCCTTTCCCCTTATTGAATCTATGTTGGCAAATGCCATTGATGACAAGGAAAGGGCAAAAACGATGTCCATCCTGTACGTTATTCTGTTTGCCGTAACGGCACCCTTCGGTTATATAGGCGGGGTGCTGGCCTCTGTATCTGAAGAGCTGCCTTTCGTTATGATGGGCATTATATTCGTTATCTGCATTTTCTTGATTTTTATCTTGGATAGGCTTGAAAAGCCCGGCGATGTTCACGACAATTAGTTATAGTATCGAATGCAATCATAGCCCATCGCTACCAATCCGGCCTCCTATTAGTGGAATCGGCTTAAGAGGCCTTGTTTGTTCCGAATGGGAGGATGGTTTATTCTGGAATCTGCTTTATCTCAATGAATTATGATAATCGATAGGCCAAAATCTAAGTTACGATATGGCTTTGACACCCCAATCATGAAATATTCGTGTTAATACAGGGACCCCAGGGGTAAGAATATGGTATAGAGATCACGAATCAAAGGATAAATATAGTTGAGGTGAATGGGATGATCAGACTCAGTATTACTTCAGATGACGGCCAAGGCCTTCATGAAGAAAGGATTAGAAAGGCCCTTACAAAATCATTAAAGGGACATGATAGAAAACTGGAAAGGGTTCTATTGATCCCACCGGATCTGACTAGGGCCCACTCCGGGGCCGGGGATATTACCGGGATGTACTATGATATTCTCAAGGATAGCTGCCAGGTGGATATTATGCCCGCGCTGGGAACCCATATGGCAATGACCCACGAGGAGATTGATCTGTTCTTTGGGGACGATATCCCAAAGGATTCCTTCAAAGTCCATAATTGGAGGACGGATGTGGTCAAAGTCGGTCAGGTCCCGGGACAGTATATATCCGAAATATCAGGGGGGCTTGTGGACGAACCCATCGATGTGGAAATCAATAAAATACTGCTGGACGAAAGCTACGATCTAATCATCTCCATTGGGCAGGTGGTGCCCCATGAGGTGGTGGGTATGGCCAACTACAGCAAGAATATATTTGTGGGCTGCGGCGGTATGGACATCATAAACAAGAGCCACATGCTGGGTGCGGTCTTTGGGATGGAAAGGATCATGGGAAGGGATCATTCCCCTGTGCGAAAGGTCTTTGACTATTGCGAGAAGCACTTTACTAAGGGGATGCCCCTAATGTATGTATTGACGGTGACAACCACCAGGGAAGATAATGTGGATATCCATGGACTGTATATCGGCAATGAAAGATCCTTGTTTGAAGAAGCCGTTAAATTGAGCCAGGAAAAGAATCTTGAGTATGTGGATAGGCCCCTAAAAAAGGTCGTGGTCTATTTAGATGAAACAGAATTTAAGAGTACCTGGCTGGGGAATAAATCCGTCTATAGGACCCGGATGGCCATTGAGGACGGCGGAGAGCTCATAGTTCTGGCCCCTGGGGTCAGGCAGTTCGGCGAGGACCAGGAAAATGACAGGCTGATACGAAAGTATGGATATGTCGGCAGGTTAAAGGTGTTGGAGTTGTTTAACGAGAATCAGGATCTTAAGGAGAACCAATCCGTTGCAGCCCATTTAATCCACGGTTCATCCGATGACAGGTTTTCCATTACCTACGCCCCGGGCCATCTGACCCGGGAGGAAGTTGAGGGCATCAACTACAATTATATGTCCCTGAAGGAGGCTTTGGAAAAATACGATCCGAAGAAATTAAGGGATGGATACAATACTTTAGAAGACGGGGAAGAGGTCTTTTATATAAGCAACCCGGCGTTGGGGTTGTGGGCCGATAGAAGCAAGTTTTAAGGGGGTTTTAGGTGTGAAAAGGCTCAATAGAGAGCTGATCGATAAGGGATCAGGGCTTTTCAAGGATGTGGGGGTAGGTAACCTTGAGGCTATGCCGGAGAGAATTGTCCAGTTTGGTGAGGGCAACTTTTTAAGAGCCTTCGTCGACTCTATGGTGGACGGGATGAACAGGCAAGGCCTGTTTATGGGTAAAGTGGTGGTAGTCCAGCCTATACCCCATGGGCTGGTGGATGTACTTAACGAACAGGACGGTCTTTACACCCTCCTCCTTCGGGGGATAGACAAGGGAAGAATAACTGAGGAAAAACGGATAATTACATCCGTCAGCAGGGGCATCAACCCCTATGAGGATTGGAAAGGACTTCTAAGCTGTGCTGCTCAGCCAGAAATGCGGTTTATGGTGTCCAACACCACAGAAGCGGGGATCGCATATGTAGAGGAGGGAATGCCAACAGATAGCTGCCCTACTTCGTTTCCCGCGAAGGTAACGGCGTTTTTATATGAAAGATTTAAGGCTTTTAGCGGCTGTCCGGATAGGGGCATGATAATCCTCCCTTGTGAGCTCATAGACAGAAACGGGGACTCCCTAAAGGAGATCGTATTAAGGTACGCAGATGAATGGGATTTGGGCGGGGAATTTACCCGCTGGATTAAAGCGCATAATCACTTCTTAAACACATTGGTAGATCGCATAGTAACAGGCTATCCAAAAGATGAAATAGATGAATTAAATAGGGAATTGGGCTACGAGGACAGGCTCCTTGACACAGGCGAACCCTTTCATCTCTGGGTCATCGAGGGGGATGAGAGACTTTCCAAGGAATTACCCTTAACCGAGGCCGGTTTCAATGTAGTTTGGACGGAGGATTTAACGCCGTACAGAACGAGGAAGGTCCGGATTTTAAACGGGGCCCACACCATGACCGCACTTATGGCATACCTGTATGGTCTGGACACCGTAAGGCAGTGTATAGAAGATGATACGGTACTGTCCTATATGAAAAAAGGATTATATGATGAGATTTTGCCTATCTTAGATTTCCCTAAGGATGAAAAGCAAGAATTTGCAGACGCCGTACTGGAACGATTTAATAACCCCTTTATAGAGCACAACCTCCTTAGTATCTCCCTAAATTCCGTCTCCAAATGGAAGGTTAGGGTCCTGCCTTCGCTCATAGAAAGCGTCGATTTAAGGGACAGTCTGCCGAAGGTGTTGACCTTCTCCTTGGCCTCTTTATTGGCTTTTTATAGGGGAACCGAGATTATGGGCGGTGCCCTTATTGGAGAGAGGATGGGGGAGCAATACACCATCCAAGACGATGGGGACGTGTTGGAGTTTTTTCGGAGCCTTTGGGACGAATATGAAAGCAGCGGTAACCTGGGCTTGTTATGCACCAGGGCCTTAGGGAAAAAGGGTTTTTGGGATATGGACCTTAATAGGCTACCCGGAATGACTGAGAAGGTTAGGGAATATCTGGGGCAGATATTGAATACGGGGATGGCCAATGCCGTTAGGGAGCTTATAGGAAAATGATTTGAGAAAAGCCAAGGCTCATTCCATTTGAAAAGCCTATCGCTTCCAATCCGACCTCCTGCCGGTGGAATCGGCTTAAGGCACCCTGCTTATTTTGCATGGGAAGATGATTTATTCCGGCGTCTTCCAAACTACATCGGGAATCTACCCCCACAAATCCATCCCTCAGCAATAGCTCCGTGGAACCGGGCTTTTAATTTCTAACCCTCAATTTCTAATTTCCAATTTCTAATTTCCAGAAACCAGATCAATGGAGTCATCCGCCTTTTAATAGTCTATTATCCATAGATAATCGATCGCTGTAAAGAGTTAATCTAGTAAATTATAGGGGAGTGGAAAGGGTACAATGCCAATTAATCGTACTTTAAGGATTCACGAGACCGATAATGTTGTAGTTGCCCTGACGCCCATAAAAAGGGGCGATATACTGGACATAGATAATAAAAAAATCGAAGCGATAGAGGACATTGGGGTAGGACATAAGATGTCCGTTCATGATATAATGATAGACGAGGATATCATCAAATATGGGGTGTCCATCGGGCATGCTACCATGCCTATAAAGGTGGGCAGCCTGGTGCATACCCATAATATAGTCACAAATTTATCCGGAATCTTAGATTATACCTATGAATCCCAATTTCAAGGCCTTGAAAAACCCATAGATGATAACATCCATACCTTCAGCGGTTATTTGAGGCCCGACGGGGATGTAGGGATAAGGAATGAAATATGGATTATAAACACCGTAGGATGTGTAAACAAGGTGGCCGAAAGGTTGGTCCGTTCTGCCAGGGAGGATTTTAGAGGACGTGGGGTAGACGGCATACACTTTTTTGCCCACCCCTATGGTTGCTCCCAGTTGGGGGACGATCATAAAAACACCCAAAACATTTTGGCGGGTCTGGCAAATCACCCCAACGCCGGCGGTGTTCTAGTACTGGGATTGGGATGCGAAAACAATAATATCGATGAGTTTAAAAAGGTATTAAAAGAGCGAGGCCCCATAGACACGAATAGGATAAGGTTTTTAAATACCCAGGACGTTGAGGACGAACACGAGGTGGGGATGGAGATTTTGGGGGAACTTGTGACCTACGCCGAGGGCTTTGTCAGGGAAGAAGTCACCATATCAAGGCTTAGGGTAGGGCTAAAGTGCGGGGGCTCTGACGGATTTTCCGGGATTACCGGCAACCCCTTATTGGGTGCCTTCTCCGACGATTTGGTGTCCCACGGCGGAACTACCATATTGACAGAGGTCCCCGAGATGTTCGGCGCAGAGACCATATTGATGAACCGTTGCATATCTGAAGAAGTATACCAAAAATGCGTATCCATGATAAATGATTTTAAAGAATACTTTGTTCGCCACGGCCAGGTTATATACGAGAATCCTTCCCCGGGGAACAAGGAGGGGGGAATCACCACCTTGGAAGAGAAGTCCTTAGGGTGCACTCAAAAGGGCGGAACCGGGCAAGTAGTTGATGTGGTAGGCTACGGAGAACCGGTAACTCTGCCAGGTCTAAACCTCTTGGACGGACCTGGAAACGATATAGTGGCGGTAACGGCATTGGCTGCCGGTGGTGCTCATATGGTGCTATTTACCACGGGAAGGGGAACACCCCTAGGTGGTCCGGTACCCACCGTTAAGGTTTCTACCAATAGCGAACTGGCTATGAAGAAGAAGCATTGGATTGACTTTGATGCCGGTGTTCTTTTAGATAACCGGAGTATGGAGAGCGTATCGGAAGAATTCTTTGAATACATTATAGATGTGGCATCCGGGAAGACATTGACCAGAAATGAGGAGCGGGATTTTCGTGAGATTGCTATATTTAAGGATGGGGTAACGCTATGAGCTTAGGGGGTCCCTATTGCACTGGTTCACCATTTACAGCGCAATAAAGATAATGAACTATTAATAAGCGTTCAGTAGTCATTGCCGTTATATGCTAAACCAGCATAAGGTGCAAGGTTCCCATGCAATTATTCATCCGCAGGGCGGATAAAAAGGGGGTTTAATTATGAGCCAATTAACGTCAAGGCAAAGGGTAAGACTGTCCCTTAACCACCAGGAACCTGATAGATTGCCCATTGATTTTGGGGCTATGAGATCCACGGGCATAAATGCTATCGCCTATAACAAACTGACGGACTACCTTGGGATGCAAGGAAGCCAAACAAGGGTCTACGATATTTTCCAGCAGCTGGCAGAACCGGAAGAGGCCATAATGAAGATTATGGGGGCAGATGTCATCCAGCTGCACAGACTCTGGCCGTCTTTTGGGATAAGAATCGACAGTTGGAAGCCGTGGAAACTGATGGACGGATCCGATTGTTTGGTCCCCAAGGACTTTAACCCGGTAGAGAACGCCCAAGGCGATTTGGATATTGTTGAAGGAGCCAGGGTTGTTGCCAGGATGCCCAAAGGAGGGTACTACTTTGATCTCATGCACCACCCCTATGAAAATGTGAAAAGTATGGAGGATATCAATGCCATACCCCTATCCGAAATTACCGAAGAAGAGCTTACTTACCTAAGGGATAGGGCCAGGGAGCTGCACGATAAAACGGATTATGCCATTCTGGGGTGCTTTGGCGGTAATATCTTAGAGGCGGGTCAATCGGATTGGGGATATGAACGCTTTTTTATAGAATTGGCTCTAAACCCCGATCTAGTTCACTACTACCTTGAGCGGAAAACCCAGGCCTATTTAAGAGATCTGGAAAAGTATCTAAATGCCGTCGGAGATTATATCGATGTCATACAATTCGGGGACGACCTTGGGACTCAAGAGAACACCCAGATATCCCTACAGATGTATAGTGATATGATCAAACCATATCACACCAGACAGTATCAATATGTAAGAAACAATTTTCCTCACGTAAAGGTATTTTTGCATTCCTGCGGGGCCATCTTTGACTTGATCCCCGATCTAATAGAGGCAGGTGTCGAAGTCTTAAATCCTGTTCAGCTATCGGCACGCAATATGGACCCCATTAAACTTAAAAGGGAATTTGGTAAACACTTGACATTTTGGGGTGGGGGAAGCAATGCCCAAACCACCCTGACTTTCGGTAGCCTTAAGGATATCAGAGATGAGGTAGAAGAACTTATAGGGATATTTTCTCCCGGGGGCGGGTTTGTGTTTACCCAAGTGCATAATATCCAGGCAAATATATCTCCCGAAAAAATCATGGAGGTTTATAACACCGCAAATCGGTTGGGGCGCCAGATATATAGATAAGGGACATTCCCTTATATGGGATCAGCCAATCAAACCCAAATAGCTATTTAAATTAATAGGGGTCGATAGGGGGATCGACGTATATTGGAGCCCAAAGCGTGGATTATGAAGTCATCAAACCGGAGTTTTCCAGGGATGTGGCAGATGGGGATGAGGTATTAAAGATAGTTTCGGCGGGGGAATACTCCTATGGTAAGTGGCATTGCGATATAGATAATATCGAAGATAATGCCACCTATAGATTCAGCATAAAATATTTCTCTGAACATGTACCGGTTGAAGGAGCGAGTATAAACGCCGTATTTACATGGATTAAAGAGGACGGAGAATGGCTGGAACGGGGGTATATAGACGGCTTGGAAGCCCTAGATGACGGATGGAAAATTCTAAGCAAGACTATATCAGCACCTCGGGAAGCATTCCTTTGAGGACAACATCCTAAGAGTAGAGGATTCCTATGACAGATGGAAGGGCAGGATTGCAATCCTTGGGGGTATGGATGTAAATTTTGTAATAGAGTCCCCAGTGGATAAAGTAAAGAGCAGATCCCATAAGATGATAGAAAAGAGCCTGGAAGATGGCGGCTATGCTTTGGGAACAGGAAATAGTGTACCCGAATACATACCTGCAGAGAAGTATTTAGCTATGATTTCAGCTATTCATGATGTGTATTAGTGATACACAACCCCAACTATAAAGTTTACCGTAAGAGAACATTGATCCATTAAAGTTTTCGTGCCGATAAGTTAAAAGATAAACGACGCCAACTATAAAATTCATCGCTATGAAATTGTGCAGAGTCATTGCAATCTGCATATCAGTAAATTTAGTTTCTGTATTGTTTATCCATAGTCAACCTATTGTTTATTTATAGAAGGGCATGGGGGGCCTTTCATATGATTTCGTCAAAGGTTATTGATTTTACGCAGGAAATCCCTTACTATAGTATTAGGGTGGAAGTTAAAGGTGGTTTTCCATTCTAATTACAAAAAGTCCTTATCCGCTGCTTATTGTTATAAAGGGCGGATACAAATTACTTTTTATTGAGAGGAGTATTTATCATGGATGTTTTAGGACGAATAGGTAAAATCGGTTTAGTTCCGGTGGTCGTTATGGAAAAGGCCTCGGATGCCCCGCCGGTTGCTGCAGCCCTCCGTGACGGTGGGATTCCCATTATGGAGATCACCATGCGCACAGACGCCGGAATCGATGCCATCAAAGCGGTGAAGGCATCAAATCCCGAGGTCTTAGTGGGGGCAGGAACGGTTCTTACGCTGGATAAGTGCAAGGAATCCGTTGACGCCGGTGCAGAGTTCATCGTGAGCCCGGGGTTTAATCCCAAAATCGTCGATTGGTGTTTAGAAAATGATGTGCCCATAACCCCCGGATGCGTTACCCCGACGGAAATCGAAATGGCGCTGGATAAGGGCCTTAAGGTTCTTAAGTATTTCCCGGCAGGCGTCTACGGTGGCATAAAGGGCTGCACTGCTTTGCAGGGCCCCTACAAGTCCATGGGCCTTAAGTTTATCCCTACCGGTGGAATTAGCTTAAAAAATCTTGATGAATATTCCGATAAGGAATTCATACACGCCATTGGCGGAGGTTGGCTGAGCAATTCTAAAGATATCGCTGCGGGTAACTTTGATGCGATTCGTGAGACGGCAAGGATATCCATCGCACAGCTCTTGGGATTCGAGTTTGCCCATGTGGGAATCAACACAGTTAATGATGCCGATTCTAAAAATATTGCCGAGGAGTTTGATACGGTGTTCGGCTTTGGTGTCAAATATGGCAACAGTTCAAACTTTGCCGGAAGCGGCATTGAAGTTATGAAGGGCGCAGGTCTTGGCAAGAGCGGACATCTGGCAGTAAAGACCAACAATGTTGGGCGCGCCGTCCATTATCTAGAAGGCCAGGGCTTTACCTTTGACATGGAAAGCGCAAAGTATAAGGGCGACGCTATGATCGCCGTCTATCTCAAGGAAGAGATCGGAGGATTTGCGGTTCACCTTCTTCAAAAATAGGAATCGACCGTAAAGGGACGATTGCACCAATCCGCTAAAGGCGTTGGAATGTAGGAGGCCTAGTAGGCCGACTCTGTTGGGATTATTTTGCAGGGTGACTCCCTATAAGAGGTATTAGCCGGACTGCACATAACATCAGATTAATGACATAAAATTTTGTAAGGGGGCTGACAGCCCCCTTTTCATTTAAATAATTGTAATTTCAAGACAGCTTGTGATAAAATTAGGTTACAGGCCAGACGATGATACCTATAGGGACAACCATTTTGGCAGTAGGGGAAACACGAAGAGCAGGGGGTTTTGTTTCATGAGTTTGAGGTTGATATACGGCAGATCCGGCAGTGGTAAGAGCCACTTTTGTATGCAGGAAATCCGAACTATATTGGAGGATCAATTAAGGGGACAGACCAAGGGACCTCTGATCCTGGTTGTGCCTGAGCAGTATTCCATGCAGGCAGAAAGGGACCTGGTTCAGGCTGCACCAAAGGGGGGAGCCATAGATGCCCAGGTCCTCAGTTTTAGGCGGATGGCATACAGGGTCTTTGGTGAGGTAGGCGGATTTACCAGAAGGCATATAAGCCCATCGGGCAAATCCATGCTCATATACAGAATCATTGAAGAGCTAAAGGACAGCCTTAATTACTTCGATAAGGTAGCAGGGCAATCTGGGTTCGTAAGCACCATATCGGAGCTCATCTCCGAGCTAAAAAGATATAATATCACCCCCAATGCCCTGGAAGTGCTGCATACACAAATCGAAGACGAGGCACTAGGGGAAAAGATAAAGGAGATCGGAGCCATATATAAAAGGTTTGAAGAGACGGTACATTTAAGATACATAGACGCAGATGATGATCTTACCTTGATGGCTGAAAAGCTCCCGGAATCCACCCTGCTAGATGGGGCAGAGATTTGGATCGATGAGTTTTCGGGCTTTACCCCCCAAGAATACAGCGTCATAGGGGAAATACTAAAGAAGGCCAAACGGGTCAGCGTGTGCCTCTGCACCGATTATCTATTCGATGAGATGCCTTTTTCAAGCGGTGACGTCTTTGCACCGGTGAGAAATACGGCCCTGAGGCTGAGGGAATTGGCTAGGGAGAATCAAATAGATATAGAGATGCCGGTGACCTTTAAAGAGGAGCCTTTCCACAGGTATAAAGACAGCCAAGAGCTGGCACACTTGGAGGGCTACTTTTTCACCTTCCCCTATAAAAGATACACGATGCCCACGAAGGACGTAGAAATATTTACTGCCGGAAACATCTATACGGAAATAGAAGAGGCGGCCCGAAATATCCAATCCCTGTGCAGAGATGGGGGGATAAGGTATAAGGATATTGCGGTGGTCACCAGGGACTTAACGGAATATGAGGGCCTTATATCGGCCATATTCCCCCAATATTCCATTCCCTTTTTCATAGACAGGAAAAAGCCCATAGACAGTCACCCCTTAGTTACCTTGGTGATATCCATGATGGATATCTTTGTACATAATTGGTCCTATGAGTCGGTGTTCAGGTATCTAAAGACGGGCCTGACGGGAATAGTCAGAGAGGATGTTGACGTATTAGAAAATTATATCCTGGCAAACGGCATAAGGGGGAGCCAATGGACAAGGGGCGAGGACTGGGACTATAGGCCGGATTCGGGGTTTTATTCCGGGAAAATAACGGGGCGGGAGCATTCCGTAATTGATAGGGTTAACAATACCCGCCAAAATATATTGAAGCCCCTTATGGATTTTCGAAGGAACACCAGGGGTCGTACCCCGGTGCGGGACATGTGCAGTGCCGTCTACGAATTTTTATGCGATTTAGGGGTACCGGAACTTATAGAGGAGCGGATCGATGATTTAAGGGAGGCAGGCTCCTTAAACCTGGCCAATGAGTATGCTCAGATCTGGAATATCGTCATGGAAGTGCTGGATCAGACGGTAGAAGCCATGGGGGAGGAGAGCATGGGAATCGAAAGGTTCATGGAGGTCCTGTCCATAGGCTTTAGCGAACATAAGATAGGACTGATTCCGCCCTCCCTCGATCAGGTGCTGGTAGGAAGCGTGGAGAGGTCCAGGAGCCACGAAATAAAGGCCTTGTTTATCTTAGGGGTCAACGATGGGGTCTTTCCGGCGCCCCCGGGGGAGGAAGGAATATTATCGGACAGGGACAGACAGACCCTTCGAGGGATGGGTGTGGAGTTGGCCCAAGATACCAGGACCCGGGCCTTTGAAGAGCAATTTATAATCTATTCGACCCTTTCCACTACCGGGGGAAGACTCTTTATAAGCTATCCCATTGCTGACCATGAAGGCAGGACCATGAGACCTTCCATAATTATCTCAAGGTTAAAGAAGCTTTTCCCTAAGATAAGGGAACGCAATAATTTATCGGAGACAAGCAGTCAGGAGGATACATTCAATATGGTCTCCGCGCCCCTGCCCACCTTCAATCAGCTGATATCCGCCGTAAGACGGGGAACGCTGGGGCACGGGGTTGATCCCTTATGGAAGCATGTAAGAAGCTGGTACGAGGGACAGGAATCCTGGGGGGAGAGGGTAGAGAGGGTAGTAGAGTGGATGGGCTATTCAAACCAAGCGGAGAAGGTTGGAACAAAAAGGGCTGCAATGCTCTATGGCTCCCCCATGTATTCCAGCATATCAAGGTTGGAGCAGTATGCGGCATGCCCGTTTTCCTATTACCTAAGGTATGGCCTCGGTGCCAAGGAAAGAAGGGTTTATGCACTTGCGCCCCCGGATATGGGGAGCTTTATGCACGACTGTATAGATGTGTTTTCTTCCAGGATAAAGGATGCCGGCATTGGCTGGGAGGAGCTTGATAGGGATTGGTGTCATGGGGAAATCTCCTCCATCGTGGATGAACTGCTTGAAAAAAAGATGGGCTGGCTGGTAAACAGCAGCGATCGCTACAGATATCTGATCGTCCGCCTAAAGCGGATTGTAGCAAGGGCCATTTGGATTATAAGGGAGCACATAATAAGGAGCGGATTTGAGCCCATAGGATACGAGGTGTCCTTCGGTGAATCCGAGGATGATATATTTCCACCCATCGTATTGGAGCTGCCCTCTGGAGATAAGATCCATCTGGTGGGCAGGATAGACAGGGTCGACGCCCATAAGGGGAAAGATGGAACCTACATACGGATCATAGACTATAAATCCGGCAGCAGATCCTTTAGATTATCCGATGTCTACTACGGTCTTCAAATACAGTTGGTCACCTACTTGGGGGCCGTTTTGGACAGCGGCAAGGGAATATTGGGGGATAAGCTGTTGCCCGGCGGGATGCTGTATTTTAAGATAGACGATCCCCTGATTCGGTTGACCGGTGAGGCAGACGAGGAGGATATAGAAAGGGCCATCATGAAAAAGCTGA
>DASRNX010000030.1:0-5896 GCA_035647175.1 Clostridia bacterium | reverse complement strand
CTCTCAAAGCGTTGTCTGTAGACCTTACCATCCCTTTTTATCTCTACCTCCAGCCACTTAGACAATGCATTGACCACTGCGGCTCCAACGCCATGGAGACCGCCGGAGTAGCTGTAATTTTCACTGTTAAACTTTCCCCCCGCATGGAGCTGGGTAAAAACCACTTCGACGCCGGGGAGCCCGGCGGTTTCGTTTATATCTACGGGTATTCCTCGGCCGTTATCCTCCACCGTTATGCTCCCATCCGCAGCCAGGGTCACTTTAATCCGCGTTGCATATCCGTTGGCAGCCTCGTCTATTCCATTGTCTACTATCTCCCATAGAAGATGATGAAGCCCCCTGGGCCCGGTTGTACCTATATACATCCCGGGACGCATCCTAACGGCATCCAAACCTTTCAATACTTCAATATCATTTGCACCATAAGCTTTTTCCATCAGTAAACCTCCAAGCCTAATGAACGTATGTTCCTCTTTCTCTTCCTTTTCATTATAAGTTTATCACCTGTTAAAGTCAACCAAAGATGCAAAGGATCAAGCCTTTCATGCCTATGGACAGAAAAAAAGAATCCTCGGGTTAGGATTCTCTTTTTCTTTATACCTCTATTGTACGATTAAATCGAAAACATCCACTAGTAGACTATATAGCTCCGGACGGTACCATAGCCTAGACCCAAATCCATTATTAGGCCCGGTACCCATAGAGCGCCGCATTTGAATAGTTCATCGTACATAATTCGTACATAATTATGAAAGCATGACCCCTCAGTTAGTAGACATCCCTCTTGATATAGTGGGTGTGAAGCAGTTCATGGGCCTTCTTACTGTTGGGCTCGCCCAGATACTCTTCGTACAGTTTTTTAATTGAAGGATTCTCATGGGATTTTCTAATGGGCAGATTTCGGTCCTCCTCGTAGATGGCCTTGGCCCTTACCACCATAGGATCCATTTCCATATAGGTCTTAGCCTTTACTATGGGCTGACCTCCCCCTGTTACGCATCCGCCTGGGCATCCCATGATCTCGATGAAATGATATTCCTTCTCACCGGATTTAACCTGCTCCAACAGGGCCTTGGCATTGGCAGTGCCATGGGCTATGGCGGCCTTTACCTTTAGGTCTCCCAGCTTAATTTCAGCCTCTTTTACCCCCTTGATTCCGCGAACTTCGTGTACCTCAACATTTTCCATGGGCTCCCCCGTGACAATCTCATGCACGGTACGCAGGGCAGCCTCCATAACGCCACCGGTTGCACCGAAGATAACACCGGCTCCTGTTGAATCCCCAAGGGCGGGATCAAAGTCCTCGTCAGGCAGCTTTGTAAGATCCATACCCGCCTCTTTAATCATCCTTGCCAGCTCTCTGGTAGTTAGAACAACATCGACATCGGGATGACCCGAGACGCTCAGCTCAGGACGCTTGGCTTCAAATTTCTTCGCAGTGCAAGGCATAATGGACACTACAAAGGTTTTTGCCGGATCCCAATCGTTTTTCTCAGCATAATAGGATTTTACTACAGCCCCCATCATCTCATGGGGGGATTTGCATGTAGATAAATTGTCCAAAAACTCGGGGTAATAATGCTCACAATATTTTATCCAACCGGGACTGCAAGAAGTAATCATGGGCAGCTTACCGCCACCTTCAAGCCTTCCTAGGAGCTCTGTACCCTCCTCCATGATGGTTAGATCCGCAGCAAAGTCGGTATCAAACACACGATCAAATCCCATCCGCCTAAGGGCCGCTACCATCTTACCCGTTACTCTGGTTCCCATTTCCATACCAAATTCTTCGCCAAGGGCAACACGAACAGCAGGAGCGGTCTGGACAACCACGTTAAGATCCGGATTGTTAAGGGCATCCCATACCTTTTCAGTTTCGTCCTTCTCCCGCAGGGCACCTACAGGGCATGCTATGATGCACTGCCCGCAGTTTATGCAGGGAACATCATTTATGCTCATATTAAAGGCCGGCTCAACCATGGTATCAAAGCCTCTCTCAGTTGCCCCGATTACGCCTATACCCTGAACATCTCTGCATACGGCTACACAACGCCTGCACAGGATGCATTTGTTTGGGTCTCTTTCAATAGAGGGCGAGAATGAGTCTACGGGTTTATCGTACCTTTCGCCCTCAAAGCGTATATCATCAACCCCAAGCCTTCTTGATAGATCCTGCAATTCACAATCCTGATTCCTTACACAGGTCAAACACTTTCTGTCATGGTTTGATAGAATAAGCTCAAGGCTCAGTTTTCTGGCCGTTCTTACCTTGGGAGTATTGGTTTTGATATTCATTCCGTCGGTAACCGGAAATACACAGGATGCCTGAAGGGCCCTGGCCCCCTCTACTTCTACCAAACACATGCGACATGCACCGATCTCATTTATATCCTTAAGATAGCATAGGGTAGGTATATCTATATTAGCCAACCTGGCAGCTTCCAGAGCCGTAGAACCGACAGGTACTTCCACTTCCATGCCATCGATTTTAACCTTAATCATTTCCATGTTTTCACTCCTTTTAAGTTCCGGGTTACCTTTTAATAATGGCATCAAAAGGACATTTTTCCATACAAGCCCCGCATTTGATACAGGGATCCTGATCTATAACGTAAGGCTGTTTCTTCTGTCCGGTAATGGCGTTAACGGGACAAACCTTGGCACATAGACCACAGCTTCTGCACTTATCCTCAAGAATAATATATTGGAGGAGTGCCTGGCAGACCCCGGCTCTGCATTTTTTATCCCTTATATGCTCCTCATATTCCTCACGGAAATATTTTATAGTGCTCAGTACCGGGTTGGGCGCCGATTGTCCAAGGCCGCATAATGAAGCTATTTTAATCCCCTCGCCCAGCTCCTCCAGCTTATCCAAATCCTCTTCTTCGCCTTTACCCTCGGCAATCTTATTTAAAAGGTCTAGCATTCTCCTGGTTCCTATACGACATGGAGGGCATTTTCCACAGGATTCTTCAACGGTAAACTCCAGGAAGAATCGCGCAATATCCACCATACAATTGTCTTCGTCCATAACAATCAGCCCACCCGATCCCATCATGGAACCAATGGCTGCCAAGGAATCATAATCGATGGGGGTATCTATATGCTCAACAGGGATGCATCCCCCGGAAGGTCCGCCGGTTTGGGCGGCTTTGAAGGTTTTGCCATTGGGGATACCCCCCCCAATCTCGTAGATGATCTCCCTTAAAGTCGTCCCCATGGGGACCTCCACAAGTCCTGTATTATTTATCTTTCCGCCCAAGGCAAAGACCTTGGTACCCTTACTCTTTTCAGTGCCGATGCTTTGGAGCCACTTAGGGCCATTGATAATAATTTGTGGGATATTGGCATAAGTTTCAACATTGTTAAGAAGGGTGGGTTGACCAAAGAGACCCTTTACCGCAGGAAACGGGGGTCTAGGTCTTGGTTCGCCGCGCTCACCCTCGATGGAGGCAATTAGTGCAGTCTCTTCCCCGCACACAAAAGCGCCTGCCCCAAGTCTCAATTCTAGATCGAAACTAAAGTCCGTCCCCAAGATGTTCTTGCCCAACAGACCATATTCCCGGGCTTGGCTTATAGCCATGGTGAGCCTCTGTACTGCAATGGGATACTCCGCCCTTACGTAGATGTATCCTTGATCTGCACCTACAGTATATCCTGCAATGGTCATAGCCTCGATCACTGCGTGGGGGTCTCCCTCTAAAATGCTTCGGTCCATAAATGCTCCGGGGTCTCCCTCGTCCGCGTTACAGGCTACAAATTTTTTATCCCCTTGGGCCCTATAGGTAAATTCCCATTTTAGACCGGCGGGAAATCCTGCTCCGCCCCGTCCCCTAAGCTCCGATTCCTTTAAGAGGTCGATGACCTCTTCGGGGGTCATCTCCGTTAATACCTTCCCCAAAGCCATATACCCGTCAAATGCTATATATTCATCGATGTTTTCCGGATTTATAACACCGCAATTCCTCAGAGCTACCCTTTCCTGCTTTTGGTAGAAAGGCACCTCATCCAAGGATTTGATTTCGTGGTCCTCATCCACACTATCATGGTATAGGAGATGGTTAACTATCCTACCTTTGACCAGGTGTTCCGAAACGATTTCAGTTACATCCTCATCCTCGACCCTACTGTAGAATGCTCCCTCGGGGTATACTATTACAATAGGTCCTACTTCACATAGCCCAAAACAACCGGTCTGTACTACCTTTATTTCATTTTCTATTCCAAACTTTCTTAATTCCCTATCAAAATGTTCTATCAGATCTGCTGAGCCCGAAGAATGACATCCGGTCCCCCCACAGACTAAAACATGAGAACGATAAAGTTCCATATCTTTAAGCCTCCTCACCTATTAATCTATCTTTTCTACTGCCCCTATGGTAAATTCTTGCACTACTTGTTCATTTACCAGATGCTCGCTGACCACCCTTTTTACCTTCTCAGGCGACATATTGACATACGTTACCTTGTCCTCACCGGGCAGATATACTTCTACCATGGGCTCTAAACGGCATACCCCAATGCATCCGGTTTGGGTGACAGTTATATGTTTGAGGTTTCTGTTTTGAATCTCCCCCAGAAATGCCGTAAGCACAGGCCTTGCACCGGCGGCTATTCCGCAGGTTGCCATTCCTACCACCACTCTGGTACCCGATCTATCCTTTCTCAGGTTGACTGAGTCTAAGGTCTTTTGTCTGATCTTTTCCAATTCTTTTAAGGTCATCATTATTGGACACCTCCATTAATTTCATTGAGTCCTTCCTTGATATGGGATTGAATCCATTTTAATATTTCAGGATGTTCTATGGGGATTTCTTCTATAGTCCCGCGAACCTCCCTGGTATCGAATTTAAATTCTTCATTATTTACCCTATGGCTGTATATAAAATCTATCTCGGGATTGCATAAAATCAGAGTCACCATGGTATCATCCAGCTTTCCAAAGGGCGGCCGGTCGATGTGTCCCAATTGAAAATCGGACAACACCCTCGTACCTTTACCCACAACGGATTTGATTACCGTATCGCCGCCGCATCTTTGCGCCATCGTTTTAAATAGCGGTAATCCCAGTCCCACCTTTCTAGTAGACCGGGTGGTGTAAAATGGATCGGTGGCTCTTTTTATGGCCTCCTCATCCATTCCCTTGCCGTTATCTTCTATATCTATGAAGAGTCGATTCTTATTCTCATCCTCGTAAATAGTCAGCTTTATAAGGCTGGCACCCGCCACTACTGAGTTTTGTATAAGGTCTAAAATATGCAAAGACAGATCCTGCATGGTTATCTATCCCTATACTTATCAATAATCCCCTTAATTTCTCCGGGTTCTAGCCTTCCGTATACATCGTCATTTATCATAATTATAGGCGCTAATCCGCATGCTCCCAAACACCTGGTGGCATCTAAGGTGAATAGTCCATCCTCGGAGGTGTCCCCCTCTTGCAGATCAAGTTCCTTTATCAATTCGTCCAATATAGCCTGTGAACCCTTTACATAGCAAGCCGTACCCATGCATACACTAATTGTATATTTGCCCTTGGGTTTCAGCGTGAACTGTGAATAAAAGGTTGCAACCCCATAGATATCACTGACAGGAACATCCAATTCCTTGGATATAAACTTTTGTACATCCAGGGACAGGCATCCAAATATTTCCTGAGCGCTGTGGAGCACCGGCATTAGAGGTCCTTCCTTATCCTTCCATTCGTTGATGGTCTTTTGAAGCAATTCAAATTTCTCTTTGTTTTCTTCCAAGATTACGGCTGACATTTAGCCCCCTCCTCCAAAATAATAGTTTTAAATTGTTATTATCGGCGCACCTTGGGGACACTTTGATGCGAGCATCCCTGTTTAGGTCCGCCGTGTTTTTTATTCAAATTAAAACACAAAAACATTCT
>DASRNX010000029.1:0-6794 GCA_035647175.1 Clostridia bacterium | reverse complement strand
GTATTATAAAAATAAGATAAATAGAGGATAAGGGTTATGGGGGAATTAGTATGAGCAAAATCGCAGTTATAGGAACAGGGTATGTAGGCCTGGTGACGGGGACATGCCTGTCTGATTTCGGCCATAATATCATCTGTGTAGATAATGACAGGGAAAAGATAGACAAGCTGCAAAAGGGGATAATCCCCATCTACGAGCCGGGCCTTGCGCCCATAGTGGAGAGAAACGTATACTACAAAAGGCTCTTGTTTACAAGGGACATAAAAGAGGCGGTAGAGGAGTGCGATGTCATATTCATCGCCGTGGGTACGCCACCGGCCGATGACGGGAGCGCCGATCTTCAATACGTAGAAGCCGTAGCCAGAGATATTGCAAGGCACATGAACAGGTACAAGGTAATAGTAAATAAGAGCACGGTGCCCATCGGTACCGGCCAAAGGGTAAAGGGCTGGGTTACAGAAGGGCTTTTAGACAGAGGGGTATCCCATGATTTTGATGTGGTATCCAACCCGGAATTTTTAAGGGAGGGTTCCGCCGTCCATGACTTTACCCATCCCGACAGGGTGGTCATAGGGGCAGAATCTAAAAAGGCCATGGATATCATGAAGAACGTATACAGCGTGCTCTACTTAAACGAAACCCCCTTTGTAGAGACCAATATCGAAACCTCCGAGATGATAAAGTATTCATCCAATGCATTTTTGGCCATGAAGATCACCTTTATAAACGAGGTGGCCAACCTTTGCGAAAAGGTGGGGGCCAATGTACAGGATGTGGCAAGGGCCATGGGCAGGGACGGCAGGATCAGTCCAAAGTTTTTAAACCCGGGACCCGGCTATGGGGGCAGCTGCTTCCCAAAGGATACCCTTGCTCTGGCTCAGATAGGCAAAGAGTATGGCGCGCCTGTCACCTTGATAGAAAAGACCGTGGAAGCTAACGAACTACAAAAGAAGATAGCCGCCCAAAAGGTCGAGGATGTCCTAGGGGATCTTTCGGGAAGGACCCTTTCTATACTGGGCCTTTCCTTTAAACCCAATACCGATGATATGAGAGAAGCCCCCTCCATCACCATCTTAAACGAACTGGCTAAAAAGGGTGCAGACTTTAGGGTCTATGACCCCATAGCCTACAAGGAAGCAAAATGGAGGCTCAAGAACCTGGAGGATCGTGTAACCTATTGCCAAAACGAATACGAGGCCATGGAAGGCTCCGATGCCCTGATAATCATTACGGAATGGAACCAATTTAGAAACCTCAACCTAAAGAGGGTAAAGGAACTGCTAAAGGAACCCTATTTCTTTGATTTTAGAAACATCTACCGAAGGGATACATTAGAGAGCCAGGGCTTTTTCTACACCGGCATGGGCCAAGGTGCCAAGGGAACATTTTCTTTGTCATCAGGCAAGGAAGAACCTCCGGCACTTTCTGAAGTCGCTGCCGGCAAGGAATAAAAGCATGACAAAAGGGGACGTTCCGTGACAAAAGGGGACGTTCCCAAATTGTCACCGTTTGATGTATGGCTGTGCGAACACAGGGGGACGGTCCTTCTGAAACACACAGGGGGACGGTCCTTCTGTGTTCTGTATATCGAGGCACAGAAGGAACTGTCCCCTTGCACTCAATACGTTAAGTGAAACGCACCCGGATATCCGGCGTATTTTATAAATGATCGGGCAGGGGATAAAGGGAGATATCTCTGATGCATCCTTTTCCGGCCGACCCTTAAGAGGGGGGTAAATATATGATTGACAGAATCAATAATTTACTAAAAAATGATTGGATCTTTAATATCCTCTTCATCTTCTTGGGCATGTTTATAGAGAACATATGGCAAAGGCTTAGGATATTAAACAGACGCCTTATCGGACGCAAGAAAAAGGAAGACTTTATCCGGGCTTTGGATAGGGACCTGGGTATTACTACCCTAGCCTATGGATACCATCCTTTGCTAGGGTTGATATCATTGCAGGCAAGGAAACCTTCCTATTGCATTTTGGCTATTTTACTGATTATGACTTAGAATTCCTGGATAGACATATAAATTGGACCGATATATTAAAAAGTTATGCCATATCCCATGAAGAACTAAATACGATAATTAAAGAATCAAAGAATGATATCTACCATCAATTCGAAAATCACCTAGACGGCAAACATTTCAACGGGGAGATGTTTGGCATTTCAAGCCTTGACCAATTTTATCGAACCAATGACAGATACGAATCACCCGGGATCAATATCGTAACATATTCCACAGACTATTTTACAATGAACTCCATGGCAGAGATACTAAAGCGTTTAAGGGCAAGAAGGCCCGAGGTCAGGATGGAAATAGGGGGACTTTCATATTTTAGAAACTCCATAGGGGTCAATGTACTGTTGATACTCCCATCCACAAACGAAATTGTGATGGTAAAGCGTTCAAAACACTCCTCCTACACAGAGGAGAAGCGTCTAATATATCCATCCACCGTGGAAACCCTATCCATAGCCGATGAAACGAGCAAGATAAATATTGATCTCTGTGTCTATCGCGGGATAGAGGAGGAATTGGGGTTGACCATAGATGAGCTAGATACCAAATCCTTGATAAATTATGCTATGTTCTTCGAAAACAACTATTTTCAGGATAATTTCGTACTCAGCATATCTGCAGACGAGTCTATAACCCTTCAAAACATCCGGGATCGTCTGGCCAAGGATCGCATGCTTGAGATCGAAGAGATCGATTCCATACCAAATAATAAACGGGCCATAGACAGATACATTGCCAGGAATAAAAACAATATGCAGTTTCAGACGATCTATTGCTTGGAAATATACAAGAAGATGACCTTCTGATGCTAGGGTGACAAAAGGGGACGTTCCCAAATTGTCACCCTTTGGTGTATGGCTGCGAACACAATCTGACGGTCCTTCTGTGTTCTGTATATCGAGGCACAGAAGGAATCATCCTCTTGCACTCAAGATATTAAGTGAAACGCACTCTGATATCTGGCGTATTTCATAAATGATCGGGCAAGGGATAAGGGGATCGATCTACGGCCTTATTTACAGATCTATAGACAACTTCATTTGGAGGTATTTAAAATATCAGCTCCTCAATAGCTTAGCATTTATATGAGTACACCCGGCAATTTATATACCCTAACGTCTAATTCTACCGAACCCATGACCTGCAGTGATAAATACTACTGAAGCATGACGTAGTGCTATTTCATCAACTTTGTAGTTAAGTGCCCTACGGATTATAAGGCGATAAGGCGGGTAAAGGCCCTTATATTGGGGTATTTATGGCAATACAGGGTATAGACTGAGTATTTCGGTCTAGTAATACCACTGTAACGGTAAATTGGAACCACTCTCACGGTAAAATAAAACCACTTTCACGCTATGGATACCACCGCCATATTTAGGGAAATAATAGAATTTATGCACAGCAATTGTGCAAATTCTGTTATGGAGGCGATAATTATGGTAAATTATCGTGAAATTCTAAGACTACGCAGCCTAGGATATAGCCAACGTCAAGTTGCTGCCAGTGTCCATAGCTCACGTAGGACCATTAGCGAAGTATATGAACTCGCTGATACAAACGGCCTATCATGGCCACTTCCATCCGATATAACGAATACGGATGTGAGAGATATTCTATACCCTGAGAGGGCAGTTGAATCAGGAAGAAAGATGCCCGATTGCAGCTATCTTCATAAGGAACTGGCTAAACCCGGCGTTACCCTTACCTTGCTTTGGAGCGAATACTGCGAGAAGTGCCACATTGAGGGGCTAATTCCATACCAATATACGCAGTTTTGTGAGCATTATCGCGCCTTTGCAAGTAAGACAAAGGCTACTATGCGTATTAAGAGAAAACCGGGCGAGCTTCTTGAAGTTGATTGGGCAGGAAGCACCTTAGTCGTTGTTGATGAAATAACGGGAGAAATTATTCCGGCATACGTCTTTGTTGCTGCACTCCCTTGCAGCCTTTATGGCTATGCCGAAGCCTTCCCATCTATGAAAATGGAGAATTGGATCAATGCCCATATTCATATGTACCAATTCTTTGGTGGAGCAACTCGCATTGTAGTTCCTGATAACCTCAAGGTTGGTGTAATTAAGCACACTAGAAACGAAATCGTTCTAAACAAGGTGTATCAGGAAATGGCTGAACACTACGGAACTGCAATCATACCTGCGCGCCCGGTCTCGCCAAAGGATAAGCCCAGTGTAGAAGGAACCGTTGGGGTCATTTCCACGTGGGTCATTGCGGCACTCCGAAACGAGAAGTTTTTTTCATTCTCTGAGCTAAATGATGCGGTAAAAGTAAAGATAAAAGAATTTAATTCAAAGCCATTTCAGAAAAAGCGAGGAAGCAGGCTTTCCGCCTTTGAAGAAGAGGAAAAGCCCTTTCTTCTGCCTTTGCCTACTTCCCCTTATGAGATGGCTGTCTGGTCAACTGCCACAATACAATCCGATTATCTCATAACTGTGGGTAAATGCAAGTATTCAATACCCTATGAATTCATTGGGCATACCGTGGATATCCGTTATACGAGCAAAACGATAGAAGTATTCTTCCAGAATAACCGGATAGCCTCACACGTAAGAATGTATGGAATCTATGACCCACAAATTCTCCCGGAACATATGCCCGACAATCACCGAAAG
Source organism: Clostridia bacterium (assembly GCA_035647175.1). GTDB lineage: Bacteria > Bacillota > Clostridia > Caldicoprobacterales > UBA3941 > UBA3941. The sequence continues at coordinate 2,126 of DASRNX010000029.1, read as the reverse complement.
TATCTAGCTTGGAACAAAGAAACCTTTCTTGATTGGGCAGAAACAGTTGGCCCATCAACTTCAATAGTGATGAAAGCCTTATTAGCCTCCCATAAAGTAGAAAAGCTAAGCTACAAATCCTGCGGAGCTCTTATGAAGCTTGCTGGCCGTTATTCCGTGGCCCGTATTGAAGAAGCCTGTGGCCGAGCGCTTTCCTATACCCCAAACCCCAACTTAAAGAACATCCAAATGATACTAAAGACTGGACAGGATAAAGTAAAGCCGGAGAAGGAAACAACAAAATCTCAGCCAAGTGGACGCTATGGTTTTACAAGGGGAGCTGAGTATTTTGGAGGTGGCCATAATGATTAATCAGTCCACTATCGATAAACTACACCAGATGCGTATGGCTACAATGGCCGATACATTCACCTCACAAATGAGAGATACCACTTATGACTCCCTTACATTTGAAGAGCGTTTCGGTATGATTGTGGATGCGGAATGGGCAAGGCGGCGTTCAACAAAGCTTCAAAAACTTATTCGCACTGCTGGGTTCAGATATCCAAATGCCTGCATGGAAGATATCGAATATCATCCTGACAGAAAGCTGAATAAACCACAGCTACTTCAGCTATCAACGTGCCGGTACATCCGCGAAGGGCACCATATCATACTGGGAGGAGCGTCAGGGAATGGAAAGACCTTTTTAGCATGCGCATTAGGCGTCGCAGCTTGCCGAAACTTTATGACCGTCCGCTACATACGCCTTCCTGAATTACTAAATGATCTAGTAGTTGCACGTGGTGAAGGCACTTACAAAAAGCTTATCAAAACCTATCAGAAGGTGGACCTACTGATATTTGACGAGTGGCTCTTAAAAACACTGACTACAGAACAGGCAATGGATTTGTTTGAGATTATCGAAGCCAGAACACATAAAGGAGCCATGATTTTTTGTGCACAGTTTGATCCAAGAGGCTGGTATGAGCGAATTGGTACATCAGAAGATGGTACCGTATCCGAAGCCATCATTGATCGAATAAAGCATAATGCCTATGAAATCCTAATTGATGGAGAGGAATCGATGCGTGAGCGTCATGGACTCAAAAACAGCAGCCCACCAACCTTAAGTAACATCGACCAAATAGATATTCCGCCAAATGCAGAATAATATCTGGTGTTAGGGTACATTTATCAATTGGTATGCCAGGGCCATCCGATTGGGTGGTCCTGCATGCCGATATTAGTGGCTCCCTTAGCCCGTGATGGTGGTTCACTTTCGCCGTTAAGGTGGTATTATCGAACCGTAATATTCACTCTATCTTCATGTCTAGCGCCAGCCACCGTTTTAAACATCTCCTTCCTGTCATTATCAGAAGCAGACATAAGTTTTTTGTAACACCTAACATCCATATTAACATTGCGGCATATTTGGTTTGGCTCCTTTGTTCCGCTTGCAATAAAAGTACCTTATGGTATTTCTCCTCTAATGTTAGTTTTCTGTTTTCATTACCTTTGTCTATTCCTAATACTGCGGATTTGACCTTATCTTTAGGTTCTGTAACTATCTTAATGACTTTGCTTAGATGCTTTTTTAAATATTCAACAGCATAATCTGTAAGGTTCTTAAATAAATGAAAACGATCACTTACTTGCACAGCCATAGGATGCGCCTCAGTAATAGAGTTATGATATGTTACAGAACCATCCCTTGAGACTACCTGGATATTTGGGTACGATTTTAGCCATTCTGCAACCTTTTCCTGCTCTCTGGATTCGATCATGTCTATAATAGAATGGGTATTTAAATCAACCATTACTGTCCCATATCTTATTCTTTTCTTTAATGCAAAATCATCTATACATACGGCAGTTACGGCTTCCTTATCAACTATAAGTCTACCTTTTTTTTAAAAGATTACATATGGTACTTTTACCAACAGCAACCGTGTTTTCATTTAAAAACCTTGCAGCTGCAACAGAGCTGCAATTCAGTGATAGATGTACTATTTCGTCTTTGAGCCGCTTGGTTTTCTTAGATTTAACCGATAGTCAGGAAAATCTTTCAGCAAAGGTCGTATGATTGCATTGGGGATTATTACAAAACATCTTCCGATTCTTAATAATAACTATCACCTTTTTAC
>DASRNX010000028.1:0-7987 GCA_035647175.1 Clostridia bacterium | reverse complement strand
AGATAACATTATACACTATAATATACCGTATTTTCAATATGTGTAGAACAAGAATGGGTAATGAGCAGACGAAGCCATCGTCTGCCCCTTACCCATATTACCGGGTTCTGTACCGTTGTGAACGCCCGTATGGTAGGTGGTGGGTTATCGACCGGAATTTTCTCAAACCAAATCCACGTTGTCGTGTTGTCCAATATATACAGTTTCAGATGAGGATACTCCTATTCCATTCAGATGGGTATACCCCTATCCCAATTTAATCTCCCGGTGCTCTTCGGACGAATCATACAATGCCTGCATAATCTGGGCTGTAACTATGACAATATCGATATGTGAAGGCAGCTTTTCGCCGGTCTGTATACAACTTACAAATGCATCAATTTCGTTTTGGAAGTGATCCTTCGATATATATTTGGGGGTGCATTCAAGCAGGGCTCCTCCCCTCACCGTATAAAACTTAAAGTCTGCCCCATAGGATAGACGGATTCCGCCTTTTGTGCCCATAAAGTCTATAAACATCTCATTCTCGCCAATGTTTTGTGCCCATGCACCGTTCAATGTAATCACAGGGCCCTCAGTTCTTATCATCCCCGTAATGGAGTCCTCAACGTCATAGGTTCCGTCGTATTGGGGCGGTCCGGCCCACATCTCCGTAAATACATAGCCCTCCATGTCCCTGCCCAGCTTTGAAAAGGCTTCCCCCGTCACCGTCAGGGGTTTTGGATCCTGACAACAATACATCACGATATCTAGAAAATGTACGCCCCAGTCGATTAAGGCCCCGCCCCCCGCTATCTCCTTTGTTGTAAATGCTCCGCCTAGGCCGGGAATACTGCGATGAGCCCTGAAACTTGCGTATACGTGGTATATTTCTCCTAACTCGCCCTCGTCTATCATATTCTTAATTACATTCACGCCGTTGTTGAACCTATTTACTACCCCGATATTTAATATTTTTCCTGTTTCGTTCTGGACCTTTTGCATCCTTAAGGCTTCCTCGTATGTCCTGGCAGCGGGTTTCTCACACAATACATGCTTGCCTGCCCGCATGAAGTCTATGGAAATGTCCGCGTGTACATTGTTTGGCGTACAGACGGATACTGCGACGATCTCATCATCGTCTAATATGTCTCGATAATCTACTACAGCGCTGCCGCATCCATATTTCTCAACTGCTCCCTGGGCCCTTTTCGGTATGATATCGCAAAAATACTTAATCTCCACTTGACCGTTGGCTAAGTACGACGGTATATGGGCACTATTGGCGATAGTACCGCATCCTATTACTGCTACCTTAATTTTTCCCATATCTCATATCCCCCATATATAATATTATTTTAAATCAATCCAGGTGTCAGGACGTTTTTGGGCAAAATTGGCCTTTTCGATTATGTCAATGATCTCAATGGTTTGTGAGCCGGGTACACTGCTTTTACCGGATTTAAAGAATTCCACCATATTGACGATGAACCTGTCAAAGAATTCCGTGGCCTCGGGTATTACACAAACCTTACCGTCCTTATATCTAATAGACAATGCAAAATTACAATCTCCTACTAACACCGATATTACGCCCCGTTTATCATTCTCAAAGTCTATCACTATACAGGGGGTCCGGGATGTCCCGGTATACATAAGTTTTGTGGCGGGGCTGTCCATCAGCATTACCATGGGCTCGACCTGGTGGATTAGGTAGTTGTCTATCTCCCCGGGCCCGACGCTTGCAATAAAATCAATATCCCCTTTTTCAAGTTCCATAACCTCTTTGGAAAACCTCAGGGCCGATGTCGAAAATAATGGGGTGTTATACTCCCTTGCCAGATCGAATAGCCCCCTTGCTATCTGCTTTGTCGGGGCAAAGGTCTTGTCGACATAGACGGGTTTGCCAGATTTTAGGGGTATTTGGCATAACTCCTCATGCATCTCGGGATTATCCGGCGATAAAACAATTATGTAATCCGTCTCTTCCACTACCTGTTCAATGGTCTCGCAATAAAGGATACCCATTTCGCTGCACCAGGACCTATTATCCCTTTTCCCCGGCACATCAATTTTGCCATAGGCATGTGTGACTATCATTTCCCCCGAAGTAGCATTTTTTATCATATCCGGATAGTTATTTGCATGCCATTCATCAAGAAAATAGTCGATAAATCCTACCTTCTTCATGCTTAATTGCTCCTTTCCGTATATTTTACAACCAATATTCCGTGTTAGAGATCAGACACTGTAAACATCACCCCTAATTCATATGTCCAAAAACACATTGCCTTAATATAAGGCTATATAGTCTAACCGTTTTTGTAAATGATGGGTTTTTATGACATATCTGTCCGGGCTCACCGCTAAAGGCCGCAATATGATCATCAAGACAAAGTATTGATGACTTAAAACTTCCCTTCCGCTTCCATGCCTTTAAGAGCCTGCAGGCACTTTTCTACACCCTCAAATTCCGGATAGAGTTCAATGCTCTCATATTCGACGATATACCATTTCGTCCCGCCTATCTCTCGGCACATGGTCATAAATTCAGCCCAAGGCACATCATCCTCACCGATCATGGTCATATATCCGTCGTTGGGGTTTTCCGAGCCCTTTTCCAGACTATAGGGCTTTAAATGGACAGTAGTGTAGCGCCCAGGATAGCGCTTTAATAACGTCAGCATGTCCATACCCCTGCCGTTTAACACATGGCCATTATCCATCTGTACGATGATTGACGGGTCTGTGTTATCGAACAATACGGTAAAGGGACATCCCTCGGCATCTTCGAAAGGATGAAGTTCCCCTGCGTGGTTATGATATCCAAGGCGTAACCCATGATCCGATAGCTTGCGGGCTACATCATTAAACAACTGGGCATTACGGAGCCATTGCTCATAGGATCCGGTCATCTCCCTTGGCAGGCCGGGTATTATTACATAAGGATTTTCGATAGCGTGAAAATATTCAACGGTACTTGCCAGAGCATCGTCTACAACGTATTGCCATGGCGTGTGCCAACCGCAACAGACCAATCCGGTATCATCTAATGCCTGTTTTACCTCCTTTGCGGGGTGCTGAAATGTCCCGAAAAACTCTACTGCCTCATATCCCATTTCCTTTACTCGCCGAAGTGTGGCGGGCATGTCCTTTCCCAATGCATTTTTTACGGAATAGAGCTCCACCCCGTACCTATACTTTCCCATGTCTCTACCTCCTCTTTATTAAAAAGCTTCGATTCTTCCGCAATAGCAAGATAACCAGCCCCATCGCTCTTAGTCCTGCCTGGGTATCCGGCCCGGTTAATGCCATATCCATCATACTCCTTGATTGTTAATCATAAGTACCAAAACTATTCCTAAGCTTTATGAATACCATATTTGAAATAACATCCGTATTCTATAAAAAGCAAATACTCTGTATAGATGTGAAATTTATTACATATCCCGTATAAGGTGTTATCGTTCGATGAAAAAGGTGATGTTTCTTATGGGTCAAGCACTTTAACCTTGCCGGAATATAGCCGATTAACTAATACCGGACAATCAAGCCTCCCAATATCTAGCTTAAATGAAGCTTCCCAATATCTAGTTTAGTTGATATGTGTATGGAAATCAATAGGAAAAGAAAATTAATCAATACGCAGGAGACGCAGTGTCATACAAAAGTGCCCGCCATCTCGTTATGGCAGGCACTTTCGCCTTTGATAACCGCATATATTAATTCAGGGGTCAAAAGACCATGGCCCAATTTTATACAACCGTTTGTAGTCCGGACGATTGGTATTAAAACTATATATGGTATGGATTGTTCGCGAAATAGAGCCTTGGCGCCCTGACTATATATTATCCCAAAAACGGGGATACCGATTCAGATGATACCGATCCATATGTATATCGTTATTTTTTCTTTCCGCACCACCGTATTGCGTTTAGGAATATTTTTTTAAACTCGTCATGCTTCCAAACATCCAGAATATGCCCAGGCGTCAATACGCAAAGTCGTCCCTGGCCCATCTCCCGGGTATAACCGCCCATCTGAGTGCCTCCTGTCTCTGATGTAGTTGTAAAAAGCTCGGTTATGTCATCGGCGGTCACGTGTATATTATAGTGCTCGTCCCTTATGGTAAAATCCTTTACGCCATCTACGATTGGATGTTCCCCTGTTATATTTACATTTACATCGCATCTAGGGGGATGCCCTACAAAATAATTACCGACAAACTCTGTATATTCGTCTCCTTCCCTTGAGGTGTTGCCGGAATGGACCGCTAAAAATCCGCCACCATTTTTCACATAATCCTCAAACTCCTTTGTGGTTACCTCCGTTACGTCATCGGTGAGCCATGGGCTCCTATTAGCGGCATTGATACTATTCCCTTTGCAACAAACGATTACCTGATACTCAGCTATCATCTCGGGTGTCAGTATATCCTTAGCAGCCTTTACAAAATCAAAATGAAATTCAGGCCCTTCAAGGGGCTTAATCCCCATCTCTATTACCTCGCCCGGATGCCAATAATCATCGCATAATACCAAAACGTTTAACATAATTAAAGTCTCCCTTCTCGTATAATCTTTGATTACCTGTAAATATCTCCTTCATTATTAGGACTCTGTTCCGCTTAAAGGGTGTCATCATCTTTTACCACGGGATTTCTTCCTCGTACATATCCCTCATGACCAGACGGTTTTCATCGGACCTTATAAGGGGTTCTTCCTCCTCAAGGCTCCTGTCCGTCATGAAATACTCCGCCGCATAGCTTGATTCCTTTGGGCTTTTAAAATCTTGGGCGGCAAACACCCTAAAGGTATATCCTAAGGGCCTTAGCCTGTTGAACATTATCCTTATGGCCATATTGCAGGCTGCGCTGATCATCCTGTCATATCCACCACTAAAATCGGCCGCCCTGTTAACACTGGATCTCACGGAATTCACATAGCACAGCCGGGCTTTATCCATATCCCTGAAGAGGTTCAGGGAATTAGAGGTCTCCTTTAGCATGTCCAAAGCAATATTCTCATGTTTTTGCAGCAGATCATCGTAGTCAAAATCCATATTTATGCTTTCGTCCTCCGTGCCTGCAGGTTCAATTATATATACAAACATATCCAAAGGATCACCGGGCTGCCATATACGATACCCCTTGCTTTCAAAGTATCGGGTCAAGGATTCAGAAAACTTACCCTTAGATCCTGAAATAATTATCCTTTTCATTGTCAAACCTCCTAAAACGGCCAAGTAATATTTTCATTATCGTGCAAAAACAACACATCCTCGCGTGGGCTATCGCTTGTAAACTGTTCAAAAGCTGATCTCGCTGTTTCAATAGGCTCATATGTTCCCGAGGTATTCTTTTTACCGGACATATATGATCTAACCCAACCCGGATGATATAATCTAAAGGTGAAGCCCTTTGGCCTCAATTCCTTAAATAATAATTTTACACCCATATTAAGAGCCGTCTTTGACATAGGATAGGTAAATCCGTCCTTTCTATGGCAGACGCTTATGCTCCCGGCCTCCGATGATACGAAGCACAGCCTCTTCATGCTAACTTCTCTGTCAATTAACGGCAGAAAAGTCTGTACCATACGGAAAGAACCTAAGGTGTTCACATTAAACGCATTCATACCTTTATCAAGGCCCTGTAGATCAAATATATCCCCAAGGCTCCCAACTATTCCGGCATTGGAGACAAGAATGTCGAGATGTCCCACTTTATCCGATACAATGTCATAGCAGTTTTGCACCGATTCTCCTTTTGATACATCCAAATCCACTATATGTAATGTCTCCGGATACTTATGGTACAGCTCTTCAAGCTCCTTCCATTGGGGCATGTATTGCCCGGCAAACACGATCCATCCAGCCTCAAGGAATACTGTTGTCAGCCCTAAACCCACCCCTCTGTCTGCGCCTGTAATAAGTATTGTCCTCATTTTTTATACCACTCCTTCTTCTATATCTTTAGCTACATTCAAAACATCAGATCCCTGGTATTAATAATCCTATGGATAACATCTAAAAGGCTCATCTTTCCGGAATTGTCGACCGCCAATAAGCTATAGGTGCCTACCCCTACCCCTATATTTTCTTTCCCTTGCCCCGGATTCACAAAAATACTGGAATGTATAAATCCATGATATCATCCACAGTTATATTATACCATAGCCTTTCGAAATTTGTCCCACCATAGATTAATATAATTGAAAATAATGATTGAATGCCAAAGGTTCTCTTGAACTTGGCAATATTCTTTAGTATGATATGGACGTAACCTTTCTTCTATACTTAGCTTTTTTGTGATTCTTATAAACAAATGTATTGCCTATAATTTCATGCGATGTAATTACTAAAGTAATTGCTTCCGAAACAAGCCCCCTTTCTATGAAATTCAAATCTTGTTACAAAAAGTTGCTTTTGCAGGGGAAACAAAAAACACATAAGGAGGAATGAAATGTTGACTAGGGAAGAGCGGATTAAATGGTTTCAAAAGGACCGGTTCGGTATGTTTATCCATTGGGGTATATACGCCATCCCCGCCAGGGGCGAATGGGTACGCAGCCGGGAAGGGATAACCATCGAAGACTATCAGCCTTTTTTCGAGGAATTCGATCCTGTCCATTATAACCCCAGGAAATGGGCCAGGGCTGCCAAGGAGGCGGGTATGAAATATGCCGTTATGACCGCCAAACACCATGACGGTTTTTGTCTCTTTGACAGCCATCTTACCGACTACAAGGCAACCAACACCCCCGCCGGAAGGGATCTTATTGAGGAATATGTTGAGGCTTTCCGTGCCGAGGGTCTTAAGGTGGGCTTTTATTATTCCATAATCGATTGGCATCATCCCGATTTCCCCGCATACGGTGACCGTCATCATCCTATGAGGGACAATGAAAATTGGAAGGATAGGGAGAAGGATCAGGATTTTTCCAGGTACATAGAATACTTCCATGGCCAGGTCAAGGAGTTGGTCACGAATTACGGAAAAATCGATATAATGTGGTTCGACTTTTCGTATGATGATATGACCGGCGAAAAGTGGGAGGCTACCAAGTTAGTTGAAATGATACGGAAAATTCAGCCCGGCATCATCATAGACAATCGACTGACTCAGCATGGCGACCATGACGACCCAAAACCCTATGCCGGAGATTTTGCATCGCCGGAGCAGATCATACCCCCGGAGGGAATCAGAAATCAAAAGGGAGAACCTATTCCCTGGGAAGCTTGCATAACCATGAACGACAACTGGGGATATGCCGCGGCTGATAAGGACTTTAAATCTCCCAAACAGCTCATCCGTGCATTGGTGGAATGCGTCAGCAAGGGGGGCAATATGCTCCTCAATGTAGGTCCTGATGCAAAGGGACAGATCCCCAAAGAATCTTTAAAGATCTTGGCCGAAATCGGGGAATGGATGAAACAAAATAGCGATAGCATCTATGGATGCGGACTTGCGGATATTCCAAAGCCCGAATGGGGCAGATATACACAAAACGGAAACAGGCTCTATGCTCATATATTTGACAGGGGCATCGGCGCCATAGCAGTTCAGGGTCTCAAGGGTAAGGTAAAGAGGGCACGCCTTTTAATCGACAAATCCGAAGTCAATATAGACACTCCCTGGACCTCGATGCACTACGGCGATGCTACGTTCATAAATCTCCCCAGTACCCAATTGCCCGATGAAAGGGATACAGTAGTGGAATTTGAATTGGAATAGTAGGGATGGAATTTTAATAGCAGGATGGGAAACAAAATCAGAATTAAATTGGAACTTAAATAACGGAAGTGTAATTGAATTTGGAACAGTATATTTAAAGATAAGTGAAGCGTGCTGACAGCATGCTTTACTTATCTTCATTTCCATAAACATGGTTTCCTATAATAAACGTGATTTTTATAACATCGGAAATAATTTCATTGTCAATTACAACGCACGGGTTGTAGCGAAGCGGGGGAATATATGATATACCCCCCACCTGTTTTACTAATC
>DASRNX010000027.1:0-7654 GCA_035647175.1 Clostridia bacterium | reverse complement strand
CAATATTTCTTCAAGGGAATATAAATTAAACCTTGTATGCCCGAGGGATTCTACAAAGGCATTTACGGAAAAGCTGGCCGAGGACTTCCGCGAATAATCCCTTCTTAGATGGCTGCTTAAAACATTCTTTTCATCCCGGGTCAGGCCTCGAAGGGTGATAGTGCCTCCCAGCCTGCCCAAGGAGCGATACTTTTTATATATCCCATTAAAGATCCGCCTATAACCAGGATTATCCTTAAAATATATTAGGTCTTCCCTACCCTTAACTCTCCTATCCATTTTGTCCTGTCCATTCCCGCGTTGCAGCCACTTCATCCCTTTGGTCGTCCAAGATAATCCGTTTACACTCCCCGTCCCATAGATAGCGGATTACGGAAACAAAGTCGGCATTATTGGGTCGCAAGAGTTCACATATGGAAAGCCTGCCTACGGTATCGTAATCCCCCCATAAGATCTGGGAATTTATGATATAGTTAAACTCCAGCTCCTCAGTCAGCTGAAACATATCCCTGATATTTTTCTCATCAACCCCGGCAAAGGCTTCATCCAGAGATATTAGTCTGGGGGCTTGCTCTCCCCCCGATTCGTAGCGTGAATACACCGATGAAAATAGTGGAATATACATGGCCATAGCCTTCTCCCCGCCGCTCATACGATCAAAGGCGCGATTGGTTAACTCTCGTCTGTTCTCCCCTTCCTTTCTGAAGTAGAGAACAAATTCAAACCATTCACGGTAATCCAGGATTTCACGAATTATGTTATGGAAGGTCTGGCCATGGGCGTTGTTATCCAGCATTCTCTTGGCCCTGTCTACTCGGGAACGAAAATGTTCTGTTACCCTGTTAAAGTCCTCCACCCTAAGGATGTTGGCATCGGTTCTCAGAATATTTACGAGATCTCCGGTATCAAGTTCATCCTCATTTTGTGCAACCTTGGGCTTCCATTGCAGATAAAAGGCCAAACCGTTGGAAGCATCCCGCTCTCCCATCAGGCGGTTCATGTTTTTAACCCATTCTTCGGCCCGGTATATCTTGGCCCTGATCTTTCGTCCCACGGTCTGCATGATAATCTCTTCAAACAGTTGTCTGTCCGTGTCCCTCAGGAGGTTGTCATGAATGTCAATTTCCTGTCCAAGCCATCTGTCCAGCTCGTAGATGGATACCTGTCTTCCCTCCAGCCTGGCAGTTAAAACAAAGCGTCTAAATTCGGCTCTGATGCCTATAAGGTCAAAATCTTCTCCGGCGGAGGCATCAAAGGCCGTACTCAAGGCAATGCCATATTCGGTCAGTTCGGGCAATGCTTCATAGGTGGCTCTTTGAAGCCTTTCACCCATCAGGGCCTTGTCCATCCCCCATCTGTCCGCCCATTGTTTCCATTCCTTTAGGATTATCCCCGGGAATTCTTCCATTGTACGTCCCTCTTTAAGGTTTTCTTCTAGGGGAGTAAAACCGAGGTTGTATTCCTGAATAAAACCCTCGTATAAAAGCCCTGTTTTTTTTATGATAAGTCCTTGATCCTCTTCCATGGCCCCCAGTCTTTCCTTATAGGTAATGTGGGCTTGCTGGAGCCTGCCACTTCTGTCAATAGCCCTTCGTATTTCCTTGGGGATTTCCTTGATCCTTTCAATGCAACGATTAATTTCCTGTTGCATCTCTTTAAATTCCGGTTTGCTCCTTAGGTCCTCCAATTCCTCTATCATACGCCTGCATGCCCGGATTTTATCCCCAAGCTGATTCAACTCACCCTTTAGGATATCTACATCATCTTGGGTTTCCCTGTATTGCTCATCTTTAGTATCCGTCATCCTCCGTTCCGATACCAAGCTATGGTGGTTCCTGTCCAGCTGATGTAATAAGTCCCTATAGCGGCTCATCCCCTCTTCGGCGTTTATAAAAGCCGGTAGGGTAGGCGCAAGATCAAGTCCCTTAGTCTTTTGGTAGGTTTCGGCTTTCCTTTCTTGGACTATTTTTAGCTGCTTTCCTATCAATATATCATGCTCCAACAGCTTGCTTTCCAAAAACTTCAACTCCCTCACGGCCTCATGCCAGAGTTCCAATGCAGTATTTAAATCCTCCACATTGGGGAAGTCCCCCCTGTCCCCTTCCAGGTCAGTCATGTTATTATTCAAATCATCAATCCGGTGCCTGATCCCGTCCATAGCTGTTCCCAGCTCATCCAGCCGTTCATTGAGGTTTTCAATCATCTGGAGACGGTAGCGTTTTCGGGACTCCGCACCGATGTATTTGGATACGTTTTCGGTCCTTGCCTTCCCGGCTGCGATTCCCATACCATAACTGCCGTCATCTTCTATATAAAATCCTTGATCATCCCTGTAGGCCATAATGCTTGTCAGGGCATCGTCTATATCCTCCAGTGCAATATCCTGTCCGTCTACCCTGCAAGGTCTTAAAAATTGAGTCAGATTAGTGGTCATAAGCTTTGGTGACGGGCATAGGACCTTGTCAGAGCCATCTTTAACGAGCTCCAAAGCCTTTTGTTGAAACCTCTTGGGTATAATCAAGGCATCCAACAGTCCCATATCCTCCAGGGCGGCTTCCAGGTTACCCTTTTGTTCATCCTCTAATCCCACTTGGAATTCGATGCCTTGATATAGGGGGATAAAAGGGATTCCCTTCTTTCTTAATGTCTCCCGAAAATTCAATACCTGGGGATCCCTTTCCGGTTCCGGATCCCTTTTGTTTTTCCATTTCGAAAGCTCTTCCATTAAGTCATTTATCTCTATTGCCAGCTGATCCCTGGTGTGCTCTAAGCTGATTTTTTCCCGATCCAATTTCTGAAATTGCGGGTAGTACAGGCTGTTTAGCAATTCTTGAAGGTCTCCTAAGTCCTTACCTTCCCCATATCTTAATACCAATTGATTGAAGGCTAATATGTTTTCGCCGAATATATTAAATATCCTATTCTCTTCCGCCCATGACTTTATTAAAGCCATATAGCCCTGCCTGGATGTATCCACCATTTCCGAAGCCTTTTCTTCTTCGCGTGATGCCGCATCCCTACCGGACACCAAGGTATCCTGCTCTTTTAAGAGATTATCATAAATACGATTGGCTTCAATCTCGGCCTCCAAGGCGAGCCTGCCCTCTTTCAGCTTTTGGCTATAGAGAAGGACATCCTGATTCCAAGCGGTAAAATCGAAGGGTTTTCTGCCTGTCCTATTGAACTCTATCGTGTCATACTCATGGTCATGGAATCTGATATCCTCAGCTAAATCGTCCATTTCGCCTAAGATCTCTTGCCCTTGCCTTTGGAGGGTCGCCATCTTTGCCTCCAACTCCCCAAGCTCTGCCTTCAGTCTCCATTCTCTCTTCTGTTTTTCCTTTAGGACTCCCTGTTTTTGTGTCTTGTTGGCCTCCATATCCCTCAATGAATGTCCTTGTTCCACCCATTGCTGCTCCAATTTATATGCATCATGTTCCAGGTATTGCCTTTCCTTTAGCCTCAGGGCCTCTTCCTCATGTTCTAAGGAGGCAATACTCTCACTTAGCAGTGCTATCTCCTGGGCATCCTTTTCTAGATTGACCTCTAGTGCCTTTATTTTATCCCTTATTTCATCCTGCTTTAGCTTCCCCTCGTTAAAGGCTCTCGCCCTCTCAAACAATGTCAGCCTATTATACCTGTGATATTCCTCTTTTAGCTTGGATACCGCCTTTTGGTTTTTAAGCAATTGGTCAAGATGCAGCTTTATTTGGTCCATATTCTCTATGGTCTCAGTAAGTGGCCTTAAATCCTCATCCGATAGGGCAGGCAATGACGAATTCATTATTTCGTAGATGACCGTGGGCTTAAAGTCCTTTGATAATTTAGGACTCCGAAGCTGTATAAGAAGTTTAATAAGTTCATCGTATTCCTCCACCGTATCAAATCCAAATATATAGCGATTTACCATCTCCATATAGTCCTTCTGTCCGGTGACAAATACTCCGCCCGCTTCTGCTAACTCCCTCATCTGACTTTTGGATAGGGGAATACGCGATTCTTGGCCGTCCTCCGGGGAAATTCCTTCCCTATAGAGGGTAATATCCTTGCCTATGCGGCGTCCGTCGGTTATACAAAATCCCCAAAAATCTACCGGCCTGCCCCTTCGGGCCCTTAACCCCATCCCAACGGTCAAATATTGTTCCAGATCCCCGAGCCTAAACTCCATATAGAGGTATCCCGTTCGCTCTTCGTGGCTCCTAGCACCTTCCTCGCCCAAGAGGTAATCCTCCAGTTTTCTGGCCCTGGAACCGAAGGGGTCCAGCCTCTCCGGGCTCTTATTTCCGTCCAGCACCAAGGGTATAAAGCTCTGCATGGTAACGGATTTCCCGGAACCGTTGGAACCTCTAAGGAGCAGTTTCCCGTTGGCAAAATCAAATTCCTCCTCGTCATAGAACCAAAAGTTTACCAATCCCATCCTATGGAGCATCCATCTGCTCATCTCTTTTTATCACCCTCTCTATATCCTTTGGGAAATTCTCCGCTAAATTTTACCGCCAAGGGCAGGATTTTTATGGTCTTAAGCCTTTGATCCTCCCCCAGCATCTTCCATCTCATCATATATTCCTTAACCTCATCCATGAGCTTTTCCATATTCATTTCCCTGTAGGATTTATACCAACCATGGGAAAATTCCCTATGACAATCTTGGAGCAAACCCCGAAATTCTACTTGAGTCATTACAATACTTCCATCCGCCCCGGGGGTCCGTTTCCCTTCATCTACCTGTCGCCTTAAAACAGTAGACAGCTGCAGTGCGATATCCGATAAATTGTTATGGGCAGGAAACCTGTCACCCCGGCCATAGCTTTCGTTGACCATTACCAGAGCTGTGTTCCTATGGACGTGGAGCCAGGCCCCCATATACTCCTCTATATCCCTTTGGATAGTATTGCGATAGTTTCGTATATAGTAAAAGTCCTGGTCATCGTTTCCGGCGGAATAGACCGCTGGAGATAGAACCAGCCTTCTGTATACCCTATGCCGACGTATTATACCCCTCTCTTCGTCCATATCTACCCATTCGCTCCCCAAGATCTCATCTATCCCATTCATCTCGGTAATGTCCCGGGTAAAGGGCCTTAAAAAATACCTGGAGATCCCGGTGCTTTCATATAGCACCTCTGCGTCTTGGGTTCTGGAAAATTCCCCTTCGTCCCCGTCGTTTATCTTCATAATGCCCATGTCCCTGGCAAATCCTAGGGTCCTAACCAAGGAACGCCTGTGTTGGAATATGGTCCAATCTATTGTATCTTGCTCAGGGTACATGCTTTGAATATACTCCGTGATATCCGACAGAACAAACTGTTCTTCAAGGCCCTTATCCTCAAGAAATGACAGAAGCAATAACAGGAAGCAATAATCCATGGGAGTCTTAAAGGATTCAATCCCCATCCAAGTCTCGGCCTCCCCCGGTATCTTATCCAGCTTTATAAGATAGGGGTTTATATGCATCCTATACCCCAGCTTCTCCTCCAAAAAAGGCTTCAGCCTTGCCTCATTATCCTTTAACCTGTAATAGGTTTCATCGTCCTTTTCCCGAAGAATCCAGAAATTTTCCAGCAGCGTCATAATATCCTCAATCAACACCGATTCTTCCACGCTATTATTTCACCTCAGCTTAAAAATTCCATGATCATGGGGGGCATCTCAAGATTCCCATCCTGACATCTAAGGGTCATCCTGGGGCTCTTCTTATCTATATGCACCCTATAGGTTCTGCCATCTTCCGTCTTGCCCATTCTTTCCTTATTGGCCATGGCCCTCCCTACCCAGCGGAGCAGAGTATTCCTGACGAAGGGCTCAATCTCAGGCAAGTTTATAAAGGAGAGCCGGTTTCCCTCTATATATTGGGCCAAGATCTCCTGTTCCTCCCTCATTCTCTCAAGATACTCCTCCATCGCCCTCTTCTTTTCCGTCTCGCGGCTGACGATGCTTCCCGTATGGGACCTTTCCCTATACTGCCTTGTCCTGGGTTTTAATTGGACCTCGAAGGGATATTCCTCCCATATTCCTGAGGATATACTCTCCGTCTCCCTTTCGAAGCTCCCGTGGACGTGGCGGGTATAAAAAGCACCGAATACTGCCGCAGACAATGAATTGGCGTCGTCAATGCTACGACAATCGGCAAAGAGGTTACAAAGGTGCATATATTCCCCCTGCCGGCTGATAGAGCGGTTTTGTCTTTCGGCTATGCGATAGGCGTAACGGGTGATCTTTCGTATGATTCCGTTGGTGATATCTAGGAGCCTGTAGGATTCGCTTTCTTCGTCGCCTTCTCCCACAAACCATAGGGCCAAATTGAGCCATCTGCTGCGTATTTCCTCCCGGTATTCGTCCTCGGTAAAGTCCTGCTCCATACGGGGAATGGTCATATGGTGGCTTGATACCAGATCCAGAAGTTTCCCCGTTGTGTCTTCGGATACTTGGCGAAGATCCCCTTCTATAATGGGCCCATAACGCTGCAGTTCGCGAATAAAGGTACGGAGATACTCGATAATCCCATCCTTATATGTCAAAAAAGCCAAGGTGTTCATAAGCTCCTCAGCTTCGCCCCCTTCCAACCTGGCTATATAGTCGGTGGCATTCTGGTTGAGCCTTTGAAAATCCGATTCCAGATCCTGCCACCAGCCATATACCCTTGAGGGGCTTTCCTCTTTGATCCCCGGGATTTCCCGGATCCTGTTGCTGATTCTTTCAAAGAGGTTAGCCTCAAGGGAGCCCCCTATACCGGAAGTGGATTCGAGCCTGACCATCAGTCGCTCAATCTCTATGGTATATGGGGTCAGTTGGTATCTGAATCTGCGATTTTTAAACTCCTCAATGGTTTGAACCTTTCCCGCATCTTGGCCAGCCATAAGGTTCTTCCAATCCACCAAGGTGTCAAGATCCTGCTGGCATTGATCCAGAGTGTAATCTCGAAGACCCTCCATTTCCCGCAGCCGGCTAAAGACTTCATCTCTAACCATCCAATACTTCATTCTTTGGTGCTGCAGATAAAAAAAGCGAAGTATGGATCGATATCTAAAGAAATTAGGGGCAGTTAAATAGCTTGCCTCTACCAAAGGCTTGTCCAAGGTTAATTGCTTTGACATATATACCCTCCTATCTGCCGGCAAAGGCTCTGGCTAGTTCGTATAATCTAGGGGTAGCGTATTCAAAGAAGTCCATATAGGATGAGCAAAAATAGTTCAGTGCGGGCTTTTCATCTATAAAAGGTTCCCTGTTCCTTCTGCATCCGCCCCTGCATAGATTTACCCATCTACATTCCCTGCATTTAGGATCAATATATTTAGAGACCTCTACAAATTCCCTGGCCGCCTGGGATTTATGCAGTTCATCGAACCCCTGGGTCTTAAGGTTTCCCATATACCACCCATCAATTACATAGAAGTCGCAGGGGTATACCCCACCGTCAGCTTCTACCACAAATTGAACCTGGCATACCCCGGACATTCCGCAGTTTTCCGGCGGATAGCCCATAATCATTCCCACTAAGTTATCAAAATACCTTATGCTTATCATATTGCCTTTTTTGATATCGTCATACCAGGCATCAAACAAGGTTTTTAAAAAAGTGGTAAACCTTTCGGGTGTCAAGGAATAGGGATATCCCCCCGGCTCTTCATCTAGGGGATCCAGACAGGGTATGAAC
>DASRNX010000026.1:0-11838 GCA_035647175.1 Clostridia bacterium | reverse complement strand
GCTTTTGTATTATCCGGATTGGTTTATTGCAGAAGCTGTGGATATAGTATGGGAAACACCAGAAATGGTATAAGTAAGAAGGAGTTTTTGAAAAAGTGTCAGACTAGGGATTCACTTGGTAATAGAACTTGTAACAATCCAGGGGTAAATTCCTATGCTATTGTAAAAGGGATTTTTCAGCAGTTAGATGAATATGAAAGGGAGATTAAAAAGAGAGGCGAGGATATGGACACAAATGAGACTGAGCTTCTCAAAGTAGCATTAACGAAGAAGCATAAGGAGATTGAAAAACAGAGAGGGGCCCTAGATACACTTATAGAAATGCGAGAGGAGCAGGAGATAACAAGGGAAAAATTTTTAGAAAGAAAAGAGATTCGGGAATTTAATATAGCCCAGCTGAGGAACGAAATTGGGGAATTGCAAGATCGCATAAATCAAAGAGAACAGACTACAAATGAAAGAAAGCTAAAAAACATACGAGAATTTCGTGATAAATGGGGCAAATCAAAATCATCAGAGCAAAGGAATCAATTCCTGCAAACTATAATTGACAGGATAGATTATCAAAGGGAAGGAGATAATATAGATATTCACATAAATTTTCGCTAGGCGTATAATGTGCAAAAAACCAAATAACTATGTAAGAGAGATAAAGGAGGTGGTGCCATGAAAACAACGAATATACCCAATAGACTTATTGAAGAGAAAAGTCCTTACCTTTTACAACACGCTTATAATCCCGTAGAATGGTTTCCTTGGTGCGATGAGGCTTTTGCCAAGGCCAAGAAAGAGGACAAACCTATATTTTTATCTATTGGGTATTCGTAGTTTATTTTACCGACTTGTCATTGGTGCCATGTTATGGAATGCGAGTCCTTTGAGGATGAAGAGGTTGCGGATATTCTCAATAAGCATTTCATATCCATTAAGGTAGACCGCGAGGAAAGGCCCGATATAGATCACATATATATGACCATATGCCAAGCCTTAACAGGCCATGGCGGCTGGCCCCTTACCATCATTATGACCCCCGACCAGAAACCATTCTTTGCAGGAACTTATTTTCCCAAAAAGGGGCGGCGGGGTATGATAGGCTTGATGGAACTGCTGGATAGGATAGGCAAGAATTGGCGATCCCATAGGGAGGATTTGATAGAATCGGCGAATTCCATAGTAGAGGATATAGAGCCCTACTTTAATACAGGTGCCGGACGGGATGAGCTGGCGAAGGAATCCATCCATCATGCCTACGGGGAGCTTAAAAGTGCCTTTGATGGTATTTACGGCGGGTTTGGGCATGCACCCAAATTTCCAACCCCTCACAACCTGTCATTTTTGCTCAGGTATTGGAAGCTAACTGGAGAGGGCGGGGCCCTGTCCATTGTGGAGAAGACCTTGGACGGGATGTATAGGGGCGGGATTTTTGACCATATAGGATACGGTTTTTCCAGATATTCTATTGATGAGAAGTGGCTGGTTCCCCATTTTGAAAAAATGCTCTATGATAATGCGCTATTGGCTATAGCATATCTAGAGGCCTATCAAGTAACCCAGAATGAAGGGTATGCGAAGGTAGCCGAAAAAATCTTTACATATATACTAAGGGATATGACCCATCCCCAAGGGGGCTTCTATTCCGCCGAAGATGCGGATTCTGAAGGAATAGAGGGTAAGTTCTATGTGTGGACGCCTAGGGAGATAATGGGGATCTTAGGTGAAGAGCAGGGAAAAAGATTTTGCAAGTATTATGATATCATCGAAAAAGGGAACTTCGAAGGAAAGAGTATTCCCAATAGGATTGCTGAGAACAACGATTTCTATGAGGGTTCGTATGACGAAACAATAGCATCGGGGGGCTCCCTCGGTGAGGAACAAGAAGAGATTGCCCTTTTACGGGATAAGGTTTTTCAGGCACGGAAAAAACGAGTACACCCCCATAAGGACGATAAGATACTAACTTCGTGGAATGGACTTATGATAGCAGCATTGGCTATGGGGGGTAGGATTCTTGATAAGCCCGTCTATGTTGAGACGGCAGAAAGGGCTCTAGATTTTATACTGGCCAACTCGGTCAATGGCGACGGTAGATTGCTGGCCAGATATCGGGACGGGGAGGCGGCCCATCTGGCCTATGTAGATGATTATGCTTTTCTCGTATGGGCGTTTATAGAGTTGTACCATACTACCTTTAATGCAGAATATCTTCAGCAGGCTCTAAAATTTAATAATGAAATGCTGAATTTGTTCAACGATGATGAAAATAGCGGTCTTTTTCTGTACGCAAGGGACGGTGAACAATTGATAGCCCGTCCGAAAGAGGTATATGATGGGGCAACGCCCTCAGGAAATTCTGTTGCTACCTTAAATATGCTGCGTCTGGCCCGCCTAACGGGGGATTCCCATCTAGAGGGAAGAGCCTATGCCCAGCTAAACGCTTTTGCGGGGGCGGTGAACAGTAATCCCTCTGCCCATACCCACTTTCTAACAGCTGCTATATTTGGATTATATCCAACCAGGGAGGTTGTCCTTGCCGGAGATGATAAGGACCCGGATATGAAAAGGATGATCGACCTTATCCAAAAAGCTTTCTTACCCCAAACGATAGTCCTGTTTAAGGATACGGCCATAAAAGACGGTTCTTTGGAAGGCTTGGCACCGTACACGGCGGATCAAATTCCGGTGAAAGGGAGTGCTACTGCTTACATCTGTGAAAACTATGCCTGTAAGGCACCTATTGTGGATGTAGAAGGGTTTAGAAGGCAGCTGCTACCTGATTACGGAAATAACTAAATCCAATGTTCAATTGCTGCAACTAGTATCTTTTATTTTTTGTTCCATACGATATTGTACGAAAATGGGTCCAAATGGTCCAAAACTAATCCAAATCGCCTAAAATCCTTGTATTTTAATTATGGGCATGAATTTCTACGAATCAAAAGCTTATGTCCCCGCCTATTTAGCCATTCCCAGGGCAAAGGGGACATTTTTTGCATTGCGCGTTCTAGGTATTATTCTTTGACACCTATTAAACCGGGGGTTAATTCACCGACCAAAGCCATCAATTAGTGTTTGATTTTATTGCGAATTATCCATATAATATACATTGTATATCTATAGTCTATTTGTTGTACTGAGAGGAGAAATGTTATTTGAGTAAGAACAAGAAGATACTTATGCACTTCATATCCTACTATAAACCCCATCGGAAGCTTTTCATTATAGATTTGATATGTGCATTTGTTATCTCAGTTATTGATCTATTCTTTCCGATACTAACTAGAAGAATAGTACAGACCATTATACCCGGCGGACATATCAACACATTTTGGTTGTTTATTGGGATTATGGTTATTATGTATATCGCAAGGACAGCGCTCCGGTTTGTGGTTGAATATTGGGGTCATATCTTGGGGATACGCATAGAATACGATATGCGTAAGGATTTATTTTCCCATCTGCAGACCCTGTCCTTCCGTTTTTTTGACAGGAACAGAACCGGACACCTGATGTCCAGAATGGTAAACGACCTGGCAGAGATTGCAGAGTTTGCTCACCATGGTCCGGAGGATTTGTTTTTATCCTTAGTAATGCTCGTCGGTTCCTTCTTTGTGCTGATAAGGATCGAATGGCGCTTGGCCTTAATGGTATACGCGTTTATACCCGTAATGGTATGGTACGGTATCGACAAGCGGAAGGATATGAATAAGGCCTTTAGGGATATGAGGGTAAAGCTTGCCGATATCAACGCCCAATTAGAGAGCAGTATTTCCGGTGTACGGGTATCCAAATCCTTTACAAATGAAGACCATGAAAGGGACAAGTTTGAAAAGGGCAATGTCAAATTTCGTGGGTCCAAGTATTGGGCATATAGGTTTATGGCACTCTTTCATACGGGAATAGAGCTGATGTCTGCACTGCTCAATACGATAGTTATAGCAGCCGGAGGATATATGATCTTTAAAGGCAGCATAGATTTGGCGGATCTGCTGGCATTTATCATGTATATAGGACTCTTCATGCAGCCCGTTCGTCAGCTGTCCAACTTTGTTCAACAATTTGAATCAGGGATGACCGGCATTGAAAGGTTCGTAGAAATTATGGAAGAGCATCCGGATATAACAGACGCACCCAACGCCAAGGAGCTAAGTAATGTAAAGGGCGATATCGGATTTCATAATGTAAATTTCTCATATGATAATAACGAAAGGGTTTTGGATAATATCAATATAGGCATAGATTCGGGGAAAACCGTTGCACTGGTAGGCCCTTCCGGCGGAGGGAAAACCACTATGTGTCATCTGATCCCCCGGTTTTATGAGGTCAACGGGGGCTATATATCCATTGACGGGCACGACATAAAGGATTACACCCTTAAATCCTTGAGAAGGAATATCGGTATTGTGCAGCAGGATGTATTTCTCTTTGCCGGGACTATCGGGGAGAACATCCTGTATGGGAATGTTGAGGCCACCTATGAAGAGATGATACAGGCGGCAAAGAACGCCAATATCCACGATTTCATCATGAGCCTTCCCGACGGATATGACACCTATGCCGGTGAGAGGGGCGTAAGGTTATCCGGCGGGCAAAAGCAAAGAATATCCATAGCCAGGGTATTTCTAAAGAATCCTCCCATTCTCATATTGGACGAGGCGACTTCTGCCCTGGATAACGAGACGGAGATCAAGATCCAACAGGCACTGGAAAACCTTTCAAAGGGGAGGACCACATTGGTTATAGCTCATAGGTTATCCACTATAAAGAATGCTGATGAAATCTTTGTTTTAACCGAAAGCGGTGTAGAGGAGAAGGGCGATCACGAGACATTGTTGGAGATGGGCGGTATCTATTCCAACCTATACAGGTCTCAGTTTAAGGATCTGGATCCCGAGGAAATGATTAAGCCGGATATGGCCGGTTAAGGTTAGTGAGGTAAAGGGCATGAGGTCTTCATGGATTAAAGGCTTGGGTGTTTCTATAAGCCTTATGGTGCTGATGGGCACGTTGTTGGGGTGCAGTATATTTTCTTCAAATTCCACTCCCTTGGTGGACGGGGTTATCGATACATCCAAGCATATAAAGCTATCCATGTATCTCATGGGTCCGCCGTCTGCCGAGCCTGCATGGGATTTTCAGGGCGTTGTTGATGAGCTAAATGACAACATCGGGAATAAAATGAACGCATATGTGGATATAACACTTATTCCCGCGGACGAGGCGGATGTTGAATATCCGCTAATATTTAATTCGGGAACGGGCTTTGATATAAGCTATGTAAGTACGGCCGGAGAACCCGGTTATTTTAGCCTTACCTCTGATGAGGTCTTATTGGATATAGATGAGCTTTTGCCCACCTATGGAAAGAAACTATGGGAGGGTATAGGGCCTGACAGATGGGAAGATACAAGGTATGAAGGCAAGATATATGCTGTGCCCATGGACGGGTATGAGTATAGGATCAACGGATTTATCCTTGGTGGAGATATTCATAATGAATATGAACCCGGACCTATATTATCAATCGGGGATATAAAAGACTATCTGGATGCACTGACTGAAGAGAATGGAGATAAATCAGTCATAGATATAAGCGAAGGGAGCGCAATGGGGCTTTATAATATGCTGGTCGACCTCCATAAAACCTGGATTCCCGTTCCCGGCATCCCGGAGTCCAGCCTTTATCTGGTCTCCAGCTCCGGAAGCAGGGAAGGTAATATCTTACATCCTGCCTTCAGCTGGGATTTTGTGGAGTTCGCGGACATGATGAAGGAATGGGCGGATAATGGTTTTTGGCAGGGGGATGTACTCGCAGCGGATAATGATATTGCAGGCAGGCCTAACGCGGGTAGGGATGCCCTGATGTTTGGGGATTTTAATAGGTTCTTGACTATAGATCCAAGGTTGGGAGATCCCTCTGTCCAAAAGGAAGAAAGGCTTAAATTTATTCCCTTCTGGGGGGAAGGTAAAGGAATTATAAAGGCCGGATCCGCTAAAAATGCCCTTGGGATAGGCGCAGGGTCAAGGAATCCGGAAAGGGCCCTTATGCTGATAGATTATATTATTGGGAGCGAGGTTGCCGATCAGCTTTTAGGTTATGGATACAAGGGGAAGATTGTGGACTATTCCTCATTTTGGGTTGATCCCGATAATCGTGAAGTCATTTCCGTAAAGGATCCCTATGACAAGTTTGTCTTTGACGACAGCCTTGTAAAAGAGGAGATTGAGAGTATCCTTATGATAAATTCTCAATATGGGATCCCCATCCTGTTGGGGAAGGCTGGAGATCCAAAGGCGGCGGTCCAAAGGTATAGACAGGAATTGGAAGTTGCCGGTATCCAAAAGGTCATTGACACCTTAAAGGAACAACTCAAGAATTTTTGAGTTTGTCTATTGACAATGCCTTTAAGGGGGCATATGATTAGAGAGGATAAAGGGGAGTAATCCATCGCCTTTGCGATTATCCCGGTCGTCAGTACGGCGAACAATCGCCCGGTCGGGATTCGGATACCAATTCGAGGATAAGACTTTTGTCTGGCTTATTATAGCCGGGCGAAAGTCTTTTTTGTTTATCATGTAGATGGAGGGAAAAGCATGGAAAAGTTGCTTGAGGGAGTACAGGGCATGACCTGGCAGCAGGGGGTCATGATACTGGTTGGTCTGATTCTCATCTATTTGGCTATAAAAAAGGAGTACGAGCCAATGTTATTGCTGCCTATAGGGTTTGGTGCAATACTGGCTAATATCCCGGGCTCATCGGCCATAGGGGAGGGAGGATTCTTAACCATTCTCAAGGAAGCCGGGATTACGACAGAACTATTTCCCATACTTATATTCATTGCGGTAGGGGCTATGATAGACTTTAGTCCCTTATTAAAGCAGCCTGTAATGTTGTTTTTTGGAGCCGCCGCCCAGTTCGGGATTTTTGTAGCTATGTTCCTAGCCGCCTCTACAGGGGTATTCAGCATAAGGGAGGCCGCCTCCATCGGTATAATCGGAGCGGCAGACGGACCCACTTCCATCTACGCAGCATCCCGATTTGCCCCAAACCTGTTGGGTCCTATATCCGTGGCAGCCTATTCATATATGGCCCTGGTACCTATGATTCAGCCACCGATTATACGTGCTCTTACAACTAAAAGGGAACGGCTTATACGTATGGATGCCAACTATGATGCCAAGGTGTCCAAAAGGGTATTGATTCTGTTTCCCATAGTCGTAACCTTGGTAGCCGGAATTATAGCACCTGAAGGGGTCGGTCTGGTAGGAGCCTTGATGTTTGGTAATCTGATAAGGGAATCGGGGGTTTTAGAAAGGCTTTCTAAATCAGCCCAAAACGAGCTGGCGAACCTGGTAACCATACTCCTCGGGATAACCATAGGCTCTACTATGGTAGCTTCCGAATTTTTAAAGCCCACTACCCTGTTGATTCTGGGTATCGGTCTTTTGGCTTTTGTCTTTGATACGGCCGGGGGGGTTCTGTTCGCTAAGCTTATAAACCTATTTCTAAGAACAAAGGTCAACCCTATGATCGGGGCGGCGGGCATATCCGCGTTTCCTATGTCGGCAAGGGTTATTCAAAAGATGGCCTTAAAGGAGGATCCGTCAAATTTTATTTTGATGCAGGCTATTGGTGCTAACGTAGCAGGGCAGATAGGATCCATCATCGCGGGCGGAGTTTTATTATCATTGTTAAGGTGAGGTGTAGTATAATGAATGAGGTCATGGTGGAAACCGTTAAGATTATGGGGATAGGTATGGGTACGGTTTTTTTTGTGCTCATGTTGTTTTATGTTATGGTTAGGGGGCTTCAAATCGTCTTTCCCCCCGAAGAATAAGGGATTTGCTACAGATTCCCACGCTGCATGCGTGGGTTTTATTTTTATTATACGATGTAGGCTCAATTTATAAAATGGCTTCGCACCGATAAGGACTATAGCCCAGCTGCATACACAGCAGGCACTAATGGGGTGGGTCTGCCCAATTCTGGATATCCTATATGGGGCCGATCCGGCTTGATTTATGGATGTTAACCGTGGTATGGGTACGGGGAAAGCACTATTTGCATTCCCATACAATTATATGCTAGACTAGGGGTAAAGGGCTCGTAAAAGGGGATCATCATGGGAAAGAAAAGAAGATTGATTAGATTATTTGGAAATATACTCTTTATCCTGGCGATAGGCCTTTCGCTATACCTTCTGATAGGTCTCTTTATAGTGCGAAGGAGTCTGCCTCCGGGGGTTTGTCCCATCGACAATAAGAGACCTTTAATGTATATTGCCATAGCATTGGCCCTGTCATCCTTTGTTCTCACGTTTATAGAGAATCGAATTAAAGACAGGTGATAGTAGGGGCCTAAAGAACGCATTGTTTTTATTTAGGGGGCTTGGTCCTGTGGAAGAGAAAATAAGAATAGATGGCGAGAAAAATGTATCACCCGGGGATAGCATTCCAAGACCGTCTATTGATGAATCCTGGGAGAGATGCAGCCAGTATGGGCTTGATGGAATTAATGGGCCCAAAGTCTTTAAGGTAAGCAACCAAAGAATAGAACAACTCCTTGATAGATATAAGGACGTTATAAGTGCCGCTGATCCATACATAAAGGGTTTGACCCTAGCGCTGCCCAAAAACGAGTCCATTATCGGTCTTGCAAGCGATGAGGGTGTATTGCTTAAAGTCAGGGACAATGTAAACGGAATTATGAACCTGGGTTTTCAAAGGGGTTTTGTCCACCAAGAGATGTATATGGGGACAAATGCTATAGGAATGTGTATTGAAACGAAAAGCCGTGCTATGGTTTGGGGTGAAGAACATTTTTTTAAAGCCCTAGGGGATTGGGTTGGTTTTGCAGCCCCGATAAATATGGATGATAACCCCCTTGGGGCGATAATATTCGCCATGGTGCCCGTCGGATTAGCCTATAGGGGATTTTTAGAGGTCATATCCATGGCGGCACACGGCATAGATATGCAGCTGCGGCTGGCCCATGACAACAAAAGACTGGTGAACCTACAGCTGACAACACAGAACGGGCGGGACGATATCTTAGAGGCATCGTCTATAGTATCCCATGAGGTCAAGAATTCCCTTGCCAATATCAGTGCATATATACAGCTGCTTCAACTGGACAGGGCCATCACCAATATCAGCGGACGTAAAATTTTAAACGAGATCTCCCGTGTAACAAGAATGTTGGATGATTTTAAATTGCTATCGGGACATAAGTATGACACCACCCAGGTCCATCCGTTAAGCGGAATCCTCCAGTTGGTGATAGATGTAATGGCATCTAAAGCGCAATTAAACGATGTTGATATCATATTCGATTCACCTGATGAGAGTATACATATAAAAGCCGATAAGAATTCACTTCAGCAAGTATTTATCAATCTGATAGATAATGCCATCGATTCCATGAAAGATGGCGGAACCCTAACCATAGGATTGCAAACAGAATCCAGCCCTAATATGGCTATTATAAGCTTTAAGGATACCGGATCGGGTATACCCCCCGATGAGATTCCGAACATATTTAAAATCTATCAAACCACCAAAGTGAGCGGCAGTGGCCTAGGGCTGCATATCTGCCAAACAATCGTCAGATTTTATGGCGGCAGCATAGGGGTTGAGAGCACATTGGGTGAGGGCACTACCTTTGTGGTCAAGCTACCCGAAGTCTTTGACAAATAAATCTATTCTACATATCAAACCTATTTAATATACATATAAATGATTCTTTGCAGCCCACGGGCATACGACAAATCAAAATATATGGGATATTGCCCATCTATAGGCTCTTTTAGCGCTTAGCAAGAATCCCATACCAAAGAGGAGAAATAATAGGTATAAAATTTTGAAAGAGGCGATGGTATGGGGGTTATTTCCGTTAAGAGGAGATATCTTATCGGTGCGGTCATTTTGGTCATCCTATGCATTATAGTCCCGGGGTTTTATCATTTTTTATGGGGCAGCGGAAGGGCTTTAAATCGATTGAATCCTACCCGATACGAGATGGATGTGACATTTAATCCAAATTCTAAAAAGATTGAATGTGGGCAGCGGACTACATACATAAACAATACCAAAACGGATCTGTGGACCCTCTATTTTCATGTCTATCCTAATGCCTTCAAAAGCGAGGATAAGCCAGTTTTCCCCGCAGAGGAGATGGATAGGGCTTATCCCAACGGATTTTCCCCGGGTTTTATGGAATTCGGAGAGGTATTGATAGACGGCCGTTCAACAGCCTACGCCCTCGAGGGCTATAGCGACGACAAGCTGATGATACCCCTCGATGAGGCCCTGAAACCGGGGGATAGGCTGGATATTTACCTTGAATATTCCGTAGCTATTCCCAATTCTCCGGGTAGGTTCGGTTACTCTGACAATACCTATAACTTAGGGAATTGGTACCCCATCCTATGCGTATATGATGAGAGAGGGTGGAATCTGGAACCCTATCACACCTTGGGAGATCCGTTCTATAGCGATGTATCCAGCTATGATGTGAAAATTATCGCACCTTTGGAATTTGTGATAGCTTCTACCGGGGAAGTGGTTAAGGTTGTCCGGGAGAGTGAGCAAAATATCTGGGAATTAAAAGGCCAAAATGTCAGGGATTTTGCTTGGGTGGCCAGTCAAAGGTTTCAAGCATCTTCTGTAACCGTAGGCGAGACCACAGTGTATTCATACTATCACACTGAAGAGGGGGGCGAAAAGGCTTTGGAATTTGGGGCATCTGCCCTAGAGATCTTCAACGGGCTCTTTGGCGTGTACCCGTATAGGAACCTATCCATTGTCCAGACGGACTTTTTTATTGGCGGGATGGAGTATCCAAGGCTAGTGATGATAGATGAAAGCCTTTATGATGGGAACCAGGACGATTGGTTGGAATTGGTTACCGTCCATGAGGTTGCCCATCAATGGTGGTACGGACTTGTGGGTAACGATGAAGTTAATGATTCATGGTTGGATGAGGGTTTAACCGAATATTCCACTATCTTGTACTACGGTCAGCGTTATGGCCGGGATGAGGAAGAGCAAAAGTATCAAACCTTGATAAACAAAGGCAAGCTTCAATTATTCAGGATTTACAGAGATAGCGGGGAAACAGACGAGACCATACATAGACCCCTGTATCAATTTAAGGATTGGGTGGAATATGATTCCCTGGTCTACGGAAAGGGCGCAATCATGTTTCATGAATTAAGACAGGAGATGGGGGATACGGCATTCTTTGGGGTTCTGAAGGAATATTTTAAAGAGAATATGCTTCAAAACGCCAAACCTGAAGATCTATACAGAGCCTGTGAAAAGATTACCGGAAAGGCCTGGGACGATTTCTTCAGACAATGGCTATACGATGATTATGGACAAAAAGCCAGTTAGCCTACCCCGGCCCATAGGTGCAAATCCATGGAATCGGATCTTTGCTTAACACATTCGTAAAACTTGTGTAACAATTTTGGGGATTCTATGATATAATAAATGCAATTAAGGTAATAAAACCCTCGGGGTTTTATCCGATGCATTTATTGAATCGGTGTGAAGCAAGCCAATTAAGGCTTGCACGTGTGATATAATAAATGCTACCAAGGTAATATTTCAAATTCTTTTTGGGAAGTGGTTAAGATCCATAGAGCATTGTTTAGAAACTCAGTACATCAAGGCTTGACCTTAGACCAGGTATATGAGTTGCTCCTTGGTTTTTTAAGACGGGCGCCTCATAATGAGTACCGCTTATCCATCGGAACCGATTCCCAAGTCGGCGCAGATAAAACGGTCTTTGTTACAGCTATACACCTTCACAAGGTTGGCCGCGGAGCTACAGGTTTT
>DASRNX010000025.1:0-11367 GCA_035647175.1 Clostridia bacterium | reverse complement strand
AATTAAAACTAACTATATATTATTGAAGGATTTTTTCAAATACGGGTTCCCCGTCATACTGGGGGATATATTTTGGGGTCTCAACCTCACAGTCCAAGGCATCATCATAGGAAGGCTCGGATCTACGGCACAAGCCTCTGTCAGTATCGCCAATATAGTCTTCTCATTGATATCCGTGGGTTGTTACGGAACATCGGGTGCCACCTCGGTGATTATCGGACAGACCGTGGGCGCCGGCGAATATGAGAAGGTAAAGGAGTACGCAAAAAAACTGCAGCTACTGTTTCTGATTATAGGTTTTATCTCAGGTGCAATTTTATATCTCATAAAGGATTATATCCTGCTGCTATATAATATATCCGAAGATACTATCGCCCTCTCGAGGCAGCTAATTGTCGTCCTATCCGTTACCATAATAGGCACCTCCTACCAGATGTCATCCCTAACCGGTATAGTAAGAGCAGGGGGCGCAATATATTTCGTGCTTATCAACGATTTGATCTTTGTATGGCTCGTTGTTATACCATCGGCGCTTATAGCGCATTACGTCTTTAATGCCCCTCCCGCAGTGGTGTTCGCATGTCTGAAGTGTGACCAGATCCTAAAATGCGGGGTGGCCGTCGTTAAGGTTAACAGGTTTAAATGGATTCAGAACCTCACGAGGGATGCCGTCGCCGTATCATCTTAATGGTAAGAGAATAAAGATGGATAGCGTAAGATTAGCCTTGATATGGGGTCTTAATCCTATATCAAGGCTATATTTATTGAAAGGTTCCCACCTTCTCTACTCTATTCGGGTGTAAATACTTAAATGGCTCCGTATGTCCTCTGCCTCTTCCTCGTTCTGAACGTCTACATATACTTGATCCCCGTCCTTGGTTACCCGATATCCGCTAAAATCTCTGCCCTTTAGGTAGCCTTCTACCGCTTGCCATCCGACGTCCCCCTGGGCAATGGATAACCTATCCCCTACATAATCCCCGTTAACATACACATGGTATCTTTCATCGGCTACCTTACCGCCGTCCTGGTCACCCTCATCGGGATACAGGTTAAAGGGGTAGGGAAAAAAAGGACCCCTGCCGTCTATCATGTTCATAGAGTTCTACCACCTTCCAACAAAAGATGTAGTTATAGATAAACAATATGGAAACTAAATTTATCGGCATGAAAATTGCTGTGTTTCTGTGCAATTTCATTATGATAAATTTTATAGTTAGAGTTGTTTATCTATACTCTATTGTTTGCCCAAAATATGATTTAATACAATCCGGAGATATCATTCGATCTCCATAAGGGCATCCGCATCCAGAATAATTACTTTTCTATGGCCTATGAGCTGGATGAATCCCACGTCCTGGAAGGACGACAGCTTTCTGCTTAAGGTTTCCCTGCTCATACCCAGATGAGACGCAAGATCCTTTCTACTCATCTTTAGGTCAATTTCGCCCTTGTCACCAGCCATATCCAATAGGGTATCTGCCAGCCTGCGCTCTACGCTATGAAGGCTTATGTTCTCTATTAGATTTTCGGCCCTTTCCAGCCTCTGGCTCAATTCCTCCAGCACTTTAAAGGCGATGTCGGGATACTTCAACATAAGATTCCTTATTTCTACGCCGTTTATTACACATACTGTTGTTTTTTCCAGAGCCTCAGCATTGTCCGTATGGGGGTTGTGGCTGAACAGGGTAAGTTCACCCATAAATTCACCGGGACCCAGCACCCTTAAAACCTGTTCCTTTCCGGAATCGGACAGCCTGTAGATCTTGACCTTCCCTCGATGGATGACATATAGGCTTTCGCCGACATCCCCGGCCATATAGATCATGTTCCCTTTCTCATAGATCCTGTCCCCTGTTATTCCGGCGATCTCCATCATCTCATCGTGACTCAGATTGTTAAATATCGGTACAAGTTCGATGCAGTTTTTCCCGTCCCTTTTCATGCAGTTGCACTTCATATAATAACCCCCATATCGATCCTAATCTTGCCTCCAACTAAAAGCCGGTTTATTTCTCGCCCAGCACCTCGTAGCCCAATGTCTCTATAGCTTCTTTAATTGTTGCCGAATCGACTACATTTTCGTCAAAGGTCACTTTGGCTTTGCTAGAATTGAATAATACCCTAGATTTTTCTACTCCCTTGGTCCTCTTTAAAGCACCTTCGATTTTTACCATGCAGCTAGGGCATGTCAGTGTTTCCAATTGGTAAGTCTTTGTGGTCATTGTCTGTTCCTCCCTTATTTTTGGTCTATGACCCAATTATAAACCCGTATCTGGACTAAATCATTGACCCAGATCAAAATTTTAAAATCTTTTCCATCTTTTATGTCGGGACGATAAGATGTTATCAATTACTATTAAACCATTCAACATAGCCATAAACCCTTAATCGTCATCTTTCAAAGTTTACATCCCAGATCCTATGGGAAATGTGGGATATATCCAAACCAAAATACTCAATTAACGCATCGGTAAATTCTTCAACTGTCTTGGGGACAAAGGTATGGACCTCATCACCGATAAAAATTCGAAACTCCTTGCCGGCTATGGTGTTGCGTCCCTCCTTTGTACGCACTGCGACCATGGCATCTTCTATAAAAATAGAATCAGGTGACTTCTCACACCAAAAGCTTGCCATTATATAGTCTTTTGGAAGCTGTGGCTCTTCGGTGAAGGAATAAAGCCATTCCCATTTTCCATCTTTAAGCTCGCATAGCACCCAACCATAATAGTCATCAAGTTCTAAGCGATAGCTTTCGTCACCTTGACGGTGGATAAGCCCTTCCACCATCTTTATAGGCCACCTGGGAACGATTCCGCCCACACCTACATCACAAAGATAGTATTCCCCTTGGGCCTCGACTTTTAATACATGGTGCCTCCTCTTTGGCGGAGCATTGGGTTCGTCCCGCCAAAATCTCGCAAAGAAGCTGATGGTAGGGTAACCCAACTCCTCTAGGAGCCATTTGTATAGGGCATTTAATTCAAAGCAATAACCACCCCTACCTCTGTACACAATTTTATCCAATAAATCCGTTACCTCCAGGGACAACGGTATCCCCGCCATTATATCGAAGTTCTCGTAAGGTATAGAGTGAAGATGACCTTCTTGTATCTTTGCTAGAGCTTTAGCACTCCCATCCAGCGGCCCGTCATATCCAATCCGGTTGAGATATGCGGCTACATCCGGTTTTTGGTTTTTCATTTAAATACCCCCTTTGGATGTTGTTAAATATTCAGATGTGTTTTATAGTGTTTATTCTATCAAATCTGGATGTAATAATAAAGTGGATTTTACAAAAAGGTCTATCATAGATAAACAATTCCATCTATAAAATTCTACACCGAAACTGCAGAGGACCATTGCGATTATCATGCCGATAAATTTAGTCTACGTATTCCTTGCCTGTATATTCCGGAAGAGAAATCCCATTACCGTTGGTGTGACATAAAAACCTTACTTAGTGGTAAAAATAAGAGGGTCTAGAGCCACTCACCTATGGATATGATATTTTGAACCAGCTTTACAGCAGGAGGTATGCAAATGAAGGAAGATATGTCGAAGGGTAGATACAAGATCAAAAACGCATTGGTACCGATAGAAAATCATTATACCGCCGCTTGGGCAAACGCAGAGGGCATCAAGCCCGATTCGAAAGTAAACCTGCCCAACGAGATACAGATAAGAAACGCTAAGGAGTATGTAGACACTAACCAAAAGTAGAATGGGGGCCATTGATACGCGGCCCCCATTTTTTACTGATTGCTCCGGCGGTTAAAAGATTTCATGCTCTGCTAATCCTAAATATCTTTTGTACCTCTCCGCAGCATGCTGGGCTGAGAGATCAAACATATCGTCAGCAATTTCAGGGAAAACGTTCATGAGCTGTGAATAACGTACCTCCCCGTGGATATGCTCTCTGTAATCTTTTGTAGGTTTTTTAGAATCCAAAACAAATGGGTTCTCTCCCGTTTCTCTAAGATCCGGGTTAAACCTATATAGATGCCAGTACCCCGCATCTACAGCCCTCTTTTCCTGTAATATGCTGGTTCCCATCCCTGTTTTTATGCCATGGCTGATGCAGGGCGAATATGCAATGATCAGGGACGGTCCCCTATACCTTTCTGCCTCATTTATGGCCCTTATGGTTTGGTTCATATCAGCGCCCATGGCTATCTGGGCGACATAAACATAGCCATAGGTCATGGCCATAAGGCCCAAATCCTTTTTAGCGGTCTTCTTCCCTGATGCCGCCAATTTGGCAACACAGGCCGCGGGGGTCGACTTGGAACTCTGTCCGCCGGTGTTGGAATACAGCTCTGTGTCCATGACAAAGATGTTTATATCCTCTCCTGAGGCCAGAACATGATCAAGCCCACCATAGTCAATATCGTAGGCCCAACCGTCACCGCCTATGGCCCATACGGACCTTTTAACGAGATAATCCTTTCTCTTTAGGATCTCCTGCACGACCCCATTATCCATAGGATCATGGTCCCCAAGGACCCTAAGGACCGCCTCCGATGCCTTTTTGGATTCTTCACCGTAGTACATCGAATCCAGCCAGTTTTCAAAGGCTTCCTTTATATCCGAAGGTAACGACGAATCAATGGCCCCTCTCATAAGATCGGCCAGCTTTTCCCTTATCTGTCCTGCGCCTAGGGCCATACCGTATCCAAATTCTGCAGCATCCTCAAACAGTGGGTTTATCCAGGCCGGACCCTTGCCGTTCCAATTGGTAGTATAGGCAATAGAAGGCGCAGAAGCCCCCCATATGGACGAACAACCTGTCGCATTGGAAATCACCATTCTTTCGCCAAACAGCTGGGTCAAGAGCTTGATGTAGGGCGTCTCCCCGCATCCGGGACATGCACCATTAAATTCAAGAAGCGGCCTTCTAAACTGGCTTCCCTTGAGGGTATTTGTATTTGTGAGGTCATCCTTCATAGAAACTGTCATGGCAAATTCCCAATTGCCCTCTTGCATCCTAATCTCCTGCTCAGCAGGCTGCATAACCAGTGCTTTACCCTTGGCGGGACAAACGTCGGCACAATTGGCGCACCCTGTACAGTCTAAGGGATCCACCTGAACTCGAAATTGAAGGTGGTCTATGCCACGGCCCGTGGCTTTTTTGGTTTCGAATGTCTCCGGGGCCCTTTTCTTTTCCTCATCATCCAACAGAAAGAGCCTGATAGTGGCATGTGGACAGACGTAGGAGCATCTGCCGCATTGTATGCATCTTTCCACTTGCCATTGGGGAAGCATAGGCGCAATGCCTCGCTTTTCGTAGGCAGTAGTGCCCATTGGAAAGGTTCCGTCCTCCATGCCCACAAATGCGCTCACAGGCAGCTCGTCACCCTGGTGCCTGGCCATGGGGGTCTGTATGTTTTCTACAAAATCGGGCACATGGGAATCGTCCGTCACATCGTCCTCGGCTGTGCCCCAGACAGCAGGGACCTCTATCTGGACCAGAGCCTCCAAAGAGCTGTCCACGGCCCTATTATTCATCTCGACTATGTTTTGTCCCTTTCTTCCGTACATATCCTCTATGGAATCCTTCAGATATCCGATCGCCTCATCTACAGGCAAAACATTTGCCAGCTTAAAGAATACCGCCTGCATAACCATGTTTATTCTGTTGCCAAGGCCGACCTCCGATGCAATTTTCATCGCATCTATAATGTAGAATTTTATTGCGTTTTGGGCAATATACCTCTTCATATCTGCCGGCAAATGCTCATCCAGCTCATCCATATTCCATGAGCAGTTGAGTACGAAGGTGCCCTCCCTCTTTAATCCCTTGAGTAAGTCATAGTGATGCACATAGGCCTGATTGTGGCACGCCACATAATCCGCATTGTAGACCAGATAGGTGGATTTGATAGGCTTTGGCCCAAACCTCAGGTGGGATACGGTAGTCCCCCCCGATTTCTTGCTATCGTAGGAAAAATACCCCTGGGCATATAGGTCCGTGTTGTCCCCTATTATTTTAATGGCTGTTTTATTAGCGCCTACTGTGCCGTCAGAGCCGAGACCCCATATCCTGCAGCTGATAGTTCCCGCAGGCTCCGTGTTTATTATCTCCGTCTCCGGCAAGGATTTAAAGGTAACGTCGTCCACTATCCCGATTGTAAACCCGTCCTTTGGCCTATCCTGTTTAAGGTTTTCAAATACCGCAAATATCTGAGACGGCCTGGTGTCCTTGGACGAGAGCCCATACCTCCCGCCCACTATGGTAGGGGCATTTGCTACATCCTTGAAGGCCTTGACTATATCAAGGTACAACGGCTCCCCTATGGATCCGGGCTCCTTTGTCCTGTCTAGAACAGCTATCCTTTTGATGGTCTTTGGGAGAATCTTATGGAAATGTTCTTCCGAGAACGGCCTGTAAAGGTTCACCTTAACCATGCCTACCTTCTCTCCCCCGGCATTTAAATGATCCACCACCTCAGAGATTGTACCCGTGACAGATGCCATGGCCACTATAACATTTTCCGCATCCTGGGCCCCATAATATTCGTAGAGTCTGTAGCTTCGGCCGGTGATGGCTTCCATACCGTCCATATACCCTTTCACGATATTTGGTACAGCATCATAAAAGGGGTTGGCCCCCTCCCTCTGCTGAAAGTAGATATCCGGATTTTGGGTAGTACCCCTGACGACCGGCCGTTCCGGGTTTAGAGCCCTGTTTCGGAAGTCCTCGATGGCCTTGTAATCAACTATCTTTTTGATATCCTCATAGTCCACCAGCCTAACCTTTTGATACTCGTGGGAGGTCCGGAATCCGTCAAAAAAATGAATAAAGGGAATCCTGGACTTTATAGCCGCCAGATGTGATATAAACCCAAAATCCATGGCCTCCTGCGCATCGCCGGAAGCTAACATGGCTACACCGGTCTGCCTGCATGCCATGACATCCTGATGATCCCCATAGATGGATAAGGCATGGGTGGCTATGGATCTGGCACTTACATGGAGCACCCCGGGCAGTAATTCCCCGGCCATCTTATAAAGGCTCGGAATCATCAGCAACAGCCCCTGAGATGCCGTATACGTTGAGCCTAGGGTGCCGGCCTGGAGGGCACCCCTCATGGCGCTGGCGGCTCCTGCCTCCGACTGCATTTCGACTACCTTTACCTCCCGTCCAAAAATATTTTTCTTTCCATGGGCTGACCATTCGTCTACGCCTTCTGCCATGGGGGTAGACGGGGTTATAGGAAATATGGCCGCCACTTCTGTAAAGGCATAGGATGCGTAGGCGGCGGCCTGGTTGCCGTCCATAGTCTCTTGTTTATACATAAAAGTTCTCCTTTGCAAGCAAATTTATGACACCTGAAACAACGATTAAAACATATGGATTTAAACGATGCGGGGGTTCTTTACCCGCCTTCCCACCGGTCTGTCTATCCTGTAGCCTATATAAACGGAAAGCATTTTACCGCATCATCCTGCTCTTGATATGCAAATCCACCAGTTCAATCTAAAATCATGTTTGAATATTATTTTGTACCAAGTCCTGAGTACATATTCAATTATCATGCCCGTACCGAAATGATAATTTTAAATGCCATCGTTTGGAATATTGGATATTATTATGGGGAATCACAGATATTATAGACAAACAACCCAAGCTATAGAATTTATAACCATGAAATTGTACAGACCCTATGCAATCTTCATGCCGATGAATTTAGTTTTCGTATTGTTTTCTATCTAATAGACAGGCTAATAAACAGGAATATGCACTTTAAGGAGAATTGAATTGGATGATAAGAGTATTACCTCAGGTATGTCGCAAAAACCCACGATAGGTGGGACGAACACGGACCGGCTTAAGGACTTTAAGAAGCCGCCTTTATCCTATTGGCTGTCATCAACCCAATCCACGAAATATCCCGCCCTGGACGGTGATATTGATGTTGACATATTGATAATCGGCGGCGGTCTTGTAGGCTTCGCCTGCGCTTACCAGCTATTGGGCCTGACTCCAAGCATTGCTATCCTGGAAGCAAACACCGTGTTTGGGGGCGTAACTGCCCGTACTACAGCCAAAATAACCTCCCAACACGGGCTTATCTATAACAAGATCAAAACTATGATGGGAAAAGAATTGGCCCAGCAATACGCAGATGCTAACCAATGGGCCATAGAGGAGATTAAAAGAATTTCAGATAAGCACGGAATACAATGTGATTATGTTACCGAACCCGCCTTTGTCTACACCCAACAAAATAAGAATTTGCAAAAGATAAAGGATGAAGTCAGAGCCGCTGCAGGGCTTGGCATCAGTGCATCCTTTGCAGATGCGATACCATTTGATATGCCCATAAAAGGTGCAGTGCGTTTCGACAATCAGGCCCGGTTTCACCCCCTAAAGTTTGGCCTTGGATTGGCCCAATACATTGCAAAACAGGGAGTTCAAATATTTGAAAACAGCAGGGCGGTTGATATCGAAGAAAACGGCAGCTACGTGGTCACTGCCTCCCAGGGAAAAAGGATTACAGCAAGGAAGGTGATAATCGCAAGCCATTACCCCTTCTATAATAAGCACGGCATGTACTTTGCCAGGATATATTCCGAAAGGGCCTACGCTCTTGCAATAAAAGCCGCAGAAAAATTCCCCGGGGGTATGTATGTAAACGCGGATGATCCGGCGCGCTCATTGCGAAACCAAGAGACCCAAGACGGTGAAATTATATTGATCGTCGGAGAGCACCACAAAACGGGACAAGGCAGGTCAACGATTCAGCACTATGAGGCCCTTGCGGATTTTGCCAATACCCTTTTCACGGTACAGGATATCCCCTATCGCTGGTCTACCCAGGATTGTATGACCGTAGACGGGCTACCGTATGTGGGCAATTATACCCTCAACACCCCTAACCTCTATGTGGCTACGGGATTTCAGAAATGGGGAATCACAAACAGCATAGTATCATCTGCAATCTTGAGGGATTTGATAATCCACGGCAAAAGCTCCTGGCAGGATGTCTACAATCCCTCCCGGAAAACCATCGTCGCCTCTTCTAAAAACTTTATCGTGGAAAACCTGAACGTAGCAGAACAGCTGCTGGACGGGAAGCTCAGCCAGCTGCCAAAATCCATGAAACTGGAGCCGGGTGATGCCCAAATCTTCAGGATGGACGGTAAACGGATAGGGGCTTATCGGGACAGAACGGGCAACCTGCATCTGGTCAATACAACCTGTACCCATATGGGCTGCGAATTGAATTGGAATTCTGCGGAAGAATCCTGGGATTGTCCGTGTCACGGTTCCAGATTTACCTATGAAGGCAAGGTTATCTCGGGGCCTGCGGTAAAACCCCTGAGGGCAAGCGATGATGTCAGCACCATAGGAAAATTATTTACCGATGATTTCTAAGACATTCAATTTATGAATTTGCCGATTAATACTCATGATTAGTCCGCTATCAGGATCCACGATTCCGGACTAATCGCTCTTTTCTTAATAACTTTATTCCCACAAACAATATGATGGGGAATATCATTGCAGTAAATAAACCCACCTTTAGCCCCAGCTGCTCTGGGTTGAGGGCATTAGCCTTGCCAATAGCTAGGAGTCCCGGCGACCTCTGGGCTAAATCCGATACAAAACCCGCCAGCCAAGGCCCCAAGGATGCACCTACATCCCCAAACAACGCCAAAATGCTAAACATGGCGGTCCCGCCCATGGGGTACATCTGCGCTGATAAGCTAATGGTTCCGGGCCACATTAGGCTGACTGCCAAGCCACATAGAGAGCTTCCTAATAGAGATACGATGGGGAGCTTAATAAACACGGCGGCCCCATAGCAGAGGATACATAGTATGCTGCTACACATAAGCACCTTTTTTAAATCAATCTTCTGTCCCCAAACCCCGTATGCGACTCTCCCGATCCCCATAAATACCGCAAACAGGGCCGGCCCCAGTATATCTCCAACCATCTTACTGACACCCAGGCCCTTTTCGGCAAACAGTGATGACCATTGGGACATGGTCAGCTCCGATGCGCCTGCACTGATCATGAGCAGTATAGCAATAAGAAATATCCGCGACGACAATAGCTTGGTAATGGGGGTCTTTTCGTCCCCTGAAACCGTTGGCATGAGGGGAACCCTTATAAAATTAAACAAATTGTATATGGGGATTAAGGCCCAAAATACGGGCAAAATATACCATATCTGGGTCCCCAATAGCTTTATGAGTATTGTGGTGATTACCACCACCGCCAATTGACCCCAGCAGTAAAATGAATGCAAAAGGCTCATAGCAGAAGCCTTGGCCTCCCCCGGCAGAGATTCTACAATGGGGCTGATGATGACCTCATTGAGGCCCCCACCGATTGCATATATAACCACGGCAACGGCTACGCCCATATATGGCGATGGAAATATTAATGGGAATATACCCAGTGAAATTAGTCCCAACACACTGAACAGGTGGGATAAAACGGCTGCCATCCTATACCCTATTTTGTCGACATACCTTATGGCCAAAAAGTCCACCACCATTTGGGTTGTAAAATTGACAAGGATAAGCCTGCCGATTTTTTCAAAGGAGATTCCAAATTCATCATGGAATATAACAAAGAGCAGGGGTGCGAAGTTGTTTACTATTGCCAACGTTATAAATCCCAGGTAGCAGGCATAGAGCGTGTTCTTGTATGTAGGTTTCATCTGTCTTCCTCCAAAGCTGATTAATATTGGTGGATGCAAGCCTCGATTGGCTTGCTTCACACCGATTCAATGGGTTTATTATATCATGATTATCACGTATATGGCACCACCTTGCTGTGTTTAAATAATCCCTATGGGGGTATTATTACAACAACTAAAATAAATTTTTAAGGGGGTTTCATTGATGGCTAAAACTAAAATTCACGGCGATTTAGCGGGCAATATGGGTTTTAAGATGGTCTTGGATGGCCATACGTTGATTACCGATGCCTCGGAAGAAATAGGGGGCAACAACCTTGGGCCGCGTCCAAAGCAGCTTTTATTGGCGGGATTAATCGGGTGCACCGGTATCGATGTCATGTCCATTTTGAAGAAGATGAAGGTTAATGTTGATGATTGCAGCATAGAGGTAGCGGCAGACAATACCGAGGAGCATCCCATGGTCTATGAAAACATTCATTTGATATACAGGTTCAAGGGTAAGGATCTGCCACTAAAGAACATTGAAAAAGCCGTTGCCCTATCCCAGGATAAGTATTGCGGGGTGAGCGCAATGCTAAAAAAGGCCACACCCATCACCTATGAGATAGTCGCAGATGAATAGGAATGGCATTCCCCATGTTGCAAAAAATTAGGGCTATAAACCGTAACGGTTTATAGCCCAGTTATATCTATTGTAAATAAA
>DASRNX010000024.1:0-18079 GCA_035647175.1 Clostridia bacterium | reverse complement strand
ATATAATATATAAGAATAGAGGCCCCCATTACATATAAAAAGGATGCTCTTTAGGCATCCCTATATAACTCTTCTATAATTCGGTACCAAGTGCTGAACAAACTTAAATATATTTTCTCCGTTACCCGATACTGTAAACTTTAGAGTCTCAAGTTCTAGTTTTAGTTCCTGCAGATCGAAGAATGAGGGCTTGCCAATAAATATCTTCTCATGACGAGTTGCCATCAGCCCTTCCTCCTCTAGGAGTAGTTCCTCATACAGCTTTTCCCCGGGTCTGAGCCCCGTATATTCTATATCGATATCTATTCCAGGTTCTAAACCGGATAGCTTAATTAAATCTTCAGCCAGATCAGCTATTTTAACGGGTTGTCCCATATCTAGGATAAAAATTTCCCCGCCTTCTGCCATGGCCCCTGCTTGGATGACCAATTGGACCGCTTCGGGGATGATCATAAAGAAGCGATTTATCTCGGGATGGGTCACGGTAACCGGTCCACCCTCTGCTATCTGTTTTTCGAAAAGGGGTATTACACTGCCGTTGCTGCCTAAAACATTTCCAAAGCGAACTGCCACAAACTCGGTTTTACTATTCTTATTCAATGCCTGGATAATCATCTCGGCAATGCGCTTGGTGGCCCCCATGATGTTGGTGGGGTTCACGGCCTTGTCAGTAGAGATGAGGACAAAACGTCTCGCCCCATACTTATCTGCACATTCAGCGGTATTTAAAGTCCCAAAAACGTTATTTTTCACCGCCTCAGCCG
Organism: Clostridia bacterium; assembly: GCA_035647175.1. Classification (GTDB taxonomy): domain Bacteria; phylum Bacillota; class Clostridia; order Caldicoprobacterales; family UBA3941; genus UBA3941. The sequence goes on along the minus strand of DASRNX010000024.1, from coordinate 17,315 downwards.
GATTATCCTCCATTAGAGGGACGTGCTTATGGGCAGCCGCATGAAATACCACTCCGGGCCTATATTCTTCAAATATTGCTTCCATCCTGGCCCGTTCTCGAACCGATGCGATTATGACCCTTTGGTCCAGGTTTGGATACCTTCTCCCAAGTTCTTGTTGAAGGTCATATACGCCATTTTCATATATATCCAGGATCAGCAGTTTTTTTGGATCCTGCTTTGCAATCTGTCTGCAGAGCTCGGAGCCTATAGATCCGCCGCCCCCTGTAACTAATACCACTTCATCATGAAGATATTCGGATATCTCGTTTAGGTCCACCTTAACCGGTTCCCTGCCCAGTAAATCCTCAATCTTAATATCCCTAATATTATGAACTGATACCTTACCGTCGATGAGTTCCAACACGTTTGGCAGGGTTCTTAATTTGCACTTAGTGCCCTTGCATATCTCTATTATATCCTTCAGCTCACCCTTGGTAGCTGAGGGGATTGTAATCATAATCTCGTCAACTTTCATGTCCCTAGCCAGAGTGGGTATGGCTTCCCTTCCGCCTAGGATTCGAACCCCTTTTATCCGTGAATTATGCTTTGAGGAGTTATCATCTACTGCAACTATGGGTTTCATCCCCATCTCAGGATGGCTTTGAAGTTCCCTGATGACCATAGCCCCGGCCTCACCCGCGCCGACTATCATGATCCTACGATAGCCCTTTAAAAATAGACGATTTATTATGGCCTTATGCCTTTTAACCGCCCGATACAAGAGCCTGTTAAGCCCCGTAAGCCCCACTATCATAAAACCGTATAGCATATATACACCAAAAGGTACTCTAAACTTAAGAAATCTAAAGCTGAGATACGTTCCCCCGCAGGCTAATAGACAGGCAAATCCAATCATAAACATCTCGCCTAAGCTGGCATACTTCCAGAGGCTGTTGTATAGCTGAAATAAATGAAACGAACCTATGGCTATAACTGATGCGATTAACATCATCACCCATAGATAAGCCTTATACCTTTGGGGTATCATTCCCTCGTTTTGTATAAGAAATGCCAGAACTAAGGATATATTTACGCAGAATAGATCCAGTATAATAAAACCTAATTTTTTTCTCGCAACTTTCATAACTTGCACCCCCATACGCAAAAAGGGTATAGTATACCTTGTCCCGACACTATGCCGTTACTATATCCATGTGTGTTTAACATCCCTCAGACTATAGTGCGCCGAAACAGCAATACAGCCTTTAGGAATCCTAGATAACTAACAATTAACTAAACTTAATTGTTAACCAATGTTGAAATAATAATAACATATTAAATCCTAAAAATCAATCATTTTTGCATGGCATTGACATTTATTTGCAAGCCCGGTGATAAATTGCTCCTATCAGCGGGGCTATTCCATGATAATACGGTCCTACAGCTATATAGTCCCTATATACTATAGCCCCTCTATGTCTAAAAATGTATAATAATAGTGCCAGTAGCCCATAATGTATAATAATAGTATATGTAATAAAATTTGCATTTGATTATTCTATAAGATTTATAAAGGAGTCGCTGTATATGTCTCTCGCAAATGGACTTAAGAAGATATTTAGGAAACGGGATAGGTTCGCACCACCCAATGAATTTCGCCTCAATCAAAAGGAAAAGGAAAGCATAATAGTTTTCTTTAGCTTGGTGGGTTGTATAGCGATTATCTTTACATTATTGGTCGCGTTGTATTAGATTTTATTAGTTCGTGTACAAAAGTCTTAAATAAAAATGACCATAGAAAAGACCCTGGGGCGTGTTGCCGTGTTCCAGGGCCTTTTTTGTTTTTATTCTTCTTCCGGTGCATCTTCTTCCGTATCTACCATGATATCCACATCTTCATCCACATCTTCGTCGTCTTCTTCCTCTTCCATCCTAGGTATTGTCGCAACGGCCAATACTTCATCTAGGGGTGTGATGGCGGAAATGCGAGAATCGAGCTCTATATCCGACATGGTTACTGTATCCCCTGCCTCGCTTTCGCCAACTCCCATGGTTATTGAATCGGGAATTATATTAGCGGGACCGGAGACCTCAATTTCAAAGAGGTAAACCTCGAGTAACAGCCCCCTGCTCTCTACGTCTTCCCTGCCTTCAAAGACAATTGGGATAGTGGTCCTTATAACCTCGTCGACGGCTATGGCCTGAAGGTCAACGTGAATAACATTTCCCCTTACAGGGTCCCTTTGGACCTCTTTAATAAGAACATGTTTTTCTTCTTCACCCAGCATTATAGCCATCCTGGGGTTCATGCCCTGACTCTTTAAGACCTTGTTAAGTTCCAGTTCATCAAACTTAACGGACATGCCATCTTGAACGCCTGTCCCATACATAACCCCGGGAATAAATCCTTCATCCCTTACCTTACGAGCAGTTTCATCTCTGGTGTCAGCTCTAAGGATGGTTTCTGACATACTATTACCTCCAATTAGACGGTTATCTCAACCAAATATTTTAAAAAAATGTTATTGTCCTATGCAAATAATATAGACTTTTTTCATTAAAGTCAAATATAGGCTAGATATGTTACGAATTAAGGATAATGTTTTACGACACTTGTCTACCAATGTAGAATGTTTGTCGTAAAACATATAGAAAGCCCGGTGGGGTGTATCCCTATCCTATGATCCTTGCCATATCATCCAGCTTACCTTCCATATCCGCTACCAGCTTAAACTGGGTGCGGGCGCGATCTAGGTTATGGCCCGGTCTGTGGATCCTAAAATAGGTATCCCCGTTTAAGTGATCGCCTAGGAATCTGATCCCGCACTCATAGGTCATAAGCTTTGCGGAAAATGGCATATACCGAAGCTCCGCCTTCGTGAGGCTGTCTCCGGCGGTCTCTAAATAGCCCCTGGTAAATCGCTCATAGAGCCCAAGGTCCATCCATACCTTGGACAGATCCCTCTCATCCTCGGCGGCGGGGTTCGCCCCAAAGCGTATGGAATCTCCAAAGTCATAGAGGGATAGGCCGGGCATCACGGTATCTAAATCGATAACGCATATCCCCTCCCCCGTCTTATCATCGATCATTACATTATTAAACTTGGTATCGTTATGAGTTACCTTTAAGGGCAGCTCTCCCTTTTCCAAAAGGTCTACCAATACAGGGGTGTCCTCCGCCCTCTTTAGGGCAAACTCTATCTCCTCTTTTACGTCCTTGGCCCTGTTTAAGGTATCCTTCTCCACGGCCTCTACAAAGGCATCAAACCTAATTCTAGTATTATGAAAGTTTGGGATGGTTTCATGAAGATCCTCTGCGGGATAATCGCTTAAAAGCCTTTGAAAGTTACCAAAGGCCTTGCCCGCCTTGTAAAAATGTTCCGCGTTTTCTACCATCTGGTAGGTCCTGGCCCCGTCTATAAACAGATAACCTCTCCAATAACCCCCGTCATCGCACCTGTGAAAATATCCGCCTTCGGTTGTGGGAACCAGGTTCAAGGTTTCCCGTAAGGGGTCTCCCCCTGCCCTAATTATTTTTTCCCTCATATGCCGGGTTATCCCTACAATGTTTTCCATGAGCCTTTCGGGTTCTTTAAAGATATTGTGGTTTATTCTTTGAAGGATGTATCGATGTTTCTCGTCATCGCCCTTATCAAAATAGACTATGTATGTATCGTTTATGTGGCCGGATATATTTGCCTCGGCCTTTTGAAACTCGCCCTTAAACTGGAAGTTTCCGGCGATCCTTTCTATATCAAAACCCTTATCCATTCCCATGACTCAGCCCTCCAATAAATTATAGGGGTATACCCCTTTATCTACCATCTGCCTTACAGCCTCTTCTACCATGGCTTTATCTTCCCTATAGGTGATGCCGTACCAACGATCCTTTGAAGGTAGGACCCTTACCCTTATCTTGCCTTCCTTTAGCAGATCCCCGATTAGGTTTGGAAGGAAAAATTCGGCTGTCATTAAATCCCTCGCATTGTTTAAAAAGTCAGAAAACCCCGTCTCCAGTTCATTAAAAATACTGGGGGTAAAGCCCCACATATTCATGGAAACTATGCTGTCTTGGCTGATCCTTTTCCAATCCTCCTGACCTTCCTTATACATTGCCGAATCAGGAAACTTCTTTATCTTGGTATGCTCTTTTATCCCCACTAAAAAGCCCTTGTCATCCACCTCGCATACACCCCTTGACACGTGGCCGTGATCTGTCAGGGTGTTTTTAAGGATGAAACCCGGCATAGCATAATTGTGATTGTCACCCTCGTCAAGGTTCATGAGGTAGGTGTAAAGGGTCTCAAAGGATGCCCTGCCATAAAAGTCGTCTGCGTTTATAACCACAAAGGGCCCATCAATATGCCTTCTGCAAGAGAGCACCGCATGGCCCGTTCCCCAGGGTCTCTCCCTGCCTTGGGGTATTTCAAACCCTTGGGGAATATCGCCCAGGGATTGAAAGGCATAGGCCGTTTCTACCCTGTCCTCAATCCTCTTGCCTATGGTATCTCTAAAAATATCATAGTTCTCTTCCTTTATTATAAATACTACCTTGCTAAATCCCGCCTTTATGGCATCGTATATGGAATAGTCCATGATAATCTCACCGTTTGGACCGATGGGATCTATCTGCTTCAATCCCCCATACCTGCTTCCCATTCCCGCTGCCATAATAACCAGTGCAGGTCCTGTCATCTGTGATCCTCCTCCATCCCCTATTAAATATTAAAGCGCGTCCCCATAGCCGTCGGGATTGTTGTATTGCCACCTCCATGAATCTCTGGACATATCATCGAGTCCCTTGGTCGCCTGCCAACCCAGCTCTTTTACGGCCTTTGCAGGATCGGCATAGCTGGTGGCGATATCCCCCGGCCTTCTTTCTGCTATCTTGTAGGGGATCGTTTTTCCCGTTGCCCGCTGAAAGGCATCGACCATCTCTAAAACGCTGTAGCCCCGGCCTGTACCCAGGTTATAGGTTACCACTCCCGGATTTTCCCCGAGCTTATCCAGGGCCTTTAAATGCCCAAGCACCAGATCAACCACATGGATATAGTCTCGAACCCCCGTCCCGTCAGAGGTGGGATAATCGTCTCCAAACACCTTAAGCTCCTCTAACCTGCCCGATGCCACCTGGGTAATGAAGGGTACCAAGTTGTTGGGAATCCCGTTGGGATCTTCTCCAATTTTGCCGCTTTCATGAGCCCCTATTGGGTTAAAGTACCTTAGGATTGCGATGTTAAAGCTATCATCCGAATTATACAGGTCCCGCAGGATTTGTTCTATCATCAGCTTTGTCTGTCCGTAAGGGTTGGTAGCCGATAGGGGAAAGTCCTCCGTTATAGGCACTGTACTGGGATCCCCATACACCGTAGCCGAGGAGCTAAAGACCAGATTCCTGACCCCATGCTTTTGCATGGCCCTGCAAAGGTTCAAAGTTCCCGTTATGTTGTTATGATAATAGTGCAAGGGTATTGATACGGATTCGCCTACGGCCTTCAGCCCGGCAAAGTGTATCACGCCGTCTATGGACTGCTCCTTAAAGACAGCATCTATGGCCTCATAATCTAGAAGATCCTCTTTGTAGAATTTCAATTTCCTGCCGGTGATCTCCTGCACCCTCTTTAGGGCCTCTTCCTTGCTGTTACTTAGGTTATCCACCACCACTATCTCATATCCCGCATTTAAAAGCTCCACGCAGGCATGGCTTCCTATATAACCCGCCCCACCTGTAACCAAAATTTTCATCTTTTCACCTCCATATATTAGGCCAGCACCTTTGCAATCTCCCTGTTTATCCTATTACGCAAATTAATCAGATACATATCGGATTTTGGATAGGTCTCAAAGGTGATTGGCTCTGCCAAATCCCCTTCTATGAGTCCCATAACGTATTCCTTGCCCATAAGGCTTTCAAGAAGTTTCATGGCCCGGTGGTCCGCCATTGCATGGTAGAGGACCATCATCCGTATGGATTCTTCCGGGGTACCGTCATCTTTTGGATACACCAAAAACGGATCCCCTGATGGGAAGGCTCCGCCGGCATCGGTAACCGCATAGGGGTTTATCTTTTTTAAAGAGTACTGGGAGTTATAGAAGTTATAGCCCCAATGCAGTATCCCCTCTATATCGTACTTGTAGATCTGTGTGCCGTAGATCCGATTTCTGGCAGACGGCATGGACATAAAGCGATTGCTCACCTTGTTGTATTGGCTGGTACAGTAATAGGACCATACGCCCTTCACTCCGTTATCTAAAAATGTATGTATGTGATCGTTGGAGCTTATGGGGTTTTCCACCAGACCCACCTTGTAGAATTCATAATCCGACAGGGCGTCTATGATGATGAAATCCTTTAAGTACTCCGCTACGGATTCCTTGGCAGCCTTGTAGGTTTTCAGCTGCCCAAGGTTTGGTTCATCGGAAATATGAAAATAGGTCCTGTCCGCGATGCCCCATTCCCTTAGCTTTTCGGTGAGTTTTGGGAGATAGGCCTGTAAAAACTCGGTATATTCCCCGCCTACAGCCGGTGTGTCCCATCCAAAGAGCTGTCTATATTCGCTATCCGCCACCCCCATGACCTTGGGTGCGGCGACGGCCCCCCACTGGGTGAACAGGTGGGACATCTCAAAGTACTTGATCCCTGCCCCCAGACACATATCGACCCAGCGTTTTAATCTTGTAAAATCAAAGGAATATTCACCGTCTTTAACTGTAACATCAATGAGTTGGATGGTTGTGCGCTCCCCGCCTATGGCCGTATCTAGGGGTGGGGTGAATTGTGGGGTTAGGATCATATTGATGCCCCGCTGGGCCGCAGCGGCTACAAAGTTTTCCAGTATACGCCAATGCTCCTGTGAAAAGACCTCCGCCCTATAATAATCCGCCAAACAGTCCCCGTGGAACCATTCCGTGTGAATAAGCTCCTGCTCTGGGAGAAGGACGTCATAGATGGTGATGGCTGTTTCCCCGCGGCATACCTCTTTCCCGTCAAGATCGAAAAACTTAACGATGATGGGATGTGTCCCGGCAGGCGTATCCTCCCCTACCCTAACATCAACCCACAGGCTTTGCCAATGGCCTGCCACATAGGCGATATTTCCGTCTTCTAAGTCCGTCAAAAGATCCGGATAGAGGCCGGGCCTTGTCCTGAGATAGTTATCGTCCACCTCGGGATGGCAACAGAGAGACGATGGGACTTCCACTACCTTTCTTACCCTGATATCGTTCACGATGGGCGATTCTACTTCAACTCTTCCATATGTAATGCGACTGTTACCGGATGTGTAGGCCACCTGAAATGAAACCGTCTCGTTTTTAAGGGCCGTTAATACGTTGCATTCCGGTTGAAATTTGGGCTCCTCATCGGAGAATACCTTTTGTAGGGCGCTTACAACCTTTGCGGTGTATACAACCTTGCTCACACCAACTCCCCCATTTCTATAATATTCATATGCTGATACAGCCTATTGTGCCGGCTGATAATGAGTCCGATCTACAAAATAATTATAGCATAAGGGGTCACCTGCATTCAATAAAATTTAAAGCCATGGCGCCTAGGGGTTCTATCCTTAATAGACATCCCCTAGGCCCTTTTAATATATAATCGGAATTTAAAAGGTCGATGGCATCCCCTGCTTTCCACGGGACACCTTCATCCCCTATACTGCGGGGAATTAACTCACCTTCCCATGGATCATTGGGGTTTCTGTTTATAAGAACTACAACCCTATCTTTGGAATTTTCTCTTATAAAGCCATATACGTCCCTATCCAGATAAAAGGATTTAAAATCCCCATCCCTTAAAACATCGTATTGCTGCCTAAGGGCTGTAATCTTTTTGTACCAGGCCAGAATTTCTCCGTCCTCCCTGCCCCAGGGATAGGTCCCCCTGTTATATGGATCCGAGTAACCTTCAAGTCCCGCTTCGTCCCCATAATATATGCAGGGAACCCCGGGAAAGAAAAATTGCATTAGGGAAATAAGCCTGAGCCTCTTTATCCCAAGTTTTCTGGCATCGGGGCTCAGCCTGTAGTTTTCCTTCACCCCCTCGCAAAGCTCCTCTTCGGGGGGAGCCTCACCCAGCTTCGTAAGGATCCTAACCCTATCATGGCTGCCGATCAGGTTCATGGCAGAATAGAAGCTCTCTTTAGAATAGTTTTCATATAGGCCCATGATCCTTCTGTGGGCTAGGTCTGCGTCAATCTTTCCTAAGATGAAATCCAACCATATGCGCCTTAGGGGATAGTTGGTGGAAGAATCCAGTTCACCTCCCAATAGGTATTCTCGCAGTTCCCCGTAGCTGACCTTGTTTGATGCATCCTCCCAAACCTCGCCTAGGAGTATCCCCTCATCATCCGTCTCCTTTACAGCGATACGCATCTCTTTTATAAACTCACTGGGAAGTTCGTCGGCCACATCCAACCTCCAGCCCTTTGCTCCCAGTCGCATCCAATGCCTTATGACGCTGTTTTTTCCGCCGTAGATGAATTCCCGATATGAAGGCTCCATTTCATCCACGTTGGGCATGGTCTCAACCCCCCACCAGGATTCGTACTCATCTGGATAATCTTCAAACTTATACCAGCTATAATAGGGGGAATCCTTGGATTGATATGCCCCAATGCTTGGGTAGGTGCCGTCTTTGTTAAAGTATATGCTATAGGCCCCCGTATGGCTGAAGACGCCGTCCAGGATTATGTTTATCCCCCGCTTCTCGGCTTCAGATATTAGCTCCGCGAAAACCTTTTCGTTTCCAAACATGGGATCTATGATCATATAGTCCCCGGTGTCATATTTATGGTTGCTTCGGGCCTTGAATATGGGGTTTAAGTAGATTATGGTTATGCCAAGCTCCTTTAGGTAATCTAGTTTTTCTATTATGCCCCTTAGGTTGCCCCCAAAAAAGGTCCAACGGGTTATGCTGTTGTCCTTACCCCTTATATAAAATGGAGTATCGTACCAATCCAAATGATAGAGGGAGCCGTGTTCATCCATTAATCCTTCGGGGGTATCCCCGCTCGTAAAATCCCCACCTCTAAAATCCCCACCCCTAAAAAAGCGGTCGACAAAGATCTGGTACATTATCCCGTCCTTGTACCACCGGGGGACATTTAGGGGGCTGTACACCGTTATCTGATACCCTGGTGGCTCCGTCTCATATAGGGCACCTTCTCCCCCTAGGGTCTCTGCATTATTGCCGTAGTAGAATACCCTTTCTCCCAAAACTATCTTGAAATAGTACCAAACAAGGCTGGGTTCTTGGGGCACCTCGTATCGGGCTTCAAAAAACAGGGTCATTGAACCGCCATCTTCAGACAAATCCATCTCTAAAAATTGGGCTACCGGACCATTATTTCTCGATGAATCCGCCCCCAATAATTGGGTCATTGAATCGCTATCTTTGGGAAAATCCACCCTGTCCATGGGTAAGAGTCTTTCCCGGCTGTTCTTCTCCCAAAGGCGCAGATAGCACCTTACACCGGGACCATTTTTATCGTTGCCTAAATCCAGCCTTAACCTGAGCCTGGCGGTGCCCCCAGTGGGCATAGCCCCAAAGGGGCTTCTATATTCGTTCCGGTGGGAATTGTGGTAGACCTTCGGCTTGTCCATCTATTCGGCCAACTCCTCATAGAGCTCCATATAGCTGCGGGCGGAAGCGTTCCAGCTAAAGTCCATTTTCCTTCCGCTCTCTGTTATCCCCTTCCAGGCTGCCTTATCTTCCCTATATACCTTGAGAGCCCTTCGGATGGTGAAGAGCAGTTCGTGGGCATTATAGTTAGCGAAGCTAAAGCCGTTTCCTTCCCCGGTTTCCTCGTTATAGGGGACAACGGTATCCTTAAGCCCCCCCGTCTCCCTGACTATGGGCACGGTGTTGTAGCGCATAGCTATCATTTGGGCCAGACCGCAGGGTTCAAACTGCGAGGGCATCAGGAGCATATCCGCCGAGGCATAGATCTTGTGAGCCAGGGAACTGTCAAATAATATCTTGACCGCCAGCTTGGCTGGATATTTGGACGCGAAATAATAAAAGGCGTCCTCATAGGCCCTGTCTCCGGTACCCAAGACCACCATCTGCAGCTCCTCGTCCATGAGCTCGTCCATTATGTGGTTGAGCAGGTCCAGGCCCTTTTGGCTGTCCAACCTGGTCACCAATCCCAACAGCGGGACGTCCCTATCCTCGGGCAGGCCTACCAGAGACTGGAGGGCTGCCTTATTATCGGCTTTTTTGCCCAAAGAGCTGCGGTACTTTACAAATAAGTTCGGATCCCTAAGGGGGTTATATATCCTATAGTCTATCCCGTTTAATATGCCCCTTAGCTTATCCCTCTGCATCCTCAAGATGCCGTCAAGACCCTCTCCAAAATAGGGGGTGAGGATCTCCGATGCGTAGGTGGGGCTGACGGTGGTAATGCTGTCTGCGTATACCAGGCCCCCCTTAAAATAGTTGGCTGCACCGTTAAACTCCAAATTGTTCGCCGCCTCACTTCCCTCTGTTATTCCCAACAAATCGTCTAATATGGACAACGGGAATATCCCCTGATGTCTGAGATTATGTATGGTCAACACCGTCTTAACCCCCTGATAGAAGGGGTCCTCCCCATAGTGCTCCCTTATCATCATGGGCAAAAGCGCCGTATGCCAATCATGACAGTGAATTATATCGGGCTTAAACCCTTCAATCCTTGGCAGGCTCTCTAAAACCGCCCTGCTAAAGAAGGCAAACCTCTCTGCATCGTCGTCATATCCGTAAAGACAATCCCTCTTAAAATAATATTCGTTGTCTATGAAATAGTAATGAATCCCCTGATACTCCACCTCACCCAAGGCGCAGAATTGGGATCTCCAGCCCACATCCACATGAAAGTCCACAATATGCCTGTATCCGTCCATAAACCCCTGGGGGATGCCGCCGTATTTGGGCATTATTACCCGCACATCCCCGCCAAGTTCCTTTATCGCCTTCGGTAGAGAGCCGACTACGTCGCCCAACCCGCCTGTTTTCGCAAAGGGCGCTGCCTCACCCGCTGCGAAGATTATATTTTTCATGGGATACCTCCTTCGGCCCAATGACGGCCGCTTTATCGATTGTTATGGGGTTATCCTTTTCCCCCCTTAATACGGTACCGTCCTTTATGGTAACAAACTTGTCTAAAATCACATTCTCCAGAACAACGTCCTTTCCGATTATGTTCTTCTGCATGATTATGCTGTTTCTGACCATGGCCCCTTTTTTGATTATGGCCTCCCTAAACAGGATGCTATTTTCTACATGTCCGTCTATATTGCAGCCGCTTCCCATAAGCGAATTGGTCACCTGTGCATTTTCCCCATATCTCGTCGGCGGATTATCGGTGATCTTGGTATGTATTTTATCCCTCTTCATAAATAGTTCGGTCCGAACCCTAGGACTTAAAAGATCCATGCTATGTTGAAAATAACTATTTACGGAAATAATCCTGCCTGTATAGCCCCTAAATTCCAGGGCATAGATTCTCAGCTTATCCGCCATCTGGCCCAAGACCTCAAAGAAATTGGAGCTCTCGTGCCCGTCGTATCCCTTAAGGATTTCGATTAAGAGCCCCCTGTTTATTATGGCTATATTAAGCAGCGCTTTGCCCGGCCTGTAGAGGTTTTCCTTCTCGTTGCGATAAATCGCCGTAACCCTTCTGTCCTCCGCCTGTTCTATGAGCAATATGTCCTTGCAGTCCTTTTCCTTTAGCCGCTCTTCTTTATATATAAGGGTTATATCGTTGCCGTTGCTCACATGGAAATTTAAAGCTTCCCGATAATTTGTATTCATCACGATGTTACATGAGCTGATGACTATATACTCTTCCCTGGACTTTCTTAGAAAATCTAAGTTGTTCAGCATATCTCCCAGCAGGAAATTAGAGCCCGGATTATCCGTTTTATCCTCGCCGCTGGGCAATATAAATAGTCCGCCGCTCTTTCGATCCAAAAACCAATCCTTACCCGACCGGAGGTGATCCAATACGGACCTATAGTTGTGCGGGGTTACTATCCCTACAGTGCGTATGCCGGTATTGACCATATTGGACAGGGCAAAATCTATGAGTCTGTACCTGCCCCCAAAGGGCACCGTGGATATGGGCCTCTCCCCGGTGAGGCTTCCCAATATATCTCCATGGCAGGTGCTGGAAATAATGCCCGTTACATTTTTCACGTCTCTCCCTCCTAATATTTAATAATATGACGATCCGTAACCTAAAGATAGACAACCCCAATTATAAGATTTATCATCACGAAATCGCACAGAACCGCTGTAATTATTATGCCGATAAATTTAGTTTTCGTATTGTTTAACTAAAAATCAATATCAATATCAAAGTGGCCCTAAAGACGATTCGCAACCTAAATAGATGCCGTAATGGGCCCTCAATAGGCATCCGCCAGCAGGGTAATCCTGGACGGCAGATCCCTGCGGTTCCCCCTGTCCCCCACTACGCTGCCCGGCAGGACCCGATAATTCTCCCCAATTATGGATCTGGTTACAAAGGCATTTTTGGCTATTCTGGCGCCGGGGAGTACTATGGAATCCTTTACCGTGGCATTTTCTCCGATAAATACCCCGGGAGCCAGTATGGAGTTTTTCACCCTTCCCAATACGGTACAATCGTTGCTTATAAGGCTGTTTATGACCTTGGCATTGGGCCCTATGTATTGGGGAGCCAAGACGTTTAGATTGGAGAATACCCTAAAATCCCTGTCATAGATATCAAGTCCCGGATTTTTCCCTAAAAGATCCATATTGGTCTCATAATAGCTCTCTATGGTGCCTACATCCTTCCAATATCCCTGAAATTTGTAAGTAAATATGCTCTTTCCCTGATTGTATAGCATGGGTATGATATCCTTGCCAAAATCGTTATGGGATTGGCTGCTCTCCTCGTCCTCTATCAGGGCTTCCTTCAATACCGCCCAGTTGAAGATGTAGATGCCCATAGAGGCCAGATTGCTGTCCGGGTTCTCGGGTTTCTCGCTGAATTTTATCACCCTGTCCCCTTTATCGGCGGTGATGATCCCGAACCGGGACGCTTCCTCCCATGGGACTTCGATGACCGCTATGGTAAGCTCGGATTCTCGTTCCCTATGGAATTTAAGCATCTTGGAATAGTCCATCTTGTAGATATGATCCCCCGAGAGGATCAACACGTATTCCGGATTGTAGCTGTCTATAAAGTCCATGTTGTGGTATATGGCGTTGCCCGTTCCCCTGTACCAATTACCTCCGTCCTCCTCCATATAGGGTGGAAGTACATGAACCCCGCCTTGGGGAAAATCCAGATCCCAGGCGGTCCCAATCCCTATATAGGAGTTTAGCAGCATAGGCTTGTATTGGGTAAGAATCCCCACCGTGTCAATACCGGAATTGACACAATTGCTTAGGCTAAAGTCTATGATCCGGTATTTGCCTCCAAAGGAAACCGCCGGCTTTGCGATCTCCCTGGTAAGGCCGCCCAGCCTTGATCCCTGTCCCCCGGCCAGTAACATGGCAACAATGTTTTTCTTTCTCACCCTATCACCCTACCCTCATCCATATTTTTAAAAACTGTCGAGCTGCAGTGTCTTTTTGTGTCGTTTTTTTAGAGCCGGCAGACTCCGGTGTCTTTGCGTTGTTTCTTTTTTTAGGCTGTCAGGCTGTCCAGTCCATTGTATGGTTCTTCTATAAAAACTGTCATGCCATGGTGTCCTTTGTATCCTTCCCAAAGCGGTGTCGAAAAGCAGTGCATACGGCCAGGATCTCCGGCCGCGCTTATAGGTTTAATCAACAGTACCTACGGGCACATGCCAAATATCCCCGGCATATTCTTTAATGGTTCTGTCGCTGGAGAACACCCCTGATTTTGCGATGTTTGCAAGGGCTATAGCATTCCATTCAGCGGGATCTCCGTATAGCATATTGAGCCCATACCAGGCTTCCATATAGGAACAAAAATCCTTGAGGACGAAGAATTCATCGTTTCCGCCCAAAAGAGAATGGTAGATGTCCCTAAAATCCCCCTCGTCCTCTGAAAAGAAACCGTTTATCAGTTGGTCTATGACCTTTTTGAGCTTATAGCAGCTATGATACTCCTGCCAGGGATCGTAGCTCCTCCTCCCGTAAAAATCCATCACCTCATTGGCCTTAAGACCAAACATGAATATATTATCGTCCCCTACGGCTTCTCTGATTTCAACGTTGGCGCCGTCGTGAGTCCCTAAGGTTAGGGCGCCGTTCATCATAAACTTCATATTGCCGGTCCCCGACGCTTCCCTGCTGGCAGTGGATATCTGCTGGCTTATATCGGCGGCGGGATAGATCCTTTCGGCCAGGGTGACATTAAAGTTTTCTAAAAATACCACTTTAATAATATCCCCGGTGTCGGGATCGTTGTTTATCTTGTTGGCCAAGGCATTTATAAGCTTTATTATGGTCTTGGCATAGTGATAACCCGGTGCTGCTTTTCCTGCAAAGATGAAGGTATGGGGCCTGTAGGGAAGGTTTGGCATAACCTTAAGCTGGTTGTAGATGTCCATAATCCTAAATATATTAAGGAGTTGTCTTTTATATGCATGGATTCTCTTTACCTGTATATCGAATATAGAATTAGGATCGATGCTTATGCCCATCCTATCTTGGATAATATTGGCCAAAGCTGCTTTGTTTTCATATTTTGACTCGGCCAGCTTATCTATAAATACCCTGTCTTCCCTAAATTCAATCAGCCTTTCCAATTTGCGGGGATCAAAAAACCAATCCTCCCCGATGGCCTCGGTTATGAGTTTTGACAGGCTTGGATTTGCTTCAAGCAAGAATCTTCTATGGCTTATTCCGTTGGTCTTGTTGTTTATCCTTCGGGGATAAATTTTATGAAAATCCCTGAGTAGATGGGTTTTTAGGATGTGGGAATGAAGTCGGGATACCCCGTTTACGGAGTGGCTCCCTATAACCGCCAGATTTGCCATCCAAACCTCATCATCCCTTATGATCGCTGTATCGTGGATCATATTCATGGAGTCGGGATATCTTCTGGCCATCTCTATTCGGTAACGCTTGTCTATCTCCTCCACTATCATATATATCCTGGGCAGAAGGTATTTGAATATATCTACGGGCCATTTTTCCAAGGCCTCCGGCATGATGGTGTGATTGGTGTATGAAATGGTTTCTACTGCTGTATTAAAGGCATCGTCCCAGCCCATGCCCTCTTCGTCTATGAGGATGCGCATGAGTTCGGGTATGCAAAGGGCCGGATGGGTATCGTTGATGTGAATGGCGACTTTTTTAGAAAAATCCTTTAGGGAACCCATCTTTTCCTTAAAGCTTCGGACTATGGATCCCAGCCCAGCCGCGACAAAGAAGTACTCCTGCTTAAGCCTCAGTTCCCGTCCTGCATGGGTGCTGTCGTCAGGATAGAGGATATAGGATATGGCCTCTATTTCCGACATATACCCGACGGCCTGCCTATATTCGCCCCGGTTGAAGCTGGCTATATCGAATTCGTCCGCCATGGGTTCGGCGCTCCACAATCGCAAGTTGTTTATGCTGCCCCCGTTCCTATACCCCACTATGGGGATATCGTAGGGTACAGCCAATACAGGCTCATAGTTTTCGTGATAAAAGGTAAGGCTCCCATCGGGATTGTCCGCCCGGACGTTTCCCTTAAACTTTACCACCACCGCTTTCTCCGGTTTTCTTATTTCCCAGGGATAACCGTTATCAAGCCAGCTGTCCGGAACCTCTGCCTGAAACCCGTTGACGATCTTTTGTTTAAAAAGGCCATATTTATACCGTATGCCGTTTCCATGTCCCGGGATACCCATAGATGCCATGGAATCTAAAAAGCAGGCAGCCAACCTTCCAAGTCCGCCGTTTCCAAGACCTGCATCCCTTTCCGCGTCTATCAGATCATCGAGATCAATGCCCATATCCACAAGGCCTTCCCGAACTATGTCCTTTATCCCTAAGTTAGACAGGTAATGGGGAAGGAGCTTCCCTATTAAGAACTCCATAGAGAAGTAGTAGACCTGCTTTTCCCGCTTCTCATAATAGCGCCTGTTGCTCTCGACCCATTTTGGGGCCAGATGGCTGTTTATAAGGGAGACCAGGGCCTGATATTTGTCCCAAGAGCTGCCCTCTTCCAGGCTCTTCCCCTGGGTTTCCGCGAACTTCATCCCGTAGGCCTTTTTAAAGCTTTCCTTGTTCCTTATCATTTTCTGCCTCCAATACAGCATATTTGTTGGATAGTTTTATTAGAACGCCGCCTAGGGGCGGAACCTTTATGTGGATGGAATGGTCTTGCCCATGAAAGGGTACGGCTTCCGCCTTGATGGGGCCGTCATTTACCTGGCCTGATCCGCCATGGCATCGACTGTCGGAATTGAATATTTCCTCGTATACACCACTTCTTGGTACCCCTACCCTATATATTGGATAAAAGTCCGGCTTAAAGTTTAGAACTATCAGTATGAAATCCCCATCTCCGGCCTTTCGGAGGAAGATTATGATGCTCTGCTCCGCGTTTTTGACGTCTATCCATTGAAATCCATCCCAATCGGTATCGTTCTCCCATAGGCTTTGCTCTTTAAGATACAGTATATTCAGATCCCTTACAAAATTCTTATACCTTCTATGGGTATCGTATTCTAGCAGAAACCATTCCAGCTCCTCATAGTACCTCCACTCGATAAACTGGCCAAATTCGCTGCCCATAAAGAGCAGCTTTTTGCCTGGGTGGCACATCTGATACAGGCGCAAGGCCCTGAGCCCTGCAAACTGGCGCCAATAATCCCCCGGCATCCTGCCTATCAAGGATTTTTTCCCGTGGACCACTTCGTCATGGGAGAAGGGCAGGATGAAGTTTTCGGAAAAGGCGTAATAAAGAGAGAAGGTCAGCTTATTGTGATGATCCATTCTGCCGCTAAAATCCGTTTTCATATAATTTAAGGTATCATTCATCCAGCCCATGTTCCACTTATAGTCAAATCCCAGGCCGCCGTCTTCCGGCGGCGTTGTAACCGATGCCCAATCCGTGGATTCCTCCGCTATCATAAGGGACCCCGGGTAGAGTTCGTGGACGACTTCGTTTAGAGTTTGGAGAAATTCTATGGCCTCTAAGTTCTCCCTGCCCCCGTGGATATTGGGTTTCCATGGGCTGTCCCCCTTGCCGTAATCAAGGAACAACATGCTGGTGACGCCGTCCACCCTCAGCCCGTCTGCATGGAATTTATCCAGCCAAAACACGGCGTTGCCTATGAGAAAGCTCCAAACCTCAAGGCGGGAGAAATCGAATTCATAGGTCCCCCATTCCTGGTGATCGCCACCCTCGAAG
>DASRNX010000023.1:0-8824 GCA_035647175.1 Clostridia bacterium | reverse complement strand
AATACCTATGATTTTGAAAAATGTATATATGTAACCGGGGCTGCCCAGAGCCTGCACTTTGATCAGTGGTTCAAGGTTATTGAGCTGATGGGCTATGATTGGTACGATAAATTAGAACACGTCCCCTTCGGTATAGTGAGTCTGGGTGGTGAAAAACTGGCTACCCGAAAAGGGAAGGTGGTCCTCCTAGAGGACATCCTCTCCGAGGCCATAAAGAAAACCTCAAGGATCATAGGTGAGAAGAATCCCAATATGGATGAAGATGAAAAGAATGAGATCGCCCGGCAAATGGGCGTGGGCGCAGTGGTATTTAGCGATCTCAGCAGCAACAGGATTAAGGACGTATCCTTTTCCTGGGACGAAATCCTAAACTTTGACGGCGAAACAGGGCCCTACGTTCAATACACCCATGCCAGGACATGCAGCCTTTTAAAAAGGGCAAAAATGGAAGTAGATCCCAACTTTGATGCCGGACTTCTTTTGAGCAGGGAGGAATTTCGGGTAATTAAAACCCTTTACTTCTTCCCCGATATTGTCGTTTCTGCTATGAATGATCTAGAGCCCTCCATAATCACCAGATACTTGGTAGATCTGGCCCAGGATTTTAACCGCTTCTATCATGAACATTCCATATTGATAGAAGATGATGATCTAAGGAATGCAAGACTGGCCCTGGTTCTGGCAGTAAATCACACCTTGGCCAATGGATTAAATCTAATTGGGCTAAGCGCACCCGAAAGGGTATAGCCTGATGTCGGGTGAAGGGATTCGAAATCGGATGCTGGAGGATTGATAACTTTGAAGACGATAGTCTTAACCGGCGGCGGGACTGCGGGCCATGTTACCCCAAATATCGCCCTGATACCGGAGCTTTTAAAACAGGGCTACGATATTCACTATATAGGTACGGAAAATGGCATTGAACGGGGCCTTATAACTAAGGAAAAAGGCGTTACCTACCATGTCATAAATTCTGGAAAGCTCAGAAGGTATATGGATATCCAAAATTTTACCGACCCCTTCAGGGTAATTCAGGGGGTAGGGCAATCCATAAACTTAATTCGAAGGCTAAAACCCGCCATCATCTTTTCCAAAGGCGGCTTTGTTTCGGTTCCTGTGGTGCTGGGGGGCTGGATAAATAAGGTGCCGGTGATAATCCACGAATCCGATATCACCCCCGGCCTTGCCAATAAAATTTCCTTCCCCTTCGCTGTAAAGATCTGCACAACCTTTAAGGAGACTACGGAATTTTTTAAAGGGGACAAGGGCGTATACACGGGCACCCCGCTGCGCCCCGGCCTTTTAAAGGGCGATCCAAAAAAGGGTATGGATATTTGCGGATTTACCACAGAAAAGCCGGCCCTGATGGTTATGGGCGGAAGCCTGGGCGCGGTGGCTATAAACCAATTCGTTCGTAGCCTGTTGGGCAGGCTCACCAACCGTTTTAACGTCATACATCTTTGCGGTAATAATAATTTAGACCCCACCATGGAAAATATCCCGGGGTATAAGCAATTTGAATATGTGGATGAGGATCTCCCGCATCTTATGGCCCTAGCCGGCGTTATAATATCAAGAGCCGGGGCCAATTCCATATATGAATTTTTGGCCCTCAATAAGCCGAACATATTGATTCCCCTCCCCCTGAGCGCCAGCAGAGGGGACCAAATCCAAAACGCCGAGTCCTTTGAAAGACAGGGTTTCAGTAAAGCCCTGGATCAGGATACCTTGACCGAAGATATACTGCTTACGGCAATTCTAGACGTCTACGCCAACAGGCATAGGTACATTGATACTATGGCCAGGATGGATCATACCAAGGGCGTTGAAAGGATGTTAGAACTCATCAACGAGTACGCAAAACTCTAACATAACACTATGCAATCCTATGCAAGACGGGCATTGAAAGTTGGAAATTAGAAGTTGGGTTCCACAAAACTGTTAATAGGGTGGATGGATTTGTGGAGGCAGATTCCAACGGCCTAAAAGAAAGACATCTAAGGGAAGGGCCGCAAATAATCCCCCAAAGATGGGACATATAAGGCAGCTTCCCGATGTAGTTTGGACGATGCCGGAATAAACCATCCTCCTGTGCAAGACAAGCATAGGATTCTTTTTTTGGGAGAATATAATTTTGTAGAAAGCTCTTATTTAAGAGCTAATAGGCTATTGAAAAATGGATGACTTTATTGTTTGGAAGTTGGAAATTAGAAATTATATGCCAGAAGCCCGGTTCCATAGAACTATTACTAGGAGGAGAGAAATGGAGTTATCGGATAAGGAGAAGAAGATCCTTGAGGATCAATTAAAAGCCGAATACATCTGTATGAGCAAGTACAAGCTATATTCTGAGCAAGCCACGGATCCCCAGATCAAAAATATATTCAACCTGGTGTACCAACAGGAGGTACAACATGCCGAGACGCTGAAATCATTGCTGGAACAAGGGGGATTCAGCCCCCCGTCACCCACATCATAAAGGAGGGGGAAATAGTAAATGGCAAAAAACCAATTATCGGAAAAGGAAATGCTCCTTGATTCTATTATGACGGAAAGGTACGTATCATCTGCCTACGATACGGGGGTTATGGATTCCGTAAATCAAGAGGTAACCACCGCACTTCAGAATATTCAGCAGGAAGAGCAAAACCATACAAAACTCTTTATGGAAGTAATGCATAACCATGGTTGGTATGATGTCCAAGGTGCCCACATCAATCAATCTGCCAAAGGCCAAATTGATCAGCAGATGGCATTTCAACTGGAAAATCGGATCGGTGAAATAGAACAAAATAGCCAGACCCCGTAGGAACTGGCGTTACTTTAAAGGATGCAAGGGAGGGACACAACACCCCCCCTTGCATCGCACCTATAGATAAACAATAGGGAAAACGAATTTATCTATGGGTACTAATTTTGTAGTTGGAGTCGTTTATCTACACTTAACCCTATTGACCCAACCGAATACATCCTCTTGTGTCCCGTATTGGATGCCTGTAAGCATGTCATACATCCTAGAGGTAAACTCGCCTATTTTACCGTCGTTTATTTCTATTTTGTTATCCATCCATTCCAAAATCCCCACCGGTGATATTACGGCGGCTGTTCCCGAACCAAAAACCTCTTCTAGGGTCCCGTTGTCATGGGCCGCGAATACATCCTCCACTCTCAGGTCTCGCTCCTCTACAGTATATCCCAAATGTTTTGCCAGTTTAATGACCGAATCTCTGGTTATCCCGGGCAATATACTGCCGTCTAGGGGTGCGGTTATCAGTTTTCCGTCTATCTTAAAGAAGATATTCATAGCGCCTACCTCTTCTACAAAGGTATGATCTGCTGCGTCCAGCCAGAGAACCTGGGAATACCCCTTATCCTTGGCTTTCTCCGCTGCCAGCAGGCTTGCAGCATAGTTTCCTGCTACCTTGGCTTCGCCGGTGCCCCCCTTTGAGACCCTTACGTACTTATCTTCCACATATATCTTTACAGGGTCTAAACCCTCGGGATAATAGGGTCCAACCGGCGACAGAATAATAAAGAATTTGTAGGTGTTAGACGGTCGTACCCCCAAAAACGGATCGGTGGCAATCATAAACGGCCTTATATACAGGGAAGTATCCTTTGAGGAGGGGACCCAGTCCCGTTCGATATCCAACAGGGTGTTCAAAGCATCCCATACAAAGCCTGTATCTACCTTGGGCATACATATTCTGTCGGCGGATCGGTTCATCCTATTAAAATTATCCATAGCCCTAAAGGTAACTATATCCCCATTGTTGTCTCTATAGGCCTTCATTCCCTCAAATATGGCCTGTCCATAGTGAAACACCATAGACGATGGGCTCATCTCTATGGGGCCGTAAGGAACTATCCTAGGATCATACCAACCCTTTTTTACATCATAATCCATTACAAACATATAATCTGTAAATTGCGTTCCAAATACCAATTCGCTATCTTTTGGTTTAACCTTTAGTTCATCTTTTTTTATAAATTTTATTTTTCCCATTGCGGTATTCCCCCTGTAATTTATGGATGACTCAAAAAGCGTCTTCATCGTCATCCTTTTCTGCCTTCGCTACGGATATTACGGTCATCCCTTCCTCGACTCTCATAAGCATTACCCCCTGGGTGTTTCGGCCTAGGGTGGAGATCTCCTTTACCCCTATGCGAATGATGATGCCCTCGGAATTTATAATCATCAGGTCTTCATCTTCGGATACCATCCTAAGGGCCACAAGATTGCCTGTCTTTTCATTGGTTCTCATGGTAATTATACCGCGTCCGCCTCTTCTTTGAACCCTGTATTCGTCTATGGAAGTCCGCTTTCCAAAACCATTTTCGCTTATGGCCAACACCTCATCCTGGCCGGATACCAGTATCATATCTATGACATAATCATCCCTGCTCAAGTGAATACCCTTGACCCCCATGGAAGCCCTTCCCATGGAACGGACATCGGATTCATTAAACCTGATACACATTCCCCTATGGGTTGCCAGTAGTATCTCCCTGTCCCCATCGGTCAATTGGACCCCGACGACCTCGTCATTTTGCCTCAGGTTAACTGCGATCAGCCCACCCCTTCGGATATTTTCATATTCCTCTAGGGGACTCTTTTTTACCAACCCATTTTTAGTACCGATTACCAAAAACTTTCCGCTTTCAAATTCATCTACGGGTATAACGGCCTGTATCCTCTCACCCGGCATCAACTGCAAGAGATTTATAATGGCCGTACCCCTAGCCTGTCTGCCCGCCTCGGGTATCTCATATGCCTTTAGCTCATACACCTTACCCAAGCTGGTGAAGAATAACAGACGCTGATGGGTGGAGGTAACGAACAGGCTGAAGACAAAGTCCTCCTCCCTTGTCTGAAGCCCGGTAATACCCCTCCCGCCCCTCCTCTGACTTCTATAGGCGTCTAGGGGGGTTCTCTTTATATAGCCTAAATGGGTGAGGGTAAGCACCACGTCATGTTCATCGATGAGATCCTCTATATCTATCTCACCGGGTGCAGAGATAATCTGGGTCCTTCTGTCGTCGGAGTATCTGTCCTTTACGCTGAGGAGTTCTCCCTTGATTATCGAATACTGGAGATCTTCACTGCCCAATATGTCCTTTAGGCCCCGGATGGTTTTTAAAAGGCCTTCGTATTCCTCTACCAACCTGTCCCTCTCCAGCCCTGTCAGGCGCCTCAGTCTCATATCCAATATAGCCTGGGCCTGTCTTTCGCTGAGCCCAAACTTTTGCATCAGACCTTCCTTGGCTATTTGGTCGGTACGTGAGCCCCTTATCAGGCTTATCACCTCGTCGATATGATCCAGAGCAATTAAAAGCCCCTCTAATATGTGAGCTCTGGCCTCCGCCCTCTCCAGTTCATACCTGGTTCTCCTTACTACAATTTCCTTTTGATGGTTTAGATAGTGGTAGAGGATCTCCTTTAAATTCATGATCCTGGGTTGTCCGTCAACTAAGGCCAACATTATAGCCCCAAATGTCACCTGCATCTGTGTATGTTTAAACAGGTAGTTTAAAACCACGTTTGGATTGGCATCCCTCTTTAAATCTACCGCTATCCGCATCCCGCTTCGGTCAGATTCGTCCCGGATATCGGATATTCCATCTATCCTCTTATCCCGTACCAGATCGGCCATCTTTTCGATGAGCCTAGCCTTGTTTACCTGATAGGGCAGCTCCTCTACGATGATTCTGGTCCGGTTGCCTGAATACTCCTCTATCTGGGTCTTTGCCCTGGTAATTATCCTGCCCCTCCCGGTTCCGTAGGCCTGATGGATACCTTCCCTACCGAGAATTAATGCCCCTGTGGGAAAGTCCGGTCCCTTTATATGGTTCATAATTTCCTCAATGGAAATATCAGGGTCATCGATTAAAGCTACTACCCCATCTATGGTTTCCCCCAGGTTATGGGGCGGAATATTGGTAGCCATACCTACGGCGATACCCGATGATCCGCTGACTAAAAGATTGGGGAACCTGGACGGAAGGACGTTGGGTTCTTTTAAGGTCTCATCAAAATTGGGTGTAAAATCGACGGTATCCTTGTTTATATCCGCCAGAAGCTCCATAGAGATCCTCGACATCCTTGCCTCTGTGTACCTCATGGCCGCCGGCGAATCCCCGTCAACGGAGCCAAAGTTTCCGTGACCTTCCACCAGCATATAGCGAATAGAAAAATCCTGCGCCATTCTGACCATGGCATCATATACGGAAGAGTCCCCATGGGGATGGTATTTACCTAAGACATCCCCCACTATCCTGGCGGATTTTCTGAAGGGTTTATCCGGTGTCATTCCCAGTTCAAACATGGAATAGAGTATCCTCCTATGAACCGGCTTTAACCCGTCCCTCACATCCGGAAGGGCGCGGCTTACGATTACGCTCATAGCATAGTCTATAAAGGATTTTGACATCTCTTTTTCTATATTTACATCTATAATCTTATTAAATGATGGATCCATCTATTTACATCCCTTCCTTAAACATCTAGGTTGGTCACCAATTTAGCATTTTCCTCAATAAATTCGCGCCGGGGCTCTACCTTTTCGCCCATGAGTATTGTAAATATTTCATCTGCCTGCCTGGCATCTTCCATAGCTACCCTAAGGAGGGTGCGTTTACTGGGCTCCATGGTGGTATCGGCCAGCTGGTCGGCGTTCATCTCCCCCAAACCCTTATAGCGCTGGATCTCTACCCCTTCCCTGCCGATTTCGGTCAACAGCTCTTCCAATTCATTATCGCTGTAGCAGTAGTGCTCCCTTCTGGCCTTCCTGGCCAGGTAAAGGGGGGGTTGGGCTATATATATATGCCCTTTTTCGATCAAGGGCTTCATAAATCTAAAGAAGAAAGTTAAAAGGAGGGTTCTTATGTGGCTGCCGTCCACATCAGCATCGGTCATTATTATTATTTTATGGTATCTCAGCTTTTCAATATCAAATTCATCGTCGATACCCGTACCAAAGGCAGTAATCATGGCCCTTATCTCCTCATTGGCCAATATCCTATCAAGCCTTGCCTTCTCTACGTTCAGTATCTTGCCTCTGAGGGGCAAGATAGCCTGAAAATGCCTATCCCTGCCCTGCTTGGCCGAACCGCCGGCTGAATCTCCCTCCACTATAAAAATTTCACTAAGCGCCGGATCTCTTTCGGTACAATCCGCTAATTTCCCCGGCAATGAAGTGCTCTCTAGTACACTTTTTCTTCTGGTCAATTCCCTGGCTTTTTTGGCCGCTTCTCTGGCCCTTGATGCAGTAAGAGCCTTTTCTAGGATTACCCTGCCGGTGTTGGGGTTTTCTTCTAAGAAAGCCGAGAGCCCCTCCCCTACCGTGCTCTCAACAAATCCCCTTATTTCGCTGTTACCCAGCTTGGTCTTGGTTTGGCCTTCAAACTGGGGTTCCGTGAGCTTTACACTCACTATAGCCGTCAGACCCTCCCGGGTATCCTCGCCGGAAAGATTAGCCTCATTTTGCTTAATGTAGTTGTATTTTCTGCCATAATCATTGAGCACCCTGGTAATGGCGGCCCTAAACCCGCTAAGATGGGTTCCCCCTTCGTGGGTGTCTATATTATTGGCAAAGGAGTATACCCCTTCAACATAGGAGTCGTTGTATTGGAGGGCCACTTCCATGGAAGTGGTTCCCCTTTGCCCGGAAATATAGATAGGGGGGCTATAGATGGCAACCCTATTTTTATTTAGATATTCTACAAAGGAGATGATTCCCCCTTCATAGTGAAAGCTTTCGTCTTCGTCGATTCTCTCATCCCTTATTCCTATCCTTATCCCCGCATTTAAAAAGGCCAGCTCCCTCAGCCTGGTTTTTATGGTATCAAAGCTAAAGTCCAACTCTTCGAATATCTTATTATCCGGTTTGAAGGTTATGGTGGTACCGGTTTCTTGGGTGTCCCCCGTTACCTCCAGCTGGGTTTTCGTTATACCCCTCTCATACCTTTGGGTATATATATGGCCATTTCTCTTAACCTTAACCGTGAGCCATTCCGATAAGGCATTGACGACGGCAACGCCTACTCCGTGCAATCCGCCGGATACACTATACCCGCTCCCCCCGAATTTTCCGCCAGCGTGGAGCATGGTAAGGGCTACTTCCACGGCGGGTTTCTGCAATTTCTCCTGAACCCCAACGGGAATTCCCCTTCCATTATCTTGGACGGTTACAGACATATCCTTGTGTATGGTTACACTTATATCATCACAAAACCCTGCCATGGCTTCATCTATGCTGTTATCCACCACTTCATATACCAAATGGTGAAGCCCGCGCAGACTTGTACTTCCTATATACATACTAGGCCGTTTGCGTACGGCCTCCAATCCCTCCAGTACCTGGATCTGGGATTCGTCATAATCGTTCCTATTTCTTTGTCCGTTATTCTCCATCATATCCCCCTTGTTCTAATTGTTTTTTTGAGAAAGATATGTTCTGTATAAATCCGGTTCTTTTTAAAAGGGTCGAAGATGAAATAGGGGATAAATATATCGTTATCTTGTTATCAAATTCAGTCAAGACGAAGGTTTTCGGGGCATCCTCCGATAGGACCCTAATAAAACCCTCATCCTTAACAATCTCTAAAAACTCGTTATTTATTTTTGAATCTTTTGATGTCTCCAAATCAAATATAGCGATGACATCCTTCATGGGTATAATAACTTCTCCACCTAAATGCAGTACCACTAGTTCCACCGACCTCTCCTCAATTTACGAATTCTCGGCATATTTCGGCATACGGTATCAATCCCCTTCGGTAAGGTCCAAAAAAATATTAATACAAAAATACGGGTTATAATGCT
>DASRNX010000022.1:0-12393 GCA_035647175.1 Clostridia bacterium | reverse complement strand
TGTTATAATAATTAATCTGGTGGTGCAGTATTCTAGTCAGTGCTGCCAATTTTGAAGGCGGGCCTAAAAATCCGTTGAGGGCACATCGATGAAGTTCCTGGTGCTGGCATCTGACGCCCAGTTGGGGGCTGGTGCTGGGAGTTAAGAAAGAAGGGCGATCCGCAATGGCATGCGGGCGTTGACCCAGCTTTCGTGGAGACCCAAGCCGGTGGTTGTTCTACTACTACTTGGGATTAAACCTGTATTGCGGTGTGAAAAAGCTGTGTGCAGTGTAGCCTGCCTTGAGTGGAATGGGCGGATTATGGATCCGATCGACGTTCGTAGGGCCCATGAACTGAGATTATTGCCGTATGAAATCCTTTTTGCAAAAGAGGCTAGAAATTGGTTTGGACTGCCGAGGAAAGCTCCTAGACTGCCTGTTACGGGATGAATTGGAGATTACAGTGTGGTATTATGGCGATCCAGTTTTATTGTTGGCGACACAATAAGAATTCGTTTAAAGGGAAACCGCTTTTTCGGCGACGAAAAGCACGGGTTCGGGAAAACCTACTGGACCAAAGCCGCAAAGTTTATCCAATCCATCACCACCAGATCACTATTTTTTTATCCCGGTTGATAACTACAAGAGTTAAATAATGGGAGGGGCAGGTTTGCCAAAATCCGTCAGAACCAAAAGGAATAATAAAAAGAAGGGTGGTAGCTTTAAAAATCATTGGGTGTTGAAGATATTTTTTATTACATTTGCCATCTCAGTAGTATTGAGCATCATCTCCCAAAAGGCTTTTTCTTCGTCCGATGGTCTGTTGTTACCCTTGTTTATCATATTGGTTATTATTTTTGTAGGAGTTATATTTGATATAATTGGAATTTCAGTGGCATCTGCACCGGAAACGCCTTTTTTATCCATGTCAGCCAAAAGAATAAAGGGCGCCAAACAGGCTTTACGGCTAATAAAAAACGCGGATATAGTTTCAAACTTTTGCAATGATGTTGTAGGCGATATTTGCGGAATAATAAGCGGGGCGGCAGGTAGTATGTTAGTCTTAAAAATGATTTTTTTAGGCATTAGTCCTGATCCCCTGACCATTTTAATAAGCAGTTTAATTGCAGCTATAACGGTAGCGGGCAAGGCTATTGGAAAGAGCCTGGCCATCAATAACAGCCAACGAATTGTCTATGGCGTAGGCTATCTGCTATCATTTTTTTCAACGAACGGTTTTAAAAAAAACAGAGACAGTAGGATGACTAAAAGGAAAGAAGCTAAATGATCAAATATTCGTTGCTTGATTTAATAGACGGACCCATGGACCTAAAAATGCTGACAACAGATGATATGAATCAATTGTCCGAAGAAATACGGGCGTTTATATTAGATAGCGTCTCTAACACCGGCGGCCATCTGGCGTCAAATCTAGGTGTAGTCGAATTGACATTATCACTTCACTATGTCTTTAGCAGCCCTAAGGACAAGCTCATTTGGGACGTCGGGCATCAATCATATGTACATAAGATATTGACAGGACGAAAGGGGATGTTCGACTCTCTCAGACAATTGGGCGGACTGAGCGGTTTTCCAAAGCCCGAGGAAAGCGAACATGATATTTTTGGAACCGGGCATAGCAGTACCGCTATATCGGCTGCGCTAGGTATGTCTAGGGCCAGGGACATAAGAGATTGTGGTAAATACCATGTTGTCGCTATTGTAGGCGATGGTGCCCTTACTGGGGGCATGGGATTTGAGGCCTTAAATGATGCAGGGCATTCAAAAACTAATCTCATAGTTATACTGAATGACAATGAAATGTCGATTTCCCATAATGTCGGTGCATTAGCGGTTCACTTATCCAAGGTCAGGTCCAGTTCCAGATATAATTGGTTTAAAAAGGGTATAGAAAGAATGTTGGATAGGATACCCTGGATAGGTAAACCCGTATCCAAATCCATTGAATTGGTCAAAAGGGGTTTTAAATCACTTTTGGTACATGGAATGATATTTGAAGAAATGGGTTTTAAGTACCTAGGACCTATTGATGGACACAACATAAACAGCCTAGTCAACGTTTTGGGCCGGGCCAAGAAGATGGATGGACCCATACTTATCCATATTATAACACAAAAGGGTAAAGGCTATGAATATGCAGAAAAGGACCCCGAATTCTTCCATGGAGTACCTCCCTTCACCACGGAAACCGGCAGAACCAAGAGTATGGCCCACGAAACATTTTCATGGGCATTCGGAAACAAATTGGCGGAATTGGCGGGCAAAGATGACAGGGTAGTGGCAATTACCGCCGCAATGCCGGAGTCTACAGGACTGTTGAAATTTCGGGATAGGTTCCCCAATCGTTTTTTTGATGTGGGAATAGCAGAACAACATGCAGTTACTATGGCTGCAGGGCTTGCCAATAGCGGACTGAAGCCCTATGTGGCCGTATATTCCACCTTCCTTCAGAGGGCATATGATCAGGTTCTTCACGATGTTTGCATTCAAAACCTACCCGTAAGGTTTGGTATTGATCGCGCCGGGTTAGTTGGAGAAGATGGGGAAACCCACCAAGGTGTATTCGATATTAGCTATTTAAATCATATTCCTAATTTGACTATCTTTGCTCCCAAAGATACCCAGGAGTTGAGGGATATGATGGACTTTTCCCTGCATTATGAAAGGCCGATGGCTATAAGGTATCCAAAGGGCTACGTAAACTATTCTGTGGCGCCTTACTTCAAAGCGGAAATGCCGTTTAATCCCTTTGATTGGGAGTTGCTGATACAGGGGAGGGATTGTTGTATATTGTCTTTTGGCAAAATGCTGGGCGTTGCCGTTGAGACGGCTGACCTTTTGGCGAAGCAAGGAATTCATGCCCAAGTGGTTAATGCCAGGTGCATAAAGCCTCTGGATAATAATATGCTAAAATCCATTACCCTAAGCCATAACCGTTGGATCACACTTGAAGACAATGTAATAACGGGAGGGTTTGGAAGCTCTGTAGTCAATTATATTGCTGATAAAGGATTGGATATAGACATTTTAAACTTGGGGATTCCCGATGCTTTCGTACCCCAGGGAAAAATTGAACAACTAATGAGCATCCTGCACCTGGATCCAGGGAGTATAGCCAATAGGGTAAGTGACTTTTTAAACGGTATTAAGGAGAATGTATATGTCCACAACTTCAAAACAAAGGCTTGACCTGATGCTGGTTGAAATGGGATTAGCGGCATCGCGGGAAAAAGCAAAGCGCATTATTCTGTCCGGAATTGTGCGTGTTGACGGACAAAGGGTGGATAAATCGGGTACCTTTGTATCTCCCGAAGCGAAAATATTTGTTGAGGAAGATCCGGTTCCCTTCGTCAGCAGGGGCGGACTCAAGCTCCAAAAGGCTTTGGAAACCTTCAAACCTCCGGTGAAG
Organism: Clostridia bacterium; assembly: GCA_035647175.1. Lineage (GTDB taxonomy): Bacteria > Bacillota > Clostridia > Caldicoprobacterales > UBA3941 > UBA3941. The sequence goes on along the minus strand of DASRNX010000022.1, from coordinate 8,983 downwards.
GACAGGATCTACATAGACGTAGGGGCTTCAACGGGGGGATTTACCGATTGTCTTTTGAAATTTGGAGCAAAAAAGGTATACTCCATTGATGTTGGGTATGGTCAATTGGCATGGAAGCTGAGACAAGATCATAGGGTTGTCGTCATGGAAAGGACTAATATTCGTGATGTGACTGGGAAGGACCTGGAAGACACCCCCCAGGGTGCGGTAGTGGATGTCGCCTTTATATCCCTGAGGATAGTGCTGCCTGTCATAAATGAAATTCTGTTGCCCGACAGCCACATCATTTCCTTAATAAAGCCCCAATTTGAAGCCGGTAGGGAAAAGGTCGGCAGAAAAGGTGTAATCAGATCCCCCGAGGTTCATAGGGAGGTTTTAAACAACGTTTTATCTACAGCCAATCAATTGGACCTGACCCTCAAAGGCTTAACCTTTTCCCCGATTAAAGGACCGAAGGGGAATATCGAATTTCTACTACACCTATATAAGGGACATATTGGGGACGAAAGACCCCTGGTAGATACCGTAGAGCATATTCGCCTCATTGAAAGTGTGGTAAAAACGGCGCATGGTCAGCTTTAGGAAACACTCCGAAAGGACTAAAAACTATTAATAGAATCAAGAGCATGAACTCTGAGCGCCAATTGATCAACTCTATCATGAAATACCCATAAAGGGGGGGGCTTATTGAAGACAATAGGACTTATAGCCAATTTATCTAAGGATCCTTGCGGAGCAAAAACCCGTGAGATAGTAGAGATTGCCCATAGTCAAAATATGAAAGTGCAGGTAATACCGGAGGTTTATGATGCCATTAAAAGGGGTGAACCGACCTCTGAAACGGAATTGTTTTCATCATCGGATATAATAATCTCCTTGGGGGGAGACGGAACACTACTTCAGGCAGCATGTAAGGCTGCCCTATGCGATAAGCCGGTAATGGGAATTAATACGGGAAATCTGGGATTTCTAACAAACGAAGACTTTTCCCATGCCGACAGAGCGTTAAAGTCATTAAAGAAGGGCCATTATTCCATAGACAAGAGAATGATGTTGGAAGGTACCATTCGCAGGGAGGGAAAATCGGGGACTCCATTTTTCGCCTTTAACGATGTGGGAATAATGAAGGCGTTGGTTTCCAGAATAATTCGATTAAAAGCAAGTGTCAATAATCATGAGATCAACAGTTATTCCGGCGATGGTCTATTGATATCAAGCCCTACCGGATCCACAGCTTATTCACTTTCGGCCGGCGGTCCCATCGTGGATCCCAGTTTGGAATGCCTCCTTCTCACTCCGATCTGTCCCCATTCATTGAATGCACGCTCGATTATCATAAACTATAGTGATATAATAGAGGTAGAAATAATGAGCCCTGATCGCGATATCACTTTAACAGCAGATGGCCAAGCCGTGACTACGTTGGTCAGGGGCGATAGGATCTTGGTAAGAAAGGCAGATATATATGTCAAGTTGCTTCGCACCAGGGGGCAAAACTTTTTTGATTTAGTTCACGAAAAAATTAAGATATAACGGATGAAAGTATCGGCAAAGAATAGGGTTATGGAGGTATGAGCCAATATGAAATATAATCGCCATTCTAAAATTTTAGAGATCATCGAAAACACGGATATTGAAACCCAAGAAGAATTGGCAGAAGAATTACGAAAAAAAGGGATTGACGTCACCCAGGCTACCGTCTCCAGGGATATTAAGGAGCTTAGGCTTGTAAAAGTAATGGCTGCCTCTGGCACCTCAAAATATGCCTTCATTGATAATACCGAAACAGGGATTTCCCAAAAACTGATCTGGGTATTCGCAGAATCCGTTACATCGATTGATTCATCTAATAATTTGATTGTGATTAAAACTATTGCGGGAAGCGCCCAAGCTGCTGCGTCTGCTATCGACTCGCTAGGTTGGGAAGAGATTGTCGGTTGTATTGCCGGTGATGATACCATCATGGTGGTCATACATGAAGATCAACCGGTTAAAGAGATAATTGATCGATTTCAACAAATTGGACGCTGAGGCCGGAAAAGAAAACAGACCATGGAATTCTACAAGGGGGACTGTTGGATGCTTATGCATTTGTCGGTTAGAAATATTGCTCTAATAGATGAGATCAATTTGGATTTTCATAATGGACTTAATATTTTAACCGGAGAAACCGGGGCAGGTAAATCCATTATCATTGATGCTGTTAACTTAGTATTAGGGGAGAGGGCAGACAGGGATCTAATCCAAACGGGGAAAGATTACGCATTGGTAGAAGCTATATTTGATATAAGGGGCCAAAGGGATTTAGACAACATTTTGGACGAACTCGGTATAGAAATCGAATCCGATGGCACCCTGCTATTAATGCGCGAACTGGCCGCCAACGGAAGAAACATATGCAGGATTAATGGGAGAATCGTCACTTTGTCCGCTTTAAAGAATGTAAGCAAATATCTAATCGATATTCATGGTCAGCACCAGCACCAGTCACTTTTAAACGTTGATCAGCATTTGGAATTATTGGATATGCTCGGCGGAGATATGATCCTAAACTCAAGGAAAGAGGTAGAGAGCATATATCATACCTGGAAGGGGATACATAAAAGAATCAGAAAACTTTCAGGTATCGGTATGGATGGTGAAAGGCGTAAAGATATATTGTCCTACCAAATTCAAGAGATTGAAAATGCCAACCTGGGAGATAACGAAGAGGAAGAATTGGGCAATCAAAGGGCTATATTAGCCAATTCGGAAAAAATAATCCATATCATAAATTCAATTTATCAGAATCTCTATACCGGGTCTAATATTCATCTCTCCGTTACGGACCTTATTGGAGAAGCATTATCGGACCTAAATCAAATTGCCGGTATCGACCCTAAATTGGATGAATTAAATGAAAAAATAGAATCCTTTTCGTATATCTTGGAGGATATCGTATCGGAAATAAGGGATTATAGGGAACAAATTGAATACGATCCATCCAGATTGGATGAAGTAGAAGAACGTCTGGAAGTAATTAGAGCTCTAAAAAGAAAATATGGCGCAAGTATCCCCGAAATAACGACATACCTACAGGATATTAAAAGAGAATTAGAGGATCTGGAGAACAGTCGGGGTCTATTAGAGGAGCTTGCGAAGGAAGAAGATGAAATTCTGCGCAGATTACTTAAAGCATCAGATGGGCTATCAAAGAAACGAAGAAAAGCTGCTTCATTTTTTGAACAGCAGCTGCTTATCCAGCTTGGCGAACTTGGGATGGATAAATCCAACTTTCTCGTCAATATAGGCCCAAATGGTAACTCAGAAGATGCTGATAGAATAGTTAATAGAATAACCTCTAGGGGATATAACACGGTGGAGTTCTTAATTTCCACCAATCCCGGGGAACCGGTAAAGCCTTTATCGAAAATAATCTCCGGCGGTGAGATGTCACGAACGATGCTTGCATTCAAGACTATATTGGCCCAAGTCGATGATATTCCAACCCTAATTTTCGATGAAATAGATGTTGGGATAAGCGGGCGTATCGCCCATGTGATCGGTGAAAAGATGGGCAGTATATCTCGTTCGCATCAAGTAATCTGTGTAACCCACCTCCCGCAGATTGCGGCAATGGCAGATGTCCATTACCGGGTTCAAAAAGAAGTGGTGGACCACCATACCAGAACAAATGTGTGTAGGTTAGATATGGCCGGTCGCCAGGAAGAGATCGCAAAGATGTCAGGCGGAAAGAAACTCACAAAAGCCAGTATGGAACATGCTATGGAATTAATCCAGGCTGCCCGGGACTATAAAAACAAATCTATTTAGCCGCAAAGGGACATCAAATCAAGGCTGGCAAACCTGCCAAGGGCTTCATGAAACACAATTGAAATCCAAAATAATCTTTGAAAAATCAAAGGGAGCATATCCCTTTCTTTTTTTCCCTAATTTTACGCATTCTTAACTCGTATAAATCACTTTTATGAGGTTACCTTATGTATAGATAAACAAAACGAAAACATAAAAGTTGAGACAGGAGAATACTAGAGTATGGGGAAATCATCTTTTAAGAAAATATGCGGTTTAATTTTTGCATTATTTTTTCTGCTATTCAATTATTCACCTTATGTTCAGGGTATCAAACGCATTCCCAATAGGGTCCAATTGTTTGAGGGGGATACCAAAACCCTGAATTTTAGGATACCATTACCGGTAAAGATAGAAGGCGATAACGTTGATGTTTTAAAGTTCAACGGCAACTCTTTAAAGGACCAATATGTCTATGAGATGGGCAAACCTATATCGATTAAGCCTGCCAACTCGGGGGATGTATCTTTGGATTTTAAACTCTTTGGGTTGATATCCATAAAGCAAATGCTCGTAAAGGTCACCCCGCCAAAGCTTATATACCCCGGCGGGAGTTCCATAGGAGTATCATTATATACAAAGGGAGCCCTGCTTGTGGGGATATCAGAGGTCTATGATAAGAAAGGCGTAGCAAATAATCCAGCCCTTGATGCAGGACTACGACCGGGTGATATCATAGAAAGGGTCAACGGAATATCAATAAAAAACGCAGAACATCTTTCTGAACTGGTCAATATCGCTAAGCATCAGGGAATAGAACTGGAAATCTTGAGAGGTAATCAGTTTTTCGTTACAAATATTGAGCCTGTTGAAGATTATCATGATGGAAAATACAGACTGGGAATATGGGTTAGGGATAGTACCGCGGGTGTGGGTACTCTTACCTTTTATGATCCCGAAAAAAATCATTTTGGAGCCCTAGGCCATGCTATTACCGATGTCGACACAGGGACTATGCTATCGATTAAAAACGGTGAAATTGTTCAATCTAAAATAATAGATATAAAACAAGGGAAGAGGGGGAATCCCGGCGAACTAAAAGCTGCATTTTCCAGCAAGAGAAAAGTAATCGGCTATATCGTTAAAAACTCCCTCTATGGAATATATGGAAAGATGGACAAAGCCTTCATCCCCGATACCTTGGGAGAACCCATACCAATATGTTACAAGGATAATGTCAAGTTGGGACCGGCTAAAATTTTATCTACGATTGATGAAGAGGGAATCAAAGAATTTGATGTTCAGGTTATAAAGATTAATGATCAAAACCAAGCCAGTGCCAAAGGAATGGTAATAGAAATTGTGGATCCGCGGCTCTTAGACCGGACGGGGGGAATAGTTCAGGGAATGAGCGGCAGTCCAATCATCCAAGGAGGCAAGATAATTGGGGCCATCACCCATGTATTTGTTAACGATCCCAAAAAGGGGTATGGCATATTCATTGAATGGATGATGGACGAGTCCAATAAGATAATTGACTCCAACTGATCTAAAGAAGCGAATAATTTACCTATAATTTAGAAGAGTATAAATATTTATCGATAATAGGAAGGAAAATCCAATTCATTGTCGAATATGTTTACTAATGGAGAAAAATGGACGCCTTGGTATACACGGTCAGATTTTTTTGGGTATATGAAAAGATATAAGTAAATATTTGGGGGGGGGTTAGCTATATGGCTAAAAAGATCTCAGTGTTAATAGCTGATGATAACAAGGATTTTTGTGAAATTATCGATGAATTTTTACGCAAGCAGGATGACATAGAGGTAATAGGTGTGGCTAATGATGGAATAGAAGCAGTTGATAAGATACTAAAACTAAAACCTGATGCGGTAGTACTGGATATAATTATGCCGCATTTGGACGGATTGGGTGTTTTGGAGAGATTAAATGAAGAGAATCTGGACGTATATCCCAAGATAATAATTCTATCAGCCGTAGGACAGGACAAAGTTACACAACGGGCAATCATGCTAGGGGCGGATTACTACATCGTGAAACCCTTTGATCTTGGGTTGCTTATGAGGCGAATAAGGGAGTTAGCCCATGATTCGGAAAGTGGTTATACAAGCAGAAGTACCAGTATGATAATAGAAAATACTAGACTCCCATATTCAAAGGCTTCCGTATCAAACAGGAATATTTCCCTTGAATCGGAGATAGCGAATATTATCCATGGGATAGGGGTACCTGCGCATATTAAGGGATATCAATATTTACGGGAAGCAATTATGATGGTAGTTAATGATGTGGATCTATTGAGTGGAATAACAAAGGAATTATATCCCGGAATAGCAGAAAGATTCAATACTACATCCAGTAGAGTAGAAAGAGCAATCCGTCACGCTATAGAGGTGGCTTGGAGCCGCGGTCGTATCGAAACCATAAATAAATTATTTGGGTATACTATCCACGATGAAAAAGGAAAACCGACAAATGGCGAATTTATAGCTATGGTTGCCGATAAACTGAGAATGCAGGCAAAGTATTTAGGTGAATAATAACGAGTCGGCAAAATATCCCCTGCATCTATAAGCGGCGAGTTCCGATTAGTAAAGTATAACAGGCGATGGGTATAAATCCCTCGACCCGTTGAAACCTGTGTGTTGCAATTGCCAATGCAATTGCTTCCGATGTTATAACATCATATAGAGGATGTTCAGAAAATCAGCCCTTGTTCCGGGGCTGTTTTTTTATGCATATTTAGAAGATATTTGTAAATGATAGATAATAAGCGATACTAAAGAGGTGTAGGGATGAGATGATACTAAAAGGAGTTGCAAAAAAGAATATTAGAACAAAGGCCCTAATCACCCGATTAACTCCTAATGATATTGCCGTTATAGATCATAGAGACATCGATGGTGTCGCAGCAATACAGTTAGCGGACAAAAAGATAAAGGCTGTCATAAACGCGGATAGGTCCATCAGCGGTAAATATCCCAACAGGGGACCTAAAATCCTATCAAATGCGGGTATCCCGATAATAGATAATGTGGGGCAGAATGTGTTCGATAAAATTATGGACAACGATACTTTAGAGATCAGTAATAGAGGCTTGTTCGTCAATGGAAATTTTCTATGCACAATTGCCTGCTTAAATAAAGAGGATATAGAAATAAAGATGGATAAGGCTGCATCTAACCTATGGACTGTACTGGATAGTTTTATAGAGAACACCCTAGAGTATGCCAAAAGGGAAAAGGAGCTAATTATCAATCCGATAGAGCTGCCTAATTCGTCCATAGATATGAATGGCAGGCATGTCCTTGTAGTAATTCGGGGCGAGAGCTACAGGGAGGACTTAAGGGCGGTTCAGGTTTATATAGATGAGGTCAATCCCATAATGATAGGGGTTGACGGCGGAGCCAATGCACTGCTGGATTTCGGTTATCGTCCGGATATCATTATTGGGGATATGGATAGCGTCAGCGATGCAAGCCTAAAGAGTTGCAAAGAGATAATAGTTCATGCATATCGGAACGGCTATAGCCCCGGGATGAGGAGAATAGAGGATCTGGGGCTCAAAGCGATTAAGTTCCCCTTCACCGGTACCAGCGAGGACGCCGCTTTGGTTTTAGCATACGAACAGGATGCCGAACTCATTGTAACGGTGGGTAGCCATACCAACATGATAGATTTTCTTGAAAAGGGTAGGCCTGGAATGGCCAGTACAATGCTGATTCAGATGAAGGTGGGCCATAAAGTTGTTGATGCAAAGGGAGTCAGCGAGCTGTATAAGAATCGAATAAGACCGGGTTACATTGCCGCAGTTTTTGCCGCAACCCTATTTCCTCTATCAGTAGTTGCCAAAACATCGCCCTTAATTAAGGAAATATACAGGCTAATATCCCTGCGTTTAAGAATACTCTTTGGTTTGTAGGTATGAAATGACATTGTAGAGGGTGGACTTAATGGTAAATATAAAATACTATCTTATTTTACTTATCTGCATGTTCCTTTCCCTAGGGCTGGGAATGGTCATAGGGATATCGTTACAGAACAAAAATGTATTGGAAAAGCAGCATGACATAATCGCACAACGGCTTGAAGATGAATTTTCAAATATGCGAAATGAAAATCGACAACTAAAGGAATCCCTAAAGAATTTTGAGAAATTGGAAAGTGATAACGCTAGGTTATATGGATCTGTATTCAATTCTATTATAAGAAATAAGCTTATGGGATTAAAAATAACCCTTATAGAAACGGGGGGTGAGGATGATTACGCGGGGATAATTGACCTGCTGAAAATATCAGGTGCATCAATCGATAGCAGCATCGTTTTTGATGCCACATTGTTCAAGAATGAATACGAATTGGATAATGCTATCAACGTTTCCTCCCAAGCGGCTATAGATAAAGGTCAATTGTACGGAAAATTGGCGGAGAACGTCATAGTAACCTTGGCCAAGGGGGAATTGACACCCCTTATACAACGCTTGACCAGGTTGAACTTAATCCGTAGTCCCGTTGGGATCCAAAATGGCTGCGATACTATTGTGTTGGCCCATACGGGTGGGGACAATACGAGGGAAGGTGTAGAAAAATTTGTTTATAACCTAATAGAGCTCATACAGGATTATAATGTAAATTTGGTTGTGGTAGGAAAGGAACAAGACAATTCGCTAGATGCAGACTGGTATAAAAACAAAGGTATTTCAACCATAGATCACGTGGATACCCCTTATGGGCAACTCTCGCTAATATCTTTGCTATACGGAAGCCAAGGGAATTATGGGTATGGGGCGGGTACGGATGGTATTTTGCCCAATGAGCTATTTCCCCAAAAATCTGAAGCCCGATCTATGGACGGACTTGATGGGGAAAAGGATGATATAAGCGCTTTTGAAGAGGAGGCGGAATAATTCCATCGCTATTGCAGATTAACAATACGGAAACTAAATTTATTGGCAGGATGATTTCGATGGGTCTATGCAATTACATGATGAAAGAATTCATAGATAGACGCGATTATTGAAAAGAAGCTAAAAAGGATTGATTTGGAGGATGGATATGCTATCACAGGATGTAGGCGTAATCATTCCAGCCTATAACGAGGCAACAAGATTGGCGGCGACCCTAAGGACTCTAAAAAAAATCCATATGATAAAAGATATTCTTGTTG
>DASRNX010000021.1:0-2769 GCA_035647175.1 Clostridia bacterium | reverse complement strand
ACCGAAAATCCCCTTCTTCGAACAGGTTTCGCGCATTTTCCTCCCCTATTATATCCACCAGCAGCTGTCTTACATGAAATCCCCTATTCTCCAGTTCCACGGGATCTAAACCACTTAGTCTATTTTTGTAATGATCCTGTTCGATTGTGATATAGCAAATGGGCTCATCCCCATAGATCTGGAGCAGCTCTGCGGCTTGCTGATAGACTTCCGGGTTTCCTTCCCCCTTGATTATTTTTTTGACAGCGCTGTTGGCCATGGCATCTACCCCAAGAGCATGTTCCTTCTCCAACCTCATCTCGTTTGTTATTTCCCTGTATAGCCTTTTGAGCAGCCCCGACAATTCATCCTCGTCTATGGGCTTTAGGATGTAATTCTTGACATTATATCTCATAGCGGTCTGGGCGAAATGAAATTCGTTATACCCGCTCAAGATAACAAATTTTATTTTCTTTTCCATTTCTATATTGACCTTTTTAATCAGTTCCAGCCCATCTAAGACAGGCATTTTTATATCTGTAATTATGACATGGGGGGAGAGGGACTCTATGAGCTCCACAGCCTCTTCCCCATTCTCGGCCTCACCGCATAATATAAATCCGCAGTCTTCCCAATTGATGAGTTTTTTTATCCCTTCCCTTACAAAGGGTTCATCATCTACCAATAAAACCCTGAAAAGCATAGATTACTCCTTTCATGCCCCATAAATTCTTGGTTCATATTTGAGTGGTATAGATATGGTGACCTTTGTCCCCTTATTTTCGCCGCTCTCTATATCGAATCTGAAGGCTTCCCCATAATACAGATACAGGCGCCAATAGACATTGGCAATACCAATATGCTCCTTGTTCAGCTCCTGTTCCTTTAGCTCCTTCATGATTTGATCCAACCTGTCCTTGTCTATACCAACCCCATTATCGGTTACCATAAGCTGCAGTCTGTCGCCTGTCGCCCTGACATCCAATTCTATAACGCCCTGATCTTTAATCATCTCTATGCCGTGGATGCTTGCATTTTCCACCAAGGGCTGGAGGGTCATCTTCGGGATCTTAAGTTTCTCGGTTCCGGGTTCCATCGATATGATATAGTTGATCCTCTTTTCGAACCGGTATTGTTGGATCCTTAGGAAACTCTCAACAAATTGCACTTCCTCCTCCACCGTCACCCAATCGTTGCCCCAGGTAAGAGCCCGCCGAAAGGTCCTGGACAGATATTTGATGATCTCCGCCGTCTCCTTCTCATCCTTGACCAGGGAGCGCATCCTAATGGTCTCTAAGGTATTGAACAAAAAATGGGGGTTTATCTGGCTTTGAAGAGCATCAAGTTGGGCCTGTTTATTCTCCAGTTCCATAGCTTGACGTTGAATGTCCGCCTTGTATACATCCTGTATCAGCTCCCCAATTCGGGTGACCATTCGATTATAATCCCTGATCAGCTGGCCGATCTCATCCTTGCCGCCTTCATAATGGATAACCTCAAAATCCTGATTTCGTATTTTCTCCATATGTCCCGAAAGTATCTGAATCCGGTGGTGAAAGGACTTGCCTATTAGATATATAATAAAACTCGCTACTAACAGGTTTATACCGGCGGATGTAACAACAAAGGTAGCGGATTCCCGCAGGGCATCTAGAATCTTTTGGCGGGAAAACACCCCAACGATTCTCCAATCATGCAGGGTAGTGATACTATCAAAGCTTTCCACCATGACTAAATCCTTTTCGTTATGTCTGATTTGACCGAAATCCATGAATTGTTCAGAGCCGTCGGGCGAATATGAATCATGGGAGGAGTAGATGATCTTATTCGCATCGTTGACTAAAAATATCTGACCGTCCACCCGCCGATCTTCGATAATCCGGGCAACTGCATTGAATTGCAAATCTATCTTTAATATCTTCTCATAGCTGTCCCATTTATCATAATAGTCCAGCTTGCGAATGATGCTAAATACCCGGTGTAATCCATTATAATCCTTTTGTATATGGGCGTAAACCAAGACCTGGTTTTGTATGTTTTGCAGCTTTTGGGCCCAATCGCTGTCTCGCACTTCCTCTGTAAGCCTTAAATAGCCCGCTGAATCCAAGACCCCGGGGTTATCTGTATAGATATTAATGTCATAGATGTTAGGGAAGGTAAATTTGTACCTTTCCTGCATGTTCTTTAAGTATTGGGTGTAGTATGCATAATATTCATGGGAATCCTCATAATGCCTGTCCAAAAAGGCATAGAGGTTCCTATCGGTATATATGGCATGGGACAGGGTGGCGTTATCGTCGATTATGCGTTTAAAGTCCCCCTTAATTTTCTGTAAGTCCTGGGCAATATATTGCATTTCCTGTTCTCTGACGCTGTTAGAAATCTTGCGATAAAAGATAAAGTTAGTAAGAATAATAGGAATGAGCACCGAAAATATGTACAGCGATAACAGCTTATTGCGAACTTTAATGTCGTTTAAATGAATCAGGGGAGTCCTCATTCTTGCCATTCTTAATCACCCCCTCGCAGAAGTTGTGTTGTGTTAATTTAATCCCTTGTGCTAGATAAATATACTGGTAATGGCTATTAAACGCTACTTCCAACATTGATTTGGAGAAAACTAAGGCCTATTCCATTTGAAAAGCCTACTGCTTCCAATCCGGCCTCCTGCCGGTGGAATCGGTTTAAGGCGTCCTGCCTTAAACTACGGCTTTTCTGCATTCCATAAGTCAAGTTTTCTTAGCCAAATCAATATAAGTCATTCGCTTTTCAATAGTCCATTACCTTTGT
>DASRNX010000020.1:0-6001 GCA_035647175.1 Clostridia bacterium | reverse complement strand
AGTGAACTTATAAAGAACGGATTTGGTGAAGAGGAAGGCCTAAATTGTGCCGAGAAGATCTTATATGGGGCAAATGTCGCATACAAGCTGGGTCTTGATAAAGAGGCGTTAAAGTTGTCCGCAGCTTTTGGCGGTGGAATGGCCATTGAGGATAAATGCGGGGCTCTAACCGGGGCCTTGATGGTGTTAGGGAAGCTTTTTGTAAAGGAAAAGGCCCACGAGAGCGATAAAATTGGGGCGTTGACCAGAGAGCTATTTAAGGAGTATGGGATGGAGATGGGGTATATCGACTGTACGCCCTTAAAGAAGGAGTATAGGTCGGAAGAAGAAAAATGCAATTATGTCATTTTAAAGGCTGCCCAGATACTCGATAAAATTGTTACAAGGGAAACCCACCTATGCAAATAATTGTTGCGGAAAACGCAGGCTTTTGTTTTGGTGTCACAAGGGCCGTTGACATTACCATCAAGCAAAGGGAGGGGGGGAATCCGGGGAGAACGTATACCTTAGGACCTCTAATCCATAACAATGATGTCGTGGATTCCCTGAGGAAAGAGGGGATATATCCGCTGAGTTTTGATGAGATAGACAAGCTGGTAGAAGATGATACTATTGTCATCAGATCCCATGGAGTAACCCCCGAAACCATAGACGAAATCCGGAACACCGGTGCTAAAATAATCGATGCCACATGTCCCTATGTTACCAGCATACAGAGGAAGGCCCGGAAGTATCACGATAAGGGCTATCAGATTATAATCGTCGGCAATAAGGATCATCCCGAGGTCATAGGTATCAATGGGTGGTGTTATAATAGCGCCGTCATAACCAGGGACGGAAGCGACCTGGATAAGCTGCCCCAAAGAGTCTGTATAGTGTCTCAGACCACCGAGAGACTGTCCAACTACGAAAAAGCTCTTAAAGTAGTTTCAGAAAAATGCGAAGATGTACTGTCCTTTAACACCATCTGCAGTGCGACCAAGGAGCGGCAGGCAAGTGCCTATGAGGTATCGAAGGATGTAGGGCTGATGATCGTTATCGGGGGCAGGAATAGCTCTAACAGCAAAAAGCTCTACGAGATCTGCAGTAAAAATTGCGGGAACACCATATTTATAGAGAATAGTTCTGAGCTATCAGCGGAGGCCGTAAAGAAAATGTTATCTGAGGGGGTAGAAAAGGTCGGTGTAACTGCCGGAGCATCTACCCCTGATTGGGTTATTAACGAAGTGATGGAGAAACTTGAAGAGTTAGGAAGGGAAATCGATAATGACTAGGGCAAAAACCAGGAAGATATGGGTTGGGGAAGTGGCCTTGGGCGGAGATTCGCCTATAAGTATTCAATCAATGACCAATACGGATACCAGGGATGTACGCTCAACGGTATCTCAGATAAGAGACCTGGAGGATGCCGGTTGTCATATCATAAGGTGCGCAGTCCCGGATATGGAAGCGGCTGAGGCCCTCAGGGATATAGTAAATCAGATTAACATTCCCTTAGTAGCCGATATCCATTTTGATTACAGGCTTGCCCTAAGCTCCATAGAGAACGGAGCCCAAAAGCTCAGGATAAATCCCGGGAATATCGGCAGCAGGGAAAAGGTCAAGGCGGTAGTAGAGGCAGCTAAGGATAAGGGTATACCCATGAGGATCGGGGTTAATTCCGGATCGCTGCAAAGGGACATCCTTAAAAAGTATGGACAGGTATGTCCCGAAGCCCTTGTAGAGAGTGCCTTGAGGCATGTTGAGATTCTGGACGAGTTAGATTTCGGGGATGTCGCTATATCTGTTAAATCATCCGATGTCATGGAGACAATTGAATCATACAGGCTGCTTTCCGAGAGGACGGATTATCCCCTCCACATAGGTGTTACAGAGTCCGGGACCGTAAAGAGAGGGACGGTAAAATCCAGCGTGGGGATCGGCGCTCTATTGGCCATGGGCATAGGCGATACCCTGAGGGTTTCCCTTACCGGTGATCCCGTCGAGGAAATCGCGGTTGGTAGGGAGATCTTAAAATCCCTGGGGCTTTTAGAGGGCGGTATCGAATTCATTTCATGCCCTACATGCGGAAGAACCCAAATCGATCTGATAAAGATTGCTAACGAAGTTGAAGAGAGGTTAGGGAACCTTGATAAGAACATCAAGGTTGCTGTGATGGGTTGCGCCGTCAACGGACCCGGAGAGGCAAGGAGGGCCGATATCGGAATTGCAGGGGGAAGGGGAGAAGGTTTAATATTTAAAAAGGGTGAGATTATCAAAAAGGTAAAGCAGGAGAATCTGGTGGAGGAGCTTATAAAGGAGATAGAAAAGCTTTAAGAACACGATTGTTGGGGGAACAAGAAGCGGGTTAAAGTCAGAAAAGGGATAAGACGACTGATACTTATTAAAAGTAGCCGTCAACGGGGGTTTTCCCCTAATTGACGGCTACTATTTTATCGTTCGACCGCTATTTTATCGTTTGGCTAATACATTATGCATAAAGCCCGAAGGCGGCCTTGGCGTATGTAATTACCCGAATATCTTTTTATACGCGTCTCCTATTATCTTGTTTTCTTCGTCTGACAGGGACCATTCTCCGGCCTGGGCATTCATTATAGCCTGCTCCGGTGTTCTCGCTCCGACCAACGCTACTGTAATACCCTCTTGCTTTAGCACCCAGTTTATAGCTACATGGACAACGGGTTTACCGCGGGATTCTGCGATATCCCTCAGTACATCAACCAGCGCATCCGTCTTGGGCCAGGTCTCTTCGCTGAAGAAATCGTAGAATCTGTCCCGACTGTCATCATCGCCAAAAATGGGACGGGTCTTGAACTTACCTGTCAATGCTCCTGCACCGATGGAACCATAGGAAAGGACCCCTATGCCTTTTTCGATACAATAGGGCAGTATTTCATCTTCGATTTCCCTTTGGAGAAGTGAATAAGGGGGTTGTAGGCTGACAATTTCACAGTACTTAGATGCCTCATCCATCTGTGCCGGTGAATAATTTGATACGCCTATGTATCTAACCTTTCCTGATTCCGCTATTTGCTTTAAAGCGGTAAACGTTTCCTCAAGGGGCGTATCCAGATCCGGCCAGTGCACCTGATATAGATCCACATAATCCGTTCCCAAACGCTTGAGAGAAGCATCTATCTCTTTAAACAACAGTTCCGGGGAGGAATTTCTTCCGGTTTTCCCTACTATATCAATACCGCATTTGGTTGCGATGATTATATCTTCGCGTTTTCTGCCCTTGATAGCCTTACCGACAATTTCTTCCGAGTGTCCGTCACCGTAAACCGGGGCTGTGTCTATGGTATTAATTCCGGCATCCAGACCTGCGCGGATGGTGTCTATGCTGGCATCGTCGTCTGCCTTGCCCCAAAAGTCACCTCCCATACCCCATGTACCTAGTGCAACGACGGAGCAATTTAATTCACTGGAACCTAATTTTCTAAAAAGCATAATCTTTCCTCCTGTTAAATTTATTAATTGATTTACCATAAGGTATTACCAAAAAAATAACTGGTTGTAGATAAACAATACGGTAAATAAATTTATCGGATGGTGATAAATTTTGTAGTTGGAGTTGTTTATCTATAGCTGAGGTTTTAAGAACTCAAACTATCATCTGATAGCAGAAACACCTGAATGATACATGTTTAAACTCCCTTACTACCTTTAGATTATTACCCTATCCCACGGTTTGCATCCATGGCGTTTCGAGCATCGGAAAAGTTTAATCCCGGAATTAAAGCATCCTTTCCCACCCTTCATTCGTTCCTATTTTTGTTTTCTATCTATATTATATACATTTATGCCATGATCTGCAACAATTTCGAAAAAGGAAGCCTACCATGCCATTACAACGCATCGATTTTCACGACACAAAGATTCTATACCCATAGCCTTATCTATTTAAAAGGGGCTTGCTAGAGGGCTTGCCATTTATAAGAATGGGGATATATCCGGCTATGGGCGTAAATCATGATTAAAGGATAGGGATATGAGGTATGAATAAAAGAGATTGTAGGGATGGCCATTTTTAAACAAATTATGCCAAGGTATTGTAAAGCTAAAGGGTTAAAAATAAACAACAGGCCCAATTTAAACAAGAGGGTGAATTTATGTCTATTATCATTTTAGCGGCCAGCACTTCAAGAGCACATCGTCACTTAATTATAAGAACTTTAAATGAATATCAAATTCTATTGGCATCCAGCAGCTATGAGGTATCTCATTATTTGAGTATGCAGGTGAACATCGATTTAATTATCGTCGATTTAGATGCACATGGCGAGGAAGGTTTTCGGATTCTTGAGGGACTAAATTCAAAGGGACACATTGGGAAAACAAATATCATCGTCTTTCCAGGCTCCGACAGGATTAGACAGGAAATTGGGACGTTAAAATATGATAATTTGGATTATATCAAAGAACCCATCGGAAGCGAGTCATTAAAGGCCGGTGTCAAAGCCCATCTTAAGTCACTCCAAAGCTGCAAACGTACAGAACCCAGAAAACAAATTCAGAATATCGAAAAAGCCCTAGCCGAGAGCGAGCGCAGTAAGAACGTTTTTTTATCCCATCTTCCCGGTATGGCATATAGGTGCAACTATGATCCCCAATGGACGATGCAATTCGTTTCCGAAGGCTGCCTTGATCTAACCGGACATCCCTCGGAAAGCCTATTGTATAACAGGGGTATATCCTACAATAGTTTAATAGCATATGAGTACCGTCAACAGCTATGGGAGGAATGGGAACGCATTCTCGCAGAGAAGAGACTATTTAAAGGCGAATATGAAATTATCACGGCTGACGGGAAGCGAAAATGGGTTCTGGAAAGGGGCCAGGGCGTCTATAACCGACAAGGCGAGGTGGAAGCCCTTGAGGGAATAATCCTTGACATTTCAGACCGAAAAGAGATGGAGAACGACCTTAGATACAATTACGAACATGATACATGGACGGGGCTATATAACCGTAGATATTTAGAAGGCCTTCTGAGGCATGATTTTGATACATGGGCAGGAAGGAGGGCTGTCATAGCAATAAACTTAAGTACCGTACAGTCTCTAACCCTGACCTACGGATTTCAATATAGTCAGGAACTGATAAAAAAAGTGGCTTATGCCCTGAGGCCCCATTGTAATGGAAAGCGTTCATTATTTAGAGTACAGGAAAATCAATTTATCTTTTATGTTAAGGCATACAAGGATAAGGGGGAATTACTGGAATTTTGTAGCGCTATAGCAGATACCCTGGGGGAAATCCTCACCATTGAAAGGATTGGTGGGGGTATCGGGGTCTTGGAAGTAGGCGAGGAAAATAAATCCGACATAGAACAACTTTTAAAGAACCTTTTAATCATATCCGAGGAGGCAATAAATGTCCCGGATAGAGAGATAGGCATCCGATTTTTTGATGCGGAGATGGAAATCCAGGTAAACCGGGAAGAGATCATAAAGCGCGAACTCGCCCGGATTGCTATCCATAGGAGAGGCGATGGCTTTTTTCTGCAATACCAGCCTATATTGGATCTTAAAACTAACAGGATATGCAGCTTTGAGGCCTTGGCCAGGCTAAAAATCAGCAGTATAGGCCCTGTTTCTCCAATGGAGTTTATACCGATTGCCGAGAAGACAAAGCTCATAATCCCATTGGGTGAAATCATCATATATCAGGCCCTTAGCTTTCAAAAGATGCTTGTGGAACATGGATACAATGATATTAGCGTATCCATTAACATCTCTGCAATTCAGCTATTTAGGGACGACTTTTCTGATTTTTTATGCAGTTGTATGCGCGAAGTGGGCGTTAACCCAAAAAATATAATTTTGGAGATCACTGAATCCGTTTTTGCCTCTAACTATGAGAACATCAATGATATCATTGAGAAATTGAAAAATTGTGGGACGAAAATTGCCTTGGACGACTTTGGGACCGGATACTCTTCCCTTGCTCAAAGCCGGGAATTGGACATTAATTATCTAAAGATCGATAAATACTTCAT
>DASRNX010000019.1:0-6891 GCA_035647175.1 Clostridia bacterium | reverse complement strand
GAGTATGGGGTGTAATGAATTAATTCCCGACTTATGTTTTTTCGGGGATAAGGTATAATATAATATGAAGGTCAAAGATGGTCAAGATGAAAGGGAGTGATAATAATGGCCAGACTCAGCGATATAATCGAAGATTTTATAAAATCCCTGATTAAACAGAGCGAAGGTGAGCTGGAATTTCAGAGGAATGAACTGGCTGAATACTTTGAATGTGCGCCCTCTCAGATCAATTACGTGTTGGCCACCAGATTTTCCCTAGACAGGGGATATCACATAGAGAGCAGAAGAGGCGGCGGCGGTTTTGTCCGCGTCATTCAATTGGATATAGACGAAGACGATTACCTATTATACCTCGTAAATCAGCGAATCGGTACCACTATATCCCAACAGGCATCAAAGGATATTGTTACAAATATAATGGAGAGGGGTATAATTAATGAGAGGGAAGCTGCTATCATAGAGGCCGGGCTCATGGACAAGGTCATCGGTATTCCTACCAATTTAAGAGGGGTAATAAGGGCAAACATATTAAAAGCTATGTTGGTGGCAGTTCTCAAGACTCAGGGATAAAGTCTTTGAGGGGAGGTAATTAAGATGTTATGTCAGGAATGCAAGAAGAATCCTGCGACGGTTCATGTGACCAAGATTATCAACAACGTGAAGACCGAATTTCATCTATGTCAAAGATGTGCCGGTGAAAGGGATGACCTTAACTGGTTTTCGCCGTTTTCCATAAATGATCTTTTGACCGGATTTTTAGAGCCCATAAAATCCACCATGGCAGCCGAAGCTGCCCCCGCCATAAGGTGTGATAAGTGTGGGATGGACTATAGACAGTTTAAAAAGACCGGGCGGTTTGGGTGTGATAACTGCTACAGCGTATTTAAAGGTGAAATACACCCCATAATAAAGAGGATACAAGGCGGAGCCTCCCGTCATACGGGGAAGAGTCCCGCAAGGCAGGATTCAAGGCTTAAAACCAATAAGGAGATAGAGGATCTAAAGCGACAGCTTCAGGGCGCCATAAATATTGAGGCCTTCGAAGAGGCGGCAAAGTTAAGGGATCGCATCAAGGACCTTGAGAAGAAACAGGAGCAGGGGGGATAAGTCTATGAACTGGATTAACAAGACGGGGCCATTGGGGGACGTGGTTCTCAGCAGCCGCATCCGGCTGGCCAGAAACCTATCCGACACCCCATTTCCCTCTGTGGCGGATAAATCCATGACGGATTCCGTTATCCACAGGGTACACCGAAGTGTTTCGGGTCAGGATTCGCCCATGGATTCTGAGTACCAGTTCTTGGCCATGAAGGATCTGGCGCCTATGGACAGGGAAATCCTGGTGGAAAAGCATCTGGCAAGCCCGGACCTTTTAGAGAATCCCGACAGGTCCGCAATCCTAATAAACAGGGAAGAGATATGCAGCATCATGATAAACGAAGAGGATCATATAAGGATGCAGTGCATTTTCCCAGGCTATCAGCTAAAGAAGGCTCTGGAATATTTGGGCGGTATTGACGATGCCCTGGAGGGGCAATTGCCCTACGCCTTTGACGCTGATTTAGGATACCTTACCTGTTGTCCCACAAACCTGGGTACGGGAATGAGGGCATCGGTGATGATGCACCTTCCGCTCCTGGCCGCCACGGGCCAGATGAAGGCCATAGTGCAGACCCTACCTAAGATCGGGATAGCGGTGAGGGGACTATACGGCGAAGGCAGCGAGGCCGTGGGGGATATCTATCAGATATCCAACCAGATAACCCTGGGCGCATCGGAAGAGGAGATCGTCATGAGCCTGGAAGTGGTCACAAAGCAGATCGTGAATAAGGAAAAAGAGGCTCGAAAGAGGGTTATGCAAAGGGGCAAGGTGCGCTTTGAAGACGGAATATGGAGAGCCTACGGCACCATGACCCACGCCAGGATAATGGATTTAAACGAGTTTATGGGACTTTTGTCGAAGGTTAGATTGGGAGTTGAGATGGGTATAATACCTAACATAGATATAAAGGCCATCAACGAGTTGATGGTCATGGGGCAACCGGCCCACCTTAAAAAATATCAGGACGGCGATACGGGCATCAAGGATTTGGACGAGGTAAGGGCCAGAGTTGTGGCAAAGAAACTGAAGCAATAGATAGAGAATGGAGGTACGCGAATGGCGTTTTTTGGAAGATTTACAGAGAGAGCACAAAAAGCACTTTTATATGCCCAAGAAGAGGCTCGGAGCATAGGGCATAACTACGTCGGAACCGAGCATCTCCTCCTCGGCCTCCTTCGGGAAGAGGGCGGAGCAGCCGCAAAGGTGCTGAAGGATTTGGGAATGGAAATTGAAAAGATGAGAGAATATATCGTAAATCTGGTGGGTAAGGGGAACTTTAATTTCAGCGAGGGCTTTGGCTATACCCCTAGGACCAAGAGGGTCATGGAGCTAAGCTTCTACGAGGCGAGAAATTTAAGCCATAACTACGTCGGCACAGAACACCTTCTGCTGGCCCTTATAAGAGAGGGCGAAGGTGTCGCCGCCAGGATAATGAAGGATGCCGATATAGACCTTGAAAAGATAAGGGGACTCGTCATGAAGATCCTCCAAGAGGAGGGCACAGAGACCCATCAGGGAGGTTCCCCTGGCGGTAAGACCGATACCCCGAACCTGGACCAATTCGGGACGGATCTTACGGTGATGGCAAGGGAAGGCAAGCTGGATCCCGTCATAGGCAGAGAAAATGAGATAGAAAGGGTCGTACAGATCCTAAGCCGTAGGACCAAGAACAATCCCGTCTTAATAGGCGAGCCCGGCGTGGGTAAGACCGCCGTGGCCGAGGGGTTAGCCCAAAGGATCTCAGAGGGCAATATCCCGGAGCTTTTAAAGGGCAAAAGGGTAGTGACCCTGGATCTTTCCGGGATGGTAGCCGGGGCGAAGTACAGGGGAGAATTTGAAGAGCGGCTAAAATCCGTAATGAGCGAGATAAAAGAATCCAAGGACATAATACTGTTTATAGATGAAATGCATACCATTATAGGCGCCGGGGCAGCGGAAGGGGCAATAGATGCATCCAACATCCTAAAGCCGGCCCTATCCAGGGGAGAGATCCAGGCCATCGGGGCCACTACCTTGGACGAATACCAAAAGCATGTGGAAAAGGATGCGGCCCTTGAGAGGCGTTTCCTTCCCGTAATGGTAGGGGAGCCCAGCGTAGAGGAGACCGTAAAGATCCTCTACGGCCTGAGGGACCGCTATGAAGCCCACCATAAGGTGAGGATAAGCGACGAGGCTATGGAATCAGCGGCTACCCTTTCGGACCGATATATAACGGACCGGTTCCTGCCGGACAAGGCCATAGATTTGATAGACGAGGCAGCGTCCAGGCTGAGGCTTCAGACCTATACCACTCCGCCGGACCTTAAGAACCTGGAAAATGATCTTGAGGACATCCGAAAGGAAAAGGAAGAGGCCGTGGCCAACCAGAACTTTGAGAAGGCGGCCCAGCTTAGAGATAGAGAGCAAAAGGTAAAGGGCGAGATAGAGGCCGAAAAGAATAAGTGGAAGACCAGCCACGCTACCGGGACCGGGATTGTAGGCGACCATGAGATAGCCGAGATCGTATCCAGTTGGACCGGAGTCCCCGTGGTGAAGCTCACGGAGGAGGAATCCGACAGGCTCCTTAACATGGAGGAGGTACTCCATAAGAGGGTAATAGGCCAGGAGGAAGCCGTCCATGCGGTATCCCGGGCTGTAAGAAGGGCAAGGGTCGGGCTGAAGGATCCCAGAAGGCCCGTAGGCTCCTTTATATTCTTAGGCCCCACCGGGGTAGGTAAGACGGAGTTGTGTAAGGCTCTAGGTGAAGCCCTGTTTGGCGACGAGGACGCCATGATCCGCATCGATATGTCCGAGTATATGGAAAGGCACACCGTATCCAGGCTGGTAGGTTCGCCTCCGGGATATGTAGGCTACGAAGAAGGCGGCCAATTGACGGAAAAGGTCAGAAGAAAGCCCTATTCCGTAATATTATTGGATGAGATAGAAAAGGCCCATCCCGATGTGTTCAACATCCTCCTTCAGATATTGGAGGACGGAAGGCTGACGGATGCCAAGGGCAGGCTGGTGGACTTTAGAAACGCCGTAATAGTCATGACATCAAACGTAGGCGCCCATACCATTCGCAAGCAAAGGACCCTAGGCTTTTCACCCGTCGACAATGCCGTGGACAGCGAATACGAAAAGATGAAGGAGAACATCTTAGAAGAGCTTAAGAAGACCTTCAGACCCGAGTTTATAAATCGTATCGACGAGGTAATCGTGTTCCATTCCTTAGACGACGAGCATCTAAGGCGCATAGTACCCCTGATGCTGGAAAATGCCATAGAGAGGCTGAAGGCTAGGGATATCTACCTTGAGATAAGCGATGCGGCCAAGGACCATATGGTTAAAGAGGGCTTTGACCCCGTATACGGAGCAAGACCCCTACGTAGGGCCATCCAGCGCATGGTGGAGGATAACCTGTCAGAGGAGATCCTGGCCGGCAGGATAAAGGTGGGGGATCAGGTTCTAATCGATGTAGAAAACGATAAACTAAAATTTAACAAAAAGTAAGAACACAAGGAACACAAGGGGACCGTCCCCTTGTGCACTGCGCTTAAGCGCACCCGCCTGGCGCAGCGCACCTTGCGCTCCCGCATGGCGGTGCCCCGGCGCCCAGGTGTTTGCATTAGTTCATATATTTTTGCCCGCACTTATGGTATAATCTAATAGCAGTGCCGAATAAAACAAATGAGAAATGGGAGCAATCAGTGCACATGGCCAAGTTAAAGAAAGTATTTGTATGCCAGGACTGCGGGTACGAATCCATCAGATGGATGGGCAAATGCCCCTCCTGTAATGAATGGAACACCATGGTGGAGGAGATAGAGCAGCCCGTCCAAAAGAGGACTCTAAGCGGGGCCCAAAGGGCCACCGGCGTTAGCCGTCCCGTCAGTCTAGGGGAGGTTTCCCTGCGGCAGGAGAACCGGGAGAGTACCGGCCTAGAGGAGCTTGACAGGGTCCTAGGCGGGGGAGTGGTAAACGGATCCCTAATCCTAATAGGGGGAGATCCCGGTATCGGAAAGTCCACCCTGATACTTCAGATATGTGAATCCTTAGGGAAGGGCGACGATACGATACTGTATGCCTCCGGCGAAGAATCCGCCCGCCAGATAAAGATGCGGGCCAACAGGCTTGGGGTATCGTCAGAGGGCCTTCGCCTGGTGGCGGAGACCAACATAGACGTCATCTTGGCCCATGTAGAGGCCATAAAGCCCCGTTTTCTTATGGTAGATTCCATCCAGACCATGTTTAATCCGGCCCTAAGTTCGGCGCCGGGCAGCGTAAGCCAGGTCAGGGAGGTAACGGCCACCTTGATGGGGCTTGCTAAAAAGAGCGATATGACCGTCTTTGTGGTGGGTCATGTTACCAAGGAAGGCGCCATCGCCGGGCCTAGGGTTTTAGAGCATATGGTGGATACGGTCCTGTATTTTGAGGGGGATCGCCACCATACATACAGAATCCTAAGGGGCGTAAAAAACCGGTTTGGGTCCACCAACGAGATAGGGATATTCGAAATGGGGGAGAAGGGCCTTATAGAGATAATGAACCCTTCAGAGCACCTTCTTTCGGAGCGGACCCACGGCATGTCCGGGTCTGCGGTCCTTTGCAGCATAGAGGGCACAAGGCCCATGCTGGTGGAGATCCAGGCCCTTATAAGCACTACGGCCTTCGGTATGCCCAGGCGAATGTCCACCGGGGTGGACTACAACAGGGTGGTGCTTTTGCTGGCGGTCCTGGAAAAAAAGGTAGGCATGCGCCTATACGACCAAGACGCCTACGTAAACGTGGCCGGGGGCATCAAGATTGACGAACCGGCGGCGGATTTGGCGGTAATCTGCTCCATAGCATCGAGCTTCAGAAACGTTTCCATCGATCACCACCTATGTATAATGGGTGAGGTTGGGCTTACCGGGGAGGTAAGGGGTATCAGCCAGGCGGAGAAGCGGATATTAGAGTGCAGAAAGCTGGGTTTTAAGACCTGCCTTATCCCAAAGGCCAACCTAAAGGGGATGGATAGGATAAAGGATATAAACATAATCGGAGTGGACACCGTGTCCCAGGCTCTTGGCATTGTTTTGTAGTCATCATAATAATTTTATAGGCTCCTCATGAACACTCGAGACTTAAGTCGTGAGATGAATTGGAGAATCCCATAAAAGTAGCGTTGTGCCCTTAACAGGGCTATACGGTAGAGGCGAACTGGACACGCCTGTACGCATCAAGATAGCTTAGGCTACAGAGGCGTAAATGAGTTCATTTGAACTCTAGAACCCGTGACTTTAGTCATGGGAGGTTCAGAGATTATCCAAGACACAATAAGGCAAGGGGGGTACAGATGGAAAGATCACTTAATGTATTGATTTGTGTAACCCGCCAAATATCCTGCGAAAGGCTCATTAGGACGGGATATGACGTATCCAGAAAAAGCGGGGGCAGGCCCCATGTAATTCACGTAGCTCCCATAGGGGAGAATTTTTTAGGAAATCCCAGAGAAGGCGAGGCCTTAGATTACCTTTTTGATATTTCAAAACAGGTGGGGGCCGAGATGACGGTACTTCGGTCCAACGAGGTAATAGAGGTTTTGACCGACTTTACCCAAAAGCACAAGATCGGGACAATGGTTCTGGGCGAATCAGCGAATCCGCAGTGCGGCAGGGAAGGCGAGATTATAAAACAACTGAAGAAAAAGCTTAGAAATGTGGAGTTTATCGTGGTCCCGGCATAAAAAGATTTCGAAAATTCGTGTTGACAAATGAATACCATCGTGCTAAAATAAACAGTTTATTGACAATTGCCTCTTCTTATGC
>DASRNX010000018.1:0-8117 GCA_035647175.1 Clostridia bacterium | reverse complement strand
CCTTGGAACTTAAGCGATGGGAATATTATTTTCCTGGTTCGGATTATTCGCCCAATAGAACATGAAAAATTGCGAATTATCAGTAGATAATATATAATGGGCATGTTACGAAAAAGATTATCATCTTAAGGCAGTTGAGTCATCAGCTAAGCCATTTGGTTTTGCACTAAAACAGCGTGTTTTCGTAACCTATATAATAGGGAAGCTGTTCTACGATGTCTGCACCAGGGTGCAGGATCTTTATCGTGGAACATGTAGATGCCGGACAGCCAAATATAATTTCAAAGCCCAAGGGGAAGTGATTATCATCAGGGATTCATTGTTTAGAAATTCAATGCATAAAAATTTGACCCTGGATCAAGTGTATGAAATGCTCGTACAGTTTTTAAGGCAAGCCCCACACAACGAATATCGTCTATCCATCGGAACGGATTCTCAGGTTGGGGCACATGAAACGGTATTTGTGACAGCCATTCATCTCCATAAGGTAGGCCGCGGTGCGACGGGTTTTTTTACAACGCAATTTTTTCCCAGACCTATAAAAAGTCTTAGGGAAAAGATCTACTATGAAACCAGTAAGACCTTGGAACTGGCCGCTTGGTTTACCGACGAAAAGATGGATAAGTTGGTGGATTGTATCCTAACCACCATGGGCCGCCCAGGTGATATTCATTTTGAATTTCATCTTGATGTAGGTACTGTGGGCCCCACCAGAGAATTAATCAGCGAGATGGTGGCCATGGCTAACGGTACCGGTTTTGAGCCCAAGATAAAGCCCGAAAGCTACGCTGCCAGCTGTTACGCCAATAGATACACCAAAAAAATCAGTTGACCCCCAGTTCCTAATCGCGGGCATCACCGCCGTCTCTAATGCCTATGACGACCTGCCCAAAAATTGGCGGGCAAGCTGAATGCGGTGCATAGGCAGGGAACTCCGGCTATTTAAGTATCAGGTCTCCGAAGTATTCAGGCCTATGAAAGTCCGCCTCTAGTGTATCTATCCTGTTCCAGCTTCCATGGTGGGGAAATTTGGTCTTGTCTCCACATTTTTGGAAGTTACCCCTCATCCTCTTACCCGGTGAAAAATCCTGGCTGCCATAATATCTTTCAATAAAGGAGTAGGGTATGGAAAGCTCCAAAATCCAGGAGTCACCTTCATATTCATCTGCGTTGTCGGGGCTGACAGAGGATTTTATGCAGAATATGTCCTGGGGGGTATCTCGAATCATCAGCCTGTTATTTCTGTCATTGCCCAGTTCCAACAGCAATGTTCCTATAGCGTTAATTTCAAAATTAAAGTACCTGTCATCCCTATGGGGGTCCGGATTAAAGAAGAATTCCACACAGCTGTCGGTATACACCGGCTCGTTCATATTCCTGTAGACCGCCCTGATTTCACTTTCATAGGACGTAAATTGAAGATGCAGACGGGATTCGGTATAGAAAAACCTCACCTCGACCCTTGGCTTGTATCCGTTCTCGTCCCATGGATATTCTTCGATTAGGACGGGGTCTATTTGTTCCCAAATCAATGGATTTACCTCATCGTCCCTAACCTTTTTCCACTCACAAACTCTACCCATAAATTTCACCTTCCCCATCTAAAATCATTTTATTGCAGTGTGATAACAGTAATGAGCTATTGATAAGCGGATGACTACATTGATTGGGCTCCCAGAAATCAGAAATTGGAAATTAGAAGTTAGAAGCCCGGTCCATAGAACTGTTGCTAGGAGGGATGGATTTGTGGAGGCAGATTCCAACGGCCCGACAGAAAGACCACTGAGGGAAGGGCTGCTAATAATCCCCCAAAGATGGGGCCCGTAAAGCAGCTTCCCGATGTAGTTTGGAAAATGCCGGAATAAACCATCTCCCCATTACTTTTACGATGTAACTGGGCGTTCTAGTGTCATTACCGGTATATTTAACTCGCACATGAAGTCTTCTCTTGCGCCGATTAACAAGGCTAACTTCACCCAAACTTAAATATTACCCCCACCACCCCGGCGGCGACGAGATATATTATCGGGTGTTTTTTGTACTTGTTGGTAACATACATCAGTATACCAAAGAGCACTATCGCCTTTGGATCCAATATATCCAAGACTTTTTTTGTCTCTAAGTATCTTTGGAGGTTGAATAGCGAAACCCTGGCTACCTCAAAGCCGGCTGCGGCGATGAGTCCGGTAACTGCAGGCCTAAGCCCGTAAAATCCCGCCTTCACCAAGGGTTCCTCGGCGAACCGCATAAAATAATGGGCTATTATTACAATTATTATAACAGATGGGGTAACCAAGCCGACTGTGGCTAATATAGCGCCGCCTATACCGGCGGTCTCAAAACCCACATAGGTGGCCATGTTAACACCGATAGGACCCGGGGTTGATTCTGATATGGCTATCATGTTGATCAATTCCTGGGGTGTCACCCACCCGTACTTTTGTATTAGCTCCTGGAGAAAGGGTATGGTTGCCAGGCCTCCGCCTACGGCAAAGAGACCCACCTTAAAGAATTCGAAGAAAAGGTATAGATAGATCACTTGTCCACCGCCTTCCTAGATGTGAGTATGATTCCCGTAACTGCCGACGCGAATATCAGGATGATCGGGGAAATCCGGGTAAAGGCAATGACCAAAAAAGCTACGGTAAATAGTATTATTCCGACGACATCCTTTACCGAAGTCTTCCACATCCTAACCACTGCGTTTACTACCAGGGCAACCACCGCGACCCTTACACCTGCAAAGGCATGCTGGACTATAAGGTTCTCCTGAAAATGCATAAAGGAACTTGCTATGGCCATGATGATCACTAGGGAAGGGAATACCATCCCGGCAGTCGCAAAAATCCCCCCAATAATCCCCTTGTTCTTATATCCAATAAAGATTGCCGTATTTACGGCAATTATACCGGGGGTAGACTGGCCGATGGCATAGTAATCTATCACTTCCTCGTCCGTCGCCCATTCCCTCTTCTCTACTACCTCCCTTTGGATAATTGGAAGCATGGCATACCCGCCTCCAAAGGTAAATGCGCCTATCCGAAAAAAAACGCTGAATAATTCCCAAAGCTCTCTCACAAAATCTCATCCTCCTGCAAACTACGATGTACTTACTCCATTGCCTTGGCAACAATTATATTCTAATGTAAGGCTGCTAAAAAATCAATACATAACAAAACCCGGGGAAGCTAACCCCCGGGCTTTAATCCTCTATGCGTTTATGGCGCTCAACTCTTGCTCTTCCCTAAACTGATTGGTGTAGAGCCTGTAATAGTATCCTCCCAGTCCCATCAATTCTCTGTGATTACCCTGCTCTATCATACGCCCGTCCTTTATCACCAATATCCTATCCGCAGATCGTATGGTAGAAAGCCGGTGGGCAATGATAAAACTGGTCCTGCCCTCCAACAGCTTGTTGATGGCGTATTGTATCATCTGCTCGGTTTCGGTGTCTATGGATGAGGTGGCCTCATCCAGTACCAAAATCCTGGGATCCGCCAAGATAGCCCTGGCAAAGGAAATCAGTTGCTTTTCGCCGGTGGAGAGCCTATTGCCGCCCTCCCCTACTTCCGAATCATAACCGTCCTCCATCTTCATTATGAAATTGTGGGCGTTGACTAGTCTGGCTGCTTCCTCTACCTCCTCATCGGTAGCGTCCAGCCTTCCGTATCGGATATTTTCATTGACGGTCCCGCTAAATAGGTGAGGGGTTTGGAGCACGTAGCCGATATTGGACTGGAGCCATAGCTGAGACCTCTCCCGATAATCCACACCGTCTATAAGAATCTGACCCTCTACCGGTTCATAGAAGCGGCAGATAAGATTCACTATAGTACTCTTTCCGGATCCAGTTTCGCCAACTAAGGCAATGGACTCGCCCCTTTGTACATCCAGGCTAAAGTCCTCTAGGACCTCTTCCCCTTCCTTATAGGAGAAGGATACGTCACTGAATGTAATGCCACCGTCGATTACTTCCCAGTTTTCGTATCTGGGCTTAAATTCCGTACCATATTTCTCTATTACCTCCGCCGTGTCCACAATGTCGGGCTCGGTATTTATCATAGCCATTACCCTCTCCGCAGAGGCCTGAGCATTTTGAAATTCGGCGATGATCCTGGCCAGCTCGTTGATCGGACCAAAGAATTGCATCACATAGGAAATAAAGGCGGATAGTGTACCAAATCCTATTGCCTGAAGCAAGACTCCCCTGCCACCAAACCATAGGGCCAGGGCGGTTCCAACGCTTCCCATGGTTATTACTATGGGAAAATAGACGGATGAAAAGACTGCTGCCCTCACCGACGAGCTGTACATCTCACCTGTAAGGCCTTTAAATTCTTTGAGATTTTCTTTCTCCCGTACCAGGGTCTTAGTGGTCTTAGCCCCCATAATACCCTCATTAAAAGCACCGGTTATTCTGGAGTTGGTCCTTCTTACGATACGATACGACCCTAAGATCCTCTTTTGAAAGAAGATGCTGATTACAGCCAAGAAGGGTACCACCGCCAATGAAATAAGAGCCAGTTTCCAATTCATATATAACATTGCTATCAACCCGCCTACCATGGCGGTACCGCCCCAGGTTAAATCCACCAGACTCCATGCAATGGTTGCTCCCAACCGCTCTACATCGGAGGTCATGCGGGCCATGAGCCATCCCACGGATGTTTTGTCATAATATGAAAAGGACAATTCCTGAAGCCTTTTAAATCCGACCTTTCTAATATCGTAGCTCAGGTTCAGTTCTATGCGCCCCGCAATGTAGATAAAAAAGTAAACGTTTATAGCCTGGATGGCTACCAATCCCCCATAGATCCCTGCGAATACCCACAGCCCCTCGAGCCTTCCCGTCATAATGAAGTTGTCTATGGCGTACCTGTTCATCAGGGGAAATATGACATCGATTCCCCCTGACCCCATCATAACCACTATAAGGGCAATAATCCTTTTTCTGTAGGGCTTTATATATCTAAACAGGTCCTTCCATAGCCCAAAATCGATGGATTTATTATATTCTTGCTCCTTTAGTTCGTTCAACTATATCCCTCCCTTTGCCGACATATCCCCATGAAAAAAGAATGATACTAACCAGCCATCTTTTCCCATTCATGGGGTGTATACTACGCTAAATTCTTTTCCAGCTCTTCTTCCAGAGCGTTTTGTATAGACCAGATACGCCTATACATCCCCTCCTGAGACAGCAGTTCGTCGTGAATTCCCGATTGCACTATTCGTCCGTCCTCCATCACCAAGATGACATCTGCCTGGGAGATAGTGGTGATCCTATGGGAGATTATAAATGTTGTCACATCCCTGCTGCGTTCATTAAGGGCCGACCTGATGGCATTATCAGTTTCAGTATCCACTGCGCTTAAGGAATCATCAAATATAAGGATAGAACTATCCAAGATGAGGGTCCTGGCCATGGCCACCCTTTGTTTTTGGCCGCCGGACAGGGTCACTCCCCTCTCGCCTACGGTGGTATCGTAACCCTTCTCGAATTCTCTTATGACGTCATGGACGGCTGCTGTATTCGCCGCATTATGGATTTCATTATCCGATGCACCCACTTTTGCCAAGGCGATGTTATCCTTTATGGTCTTGGAGAACAGGAAGGGCTCCTGAAGTACGATACCCACCTGCTTTCTTAGATATCTCTTCTCTATATCCCTAAGCTCTACCCCTCCAATGGTTATAGAGCCTCTGTCATAGTCGTAGAGCCCCTGAAGCAAATGCACCAAGGAGGATTTGCCAGATCCCGTAGATCCTAGGATGGCTATGGTCTTCCCGCCTTCTACCCTAAATGAAACATCCTTTAAAACGGGGCGACCCTTTTCGTATTCGAAGTATACATTCTTAAATTCTATATCCCCATCCATTGGGGGGGTTAATCCATCTTCATTCATATCCTCTAGGGGCTTTTCTATAATCTCCTTAATCCTGCCCAGTGAAACCTGGGTTTTGCCCATATCCGTAAGGATCCTGCCCAGCTGGCGTACCGGCCATAGCAGCATCCATTCGTAGCTCATAAAGGCAAGGAGGGTGCCCAGGGTTAATTCGCCCTGTGCCGCCCAGTAAACCCCAAGCACCAATACCGCCCCTATCTGGCCCATAGCCAGCACGTCAGATGATGACCAGTATAAGGCCATGAGCGAGTTCAATCGGTACCAAAGATTTGTATATTCGGTATTCTTCTCATCAAATTTATCGGCCTCGTAAGCCTGCCTACCAAACGCCCTGACTACCCTTATGCCCGTTAGATTTTCCTGTAGAACGGTGGATAACCTACCCTCGGCCTCGTCGGCTTCCTTGAAGGCCTCCTTTATCTTACTGAAGAAAATGAAGGAGAAAAGAAATATAAAGGGGACAACGGCTATGGATACAAAGGTCATCTTTACGTTTAAGGAGAACATAAAGAACAAAGAAGCTACCAGCAACACTATGGCTCTACCCATCTCCACCAATTGCATGGCCAGGAATCTGCGTACGGTTTCAACGTCCGAGGTGCAACGTTGGATGAGATCCCCCGTCTCCGCTTTCACATGCTCGTCATAGGGCAGATGCTGGAGGTGATCATATAGGTTATTCCTGATGCCCCTTGCGATGCCTTCCGCCGCTTGGGCGGACCATTTGCCCCTGGTAAAATTAAAATACCCGATAAAGATATTTAGAATAACCAGGACCAATCCGCAGATCCATAGGTTCTGCGCCAGAACACCTTTTCCCCCTAGCCTTTGGATCATGGATACAACCACGGGAGAGTCAATTAAAGGCTCATCCCCTATAATTGAATCCACAGTTATACTTATCACCAACGGGGGAAATAAGGACAACACCGCCGATAGGGCCATACTTATGATTGCTCCTACATAGAGCATGCGGTTGCCCTTTGTTATCTTCCAAAGATAACTCCATTTTTTATCCTCCATGGTTTCACTCCTTTTCTATCGGAAAATCCTGCCATAAAAAACCGCAGACCTTAAGCCTGCGGTTACGAAATTATCATTGCGTAAAATATATCCAAATAAAAACCACAGGCATATTCTTATTACCCATGGCCCAGCTAATAAAACCAAAACTATCAAGCTGACAGTTTCTCCCCAATCCCCAAAGACATAGGCAGGCCATGATTATCCGGTATTTGCTCAACGGCTAAAAGACCGTGGATACCCTTTACATCATCTCTTATCTTAACGATATCTCTTATCTTAACAATCATGTTCCGCCCTCCTTCCCTTGGTAGAGATCATTGGCTTTAAAAGCACAATAACAATTATATACACTATTATAAAAAAATGCAATACATTTTTTCCCGTGAATCTTTTATAATAATCCGGTACAGAGCAGACCAATCTAATCTGCAATAGAGCAGGAATCCCGCAATACCAATTGTGTTTTAATTGTAATCTCCTTATCTACCCTTACCCCTTCAAGGTGCCCAACCATAGTCTCTACTGCGGTCCTGGCAAGTCTTTTTGGTCGCAGATCCACCGTTGTTATCTCCGGTACCACGCACTCAGTCAAATAGGTATTGTCAAAGCCGGCAATTGATATATGGTCAGGTACCTTAACCCCCATTTTTGTTGCCGTATGAAGGGCCCCCACCGCTACCATATCATTTACGCATATAACGGCGGTGGGCTTGTCCTTCATATATAACAACTTTTCCATGCTATCCTTCCCTGCCTGAACGCTGAAATCGTCTTCAATAAACCATTCGCCATTAAAGCCTATACCGTATCTATTTAAAGATTCTTTAATGATTTTTAATCTTCTCATGGTGGGTTGGATGTCCGTATATCCACCAATAAAGGCAATCTTCTTATGGTTTAGCGATACCAGATAATCCACCAATTGGTTTATCCCAATTGAACTGTCATTTCTTATGTTGTAACAGTCGAGTCCCCTAATTTCACCATTTATCATCACCACAGGGATCTGTTCGGTCAGCGTATTAATCCTCTCTAAGTATTCCGGCGCGATAAAATGGTTGTCGATATGACCGCCCATAATAATTAAGCCGTCAACCTGTTTTTCTAAAATGAAATCTATATAGTTCATTTCCACATTCGTATTGGTTATTATGTTGTCATTCATAGTATTGCATAGCAATATAC
>DASRNX010000017.1:0-11088 GCA_035647175.1 Clostridia bacterium | reverse complement strand
GAATTGACTTTATATTTGTCCTAAAGGGTGTGGGGTTAAGATGAAAAGAATAACGGTAATGTTTTTGGTCTTAATTTGTTTGATTGCCTTTGCCAACCCAATACAAGCTACACCGGATGGGGATACGGTTGATATCAACATCCTTTCTAATATAACATCGGAAAAAATTGAGCTTGATGCCCAGGGCGCTGTTTTAATGGCCTTGGATAACGGAGAAATACTCTTTTCCAAGGATGAGAATAAACGCCTTTATCCGGCCAGCACTACGAAGATATTAACTGGGTTATTGGCTTTGGAATATGGGGATCTGGAAGAAATCGTAACAGTCGGAAATGAAGCGAATCTATGCGCTTATGACAGCAGCATAGCGGGCGTCGATATTGGCGAAGAAATTTCCCTTGAAAATCTGCTATACGGCTTGATGCTTCCCTCAGGAAACGACGCAGCTTATGTCATTGCGGTACATATCGGGCGCAAGATCAAAGGCGATTCGAATGTATCCATCGATGAGGCCCTGGGGGCATTTGTGAACCTGATGAATAGACGCTCCAGGGAACTGGGGGTCGCCCATTCAAACTTTATGAATCCTGACGGTTATCACCATGACGACCATTATACTACGGCCCGTGATTTGGCCCTTATTACCAGAGAGGCCATGAATCATGACGTTTTTCGCCAGATAATCAGCACAGAAATGTTTACCATACCCGATTGGTCCAGCATGCATGATCCCAAAGCAGAGGAGAAGGAAATCAGGTATTGGAGAAATACCAACGCATTGATACAACCTAAGAATAAATTCTATTATCCAGATGCCACCGGTGGAAAGACCGGTTATACATCAAATGCCCGGCATTGTCTGGTGGCTATAGCCTCCCGTGATGGCACCGGGCTGTTGACCGTTGTTTTAGGTAATACTACTAAGGACAGTAAATGGATTGATTCTGTTATGCTGTTGGATTATGGGTATGACAATTTCGTAAGGTACCAACCCTTTTCCCAGGATGAGCAGGTGCACATTTTGGATATAACGGGTAACCCTGATCCTGATTGGGTTAGGGTTTTAATGGATAAGACGCCGACACGTTTCGTATCTAGAGATCAGATAGGCAAGATCAGCAAGGAAATTCAATGGGAGCCTGAAGTAGCTGTGAATGTGGAGGACAATAGGAATACGATCTCCTTACCTGGTCCGGTTTCCCGGCGTCAAAAAGTGGGGACTATGATATTCCGGCTTGGGAATACGGTCCTTGACAGGGTTGATTTAGTAACTGCGAAGGCTGTTGAGATTCGAAAGCCTGAAAAATCCAAATTCCCCGTTAAACTACGGGACGGTGTGGAGGCCTCATATCTGACCCTATGGTACAATCTGAGTATATGGCAGAAGTTTGCCCTTGGGTCCGGAATATTTGTTCTGGTCATCTTTGCTTTAGCCATGAGAACCATAGCCGTAAAACGAAGGAGGGGAAGGTATGTATTCAGAAGAAGATAACCGACAAACGGCTATCTTCAATCTGATTTACATGCAAGTCCTCAATAGGTTCCAGTCGCATCCACTGCTTTTTAGAATTATATATCCGGTATAAATCTCATCTGACTACGATATTGACCAGTTTTTTGGGTACTACTATTACCTTTACTATGCTCTTACCCGCAATCAATTCTTTGATCTTGTCTTGTTCTAACGCAGTTTCCTGCATTTTTTCCCTGGTAGCATCGGCTGATATTATTAGGCGTTCTCTGAGCCTTCCATTTATTTGTACCACTATCTCTATCTCATCCTTAATCAGTGCTTTTGGATCCCATTTCGGCCATACCTCATCGTGAACGCTGCCTTCCTTTCCAATAAATTCCCACAATTCCGAAGCTATATGGGGGGAAAATGGGGTCAGCATAATTATCATGTCGGTAATGGCGTTCGTCAGCGCATCCTTATTAAAATTACCGTCTTTATTTTTTTCCAAGTAATCATAAATTGCATTCACCAGTTCCATAATAGCACTTATCGCCGTATTAAAATTGAACCGTTCGCCGATATCCGTAGTAACCCTCTTGATTGTATTATGGAGCACAAATCTTAATTTCTTGTCCCTATCAGTAACGCTGCTCTCATTCCCCAGTCCGTTGTCGACGGCTTCCCTATAGGATCCCGTCACCAGCCTCCAGACCCGATTTAGGAATCTAAAACTGCCTTCCACACCTTGATCGCTCCATTCCAAGTCCCTTTCCGGAGGAGCGCCGAAGAGAATGAAAAGACGAGCGGTATCCGCCCCGTATTTTACAATAATCTCCTCAGGGCTTACGGTATTACCCTTGGATTTGGACATTTTCACCCCGTCCTTTAGGACCATACCTTGGGTTAAAAGCCTGGAAAAGGGTTCTTCTACAGGGGATAGACCCATATCAAAGAGCACCTTGGTGAAGAACCGGGCGTAAAGCAAATGAAGGATAGCGTGTTCTACCCCGCCTACATACTGATCTACAGGCATCCAATACTTGGTTTTATCCAGTCCAAAGGGCTGGTTATGATTTTGTGGATCCGCAAACCTTAGGAAGTAGAAGGATGAACACACAAAGGTATCCATTGTATCAACTTCTCGCCTGGCATCTCCGCCACACCTTGGGCATGTCGTATGAACAAAGGAGTCGCTGGTACTGAGGGGCGAATTTCCCTTACCGGAAAGCTTTGCATCCGTGGGTAATAATACCGGGAGATCCTCTTCCGGCACCGGTACCATCCCGCATTTATCACAATATAGGATGGGAATAGGGGCCCCCCAATATCTTTGGCGGGATATAAGCCAGTCCCTGAGCCTAAAGTTGATCTTTCCCTCCCCAATACTCTTATCCTCCATATATTCTATCACCTTGGAGATTCCCTGGTTGCTGTCAAGGCCGTTGAACGGACCGGAATTTATCATAACGCCTTCTGCTTCAAAGGCCTGATTAAGATTTTCAATATCGATGCCTTCATCTCTGGGCTTGATTACCGGAATGATGGGAAGATCGTACTTGGTAGCAAATTCAAAGTCCCTTTGGTCATGGGCAGGAACCCCCATTACCGCCCCCGTTCCATAGTCCATCAATACATAATTGGCTATAAACATAGGGATTTTGTTCCCATCCATGGGATTTATGACATATCTGCCTATAAAGAGCCCCTCTTTTTCCGCCTCGGTGGATGTCCTCGTTATCTCGCTGAGATGCTCCATCCTTTTTCTAAACTGGTTGACAGGCTCCTCATATTCGGTTCCCTCTACCAACTCCGGAACCAGGGGATGCTCGGGGGCCAATACCATAGAGGATACTCCATATATGGTATCCGGCCTGGTTGTGAACACCTCGATCTTCTCGTCGTGTTCGTGAATCTGAAAGGATACCATTGCCCCTTCACTTCTACCAATCCAATTTTGCTGCATAACTCTGACCTTCTCGGGCCAGTCCTCCAGCCTTTCAATATCGTCTAAAAGCCTCTGGGCATATTCAGTTATCCTGAAAAACCATTGCTCCAGTTCCTTTTTATCCACCTCAGTACTGCATCTCTCACAGCCGCCATTTACCACCTGCTCATTGGCCAGCACTGTTTCACAGGAAGGACACCAATTGACAGATGATTTCTTCTTATAAGCCATTCCCTTCTTAAAGAATTGCAGGAATAACCATTGGGTCCATTTGTAATAATCAGGGCTGGAGGTGGCGACTTCCCTGTTCCAGTCGTAGCTAAATCCCAGACCCTTGAGCTGCTCCCTCATAGTATCAATATTACTCCGGGTCCATTCATCCGGGTGAATATCCCGTTCTATAGCGGCGTTCTCTGCCGGCAAGCCGAAGGAGTCCCAGCCCATGGGATGGATAACATTATAACCCTCCATGGTCTTAAACCGCGCTATGACATCGCCTATGGAATAATTTCGCACATGCCCCATATGCAGGTTGCCCGACGGGTAGGGAAACATTTCCAGCATGTAGTATTTCTCCTTGCTTGGATCCTCCACCTTTCGGAAGTCTCCTTCAGCTTCCCATCTCTTCTGCCACTTTGTTTCAATTTTAGTAAATTCATATTTCATACCTATACCTCCTATATACCCTACAACAAACACTTTACCGGAATCCGGTTACCCGGTTTTTGGAAATTAAAAACCCCTCGCTCCGTTAGGGACGAGAGGTTACCCGCGGTACCACCCTATTTGATTGCATAGTAAGTTTATGATTATAGCCCGCAGGATAAGTTCGGCTAGAAATTAACAATATCCCATGGGGTAATCGAGTAAAATTAACTATAGCATCCACTCTTCATCCATAAGGCGATGAACCCCTGCAACCTGATTTGGGCGAGTTCGAATCCATCAAATATCGACTTACACCATCCGTCGATTCTCTGAAAGTTTCCGGTATCCTACTACTCCCGGTGCAATCTTTATGAATTTTAAAAGCAATAAAGCCATGTATACTTTCATCAGGTTCGTTCTGACACTGATTACAGTAGCTAAAGTAGATCAATAATCCTTTATGGATGACAATAATTATATTGCATCAATTAAGGGTTGTCAACAGATAGCGATATGCCATCAGCCCATAGGCGTTCCAGGCCATAAAATTCCCTCTCTTCATGGTGAAATACATGGAGGATGACATCCCCATAGTCCAAAACAACCCATCGGTTACCCTTCTGGCCGTCTCGGTGTCTGGATTCCAAACCCTCTTTTTTCATCTG
This sequence comes from Clostridia bacterium, assembly GCA_035647175.1. Classification (GTDB taxonomy): domain Bacteria; phylum Bacillota; class Clostridia; order Caldicoprobacterales; family UBA3941; genus UBA3941. The sequence goes on along the minus strand of DASRNX010000017.1, from coordinate 6,374 downwards.
ATCTTCCACTTCCTCGTAAAGGGCTTTCACCTGAGATTCTGATCGACCGCTTGCGATGATAAAATAATCCGCAATAATGGTCAGGGAATGGATGTCTAAGACCGTGACATCCTGCGCTTTTTTATCCCGTAATATCTCAGCGATCTTAAGCGCAGTGCGCTTTGAATTTAGTGGCAACAAATCTCCTCCCCAAATCTTAATTTATTTAATATTATACTATTGCGCGCTTCCAGGGTATTCGGATGAATTAGTCCGCCCTTGGCCATAACCAACGCAATTATGTCATCCAGAGCCTTTAGCATCGCACCTTCTAAATCCTCCGACGCAAGGGCTCTCAATTCGTCTACGCCTTCAAAGGTACGACCGGGTTCCACCAGATCGGCCAAGTATATGACCATCTCCAGCTCATCCATATCTTTTTTGCCATATGTGTGATGTTCAATGGCTGACAGGATATCCAAATCCTCTATGCCAAAAACGCGGCTTGCTACCCCGGCACCCAGCGGGCCGTGAATCAAACCTCTTTGGTAAAGGCTGATTTCATCCAACTCAATTCCGTATTCCTTTGATCTTTCTATTAGCGCCTCACCGCTGAATCCCTTGGCACAATCGTGCAACAAGCCAGCTATTACCGCTTTGTCCTCATCGACTCCATGGAGGCGTGCCAACCTTTCGGCACATTCCATCACCCTTATGGAATGTTGCAGCCTCTTAGGTTCCAACATTTCAGACAATCTATCAATAATTTGCTTTTTGTCCATTAGATACTCCATTTTTACGTATTACCAAGATGGTGCCTGACTATACATCCCATTACAAACACCCTACACCATGCCTTGGCCGTCGCGGGATATCACCCATCTCCCCATATCGGCTACCCATTCGTAGCAAAGAGTTCCTTATCCATAATATACTCCCTCACCGAATCAGGGACCATGTATCTGATGGATTTTCCCTTCGACACCATATTTCTTATATCCGTCGATGATATATCGATCATAGGCGCTTGTACGAAGTGTATATCGGCGTCAAAATGTTTGCTGACAGATTTTCCCTTAGCTTTCAACGCATCTATCGGAAAGCCGGGCCTGGGATATACAGCAAAGTTACACATCGCCATTATTGTCCCTGCATCTTTCCAGCTGTCCATCTCTAAAAATGAATCCCCGCCTACTATCATCCAAATTTTGGTCCCATTAGGATTCCCTCGGTTCAAAATCTTAATGCTATCTACTGTATAGCTTATACCTTGCCTCTTCAACTCTATATCGCTTACATCAAAGCTAGGATTTCCCCCAATCGCAAGGCTAGTCATCTCAAAACGATGATCCGGGGAACTAATATGGTTATCATTTTTATGGGGCGGTATCTTCGCCGGGATAAAGAGTACCCTGTCAAGACCGCACTCCTGCCTGGCCATCTCTGCCACAATTAAATGGCCCATATGTATTGGATCAAAGGTCCCGCCATATACTCCTAATTTTTTCACCAATTTTTCATTATTCTCCTTAAAGCATGAGTCTCCTGTAGTAAAAAGTCTTTTTCTTAACGTATATAATTATACCATATTTCAGGCCCCGGTACTATAGGTTTGACTATAAACACCCCGTAACCGGGTTGTAACGTTAAGTGACAGAGAATTTCTGAAATATTTTATACCGGAATTATGCCAAACCATGCCCTGGGTCTAAGTCGCAAAATTAGAGTTTCTTTCGGCCGGCTTTCAGAATCCCAACCAATGACATCGCCCATTTACCAATAGGTCATTACCTTTACCACTCATCAAGATAAAAAAACCGACGCAATAGGCTAATTTTATGCGTAAAACAAAGGGGACTGCGGTTTTAATCCCCCAAAACATGGCAATAATACTATTGGAGGTGTTTATAATGTCCTTTAAAACTTATATACAAAAAGCCCGCTCCCTCAGTTATTATATGGGTGACGAAGATACCCCACGCCCCGTTATAGGGCTTATTGCAGACTTCGTATTGCCCATTATCGGTTTTTCCTTTGTCTTATACCTATGGTTGGTTTTCCGTACCAGATCCAGTCTATTGTCATTAATTATCGGCCTTGGGGTTTCATCCCTTTTCGCCTACGCACTTTATCTTCGAAAAAGGGCATCCTACAGAACAAGGCGAAGCCGAATGCGCAGAGTCATAGCCAGGGAATATATGGCCGGTGAGCTATCCGTCCTAAGCAGACAAGAATTTGAATGGCAGCTCGTCAAAGCTTTATCCGCCCTTAAGGGATTAAAGGACATCGACCAGAGGCAGGGGCATCTCAAAGCCCAATATAACAATATGCCCATAGCCATAGGCTACCATCATGCCCCCCCTAAGGGTTATGAATCCTACGAAAGGGTGTGGACTTTCTATAATGCATATCGATCTAGGGGATACGACAGTCTCATCTATATCTCATCGGGCTATTTTGAGGATGCCTGCAAATACATACAAGACGGGAATCTCCAAATCCCCATCACGCTAATGGATGTGGAGAGTCTGCTTGATCTTATGGAGGATGCAGGTATGACCCCCGGAGACGATCATCTAGATCACCTTGTGACGGAAAGAATTGCAGAGATTAAACAAAAAGGAAGGCATAGCAAAAACCGGATCGCGACGCAGTACAAGGTTAAGAGATATATGATGGCATCCCTTTTGTTTTTAGGCGTATCCCTGCTGTTTCGCAAATACTTTCTCTTCTATTTCGTTTTGTCCGCTCTGTTCTTTGTATTGGGATTGATTAGCCAGATCCTGTCCGGCAACGAAAAAGAGAGCGATTTAAAGAGCCCTCAATAGGGGAGTTCAATTTTGGGATTCTTCGCAGATTTTCTGTAGAGTACAAACCTGCTGCCGATGAGTTGAACCTCGTGGGCTGACAGCTCTTGGGCCAATCTCTTAAAGATATCCTTTATATCCGATTCGGCATTTTGTAAAACATGCACCTTTATAAGCTCCCTGGCCTCAAGAGCATCGTCTAACTGCTTTATCAAATTGGCGTTTATCCCGCCCTTACCTATTTGGAAAATGCTATCGGTTTGATTGGCCATTCCCCTCAGATAACTTCTTTGCTTGCTGGTTAACATCCTGTTCACCCCTTTTTTATCACCAATATATGGTAATCCCTTTATTCTATAAAGTCAAATTCAAGGTCATTAATCTGTACCGTATCACCGTCTTCGATGCCTGCACTCTTTAAGGCATCGATGATTCCCATCCTTCTGAGGGTCCTCTGAAAGTATTGCATGGACTCGTAATCCTCCAAGTTCACTCTTCCCAACAATCCATCAATTGATGGTCCGTATACGGTATATATATCGTCCACAATTTCAATTTCAAAGGTTCCTTCCCCGACATCCTCATCTTCCCAAGCAAACTCTGGCTCAAAGGGCTCTAGGGGCGGGAGTTGCTCTAACATGTTCACCAGTTCCGATACTAGGGGATCAAAGCCCTTCCCGGTGGCCGCCGATACAGGGAATATCTTCATATCCTTTCCCTCAAGCTCCTCTTCCAACCTGACGATGTTCTCCCCCGCAGTGGGTATATCCGTCTTATTGGCTGCCACTATTTGAGGTCTTCGGGCCAGTTCCTTACTAAAGGATTCTAATTCCTTATTTATGGTATGAAAGTCATCTATGGGGTCCCTTCCCTCTATGCCGGAAGCGTCTAGCACGTGAACCAATATCCTTGTCCTTTCGATATGCCTTAAAAAGTCAATCCCCAGCCCTGTTCCTTCATGTGCCCCCTCTATTATACCGGGGATATCAGCCATGACAAAGGATTTATCAAATCTCGTATCCACGACTCCAAGATTCGGTGAAAGGGTGGTGAAATGATAATTCGCTATCTTGGGCCGAGACGCAGTCAGCACCGATAAAATCGTAGATTTTCCTACATTGGGAAACCCGATCAGTCCAACGTCGGCAATGGATTTTAGTTCTAGGGTAACCCAGAGCTCTTGCCCCTTTAGCCCCTTCCTTGCAAACCTTGGAGCTTGGCGGGTAGCGGTAGCAAACCTGGCATTACCCCTGCCCCCTCTACCCCCGCGGACCAATACTTCGCGTTGGGCAGGTTCGGTTAAATCCGCAATTACCCTATCGGTCTCACTATCTTTGATAATGGTTCCGGGGGGTACTTCTATTATTACATCCTCACCCTTTTTACCATGCATCTTTCTTCCGCGCCCATCCTCTCCGGACTGGGCCTTAAAGGATTTTTTATATCGAAAATCCATCAGGGTGTGCTTCCCCGTGTTTACGACAAATACAACATCGCCGCCGTTGCCGCCGTCCCCGCCATCAGGTCCACCGGCGGGAACATACTTTTCCCTTCTAAAGGAAACGGCGCCGTTGCCGCCGTCTCCGGCCTTTATGTAAACTTTTACAATATCAACAAACATATAATCTATTGCTCCTCATGTTATGGGAAAACAATTTTCGTCTAGTTTTTTATTCCGCCATATGAAACGGTAGAGTACAATACCGCAATCTGGCATCCTCTATTGTTTTCCTAATTATGAATTATAACAATTCCCAATCAAAACTTCAATAATTTTAGATCCCGAGTCCTTCCGAGCCCTTCCGAGCCCTTTCGAACTTTGTCCCAGAGCATCAATGTCTTAAGGAAATCCCCATCCAGTATTTAATATACCCATAAATATAGAAAAGGTCTATCACATAGCAATCTCATGTAATAGACCCGATCATAAGTCCATAAAACAGATATTCTTAGTGTACAGCCAGCTGTGCCTCTTGATAGACGCTAACCTGCTTTCTATCACGGCCTCTTCTTTCAAACTTGACTACACCGTCTACCAATGCAAAGAGGGTATCGTCCTTACCCCTACCCACGTTGTTACCGGGATGAAGTCTGGTTCCTCTCTGTCTCACAAGGATGTTTCCGGCCAAAACGAATTGTCCGTCTGTCCTTTTAACTCCTAATCTCTTAGCCTCACTGTCACGTCCGTTTCGGGAACTTCCCACTCCCTTTTTGGATGCAAAGAGCTGAAGATTCATTACAAACATCTATTCCACCTTCCTTTCCCGAATATCTACATATTCACCATATCCTGATTCTATACTCCTGAGCCCCAACAGGCCCGTTTCCAGTAATATATTTGCCTTCTTAATCTTTTCCTCAGAAAGATCATCGGGGATCTTCAAATCGGCTAAACCGCTTTTTTGATGATATAGGGGTCTTATACCCACCACATCCTTAAGTCCAATGACCATTGTCTGGACTATAGCCGATATAGCACTGCATACAATGTCCCGTCCTATCTCATCATACCCTGAATGACCGGCTACTTTTAACCGACAGACATTACCCGACTCATTCCGTACAATCAATATATTAACCATTTCATTCCCACAATTATCCGATAATTTTACTAATTTGAACTTGGGTAAAAGGCTGACGGTGTCCCTGCTTTTTCCTGTAGTTCTTTTTGGGCTTGTACTTAAAAACGGTTATTTTCTTGCCTTTTCCATGTTTTATGACTTTGGCTTCAACTTTGGATCCCTCTACGATAGGGGTTCCAACCTTTAAAGACTCATCGTCGTTGATAGCCAGTACCTCGTCAAAGGATACTTCCGAACCCTCTTCTACGTCCAGCTTTTCAACCCTTAAAACATCACCTTCATGGACCAGGTATTGCTTCCCACCCGTTTTAATGATAGCATACATTACGATGCACCTCCTCTAACCAGTCTCGCCGGATAGTGGTACCTATTGATTTTCAAAGAAAACCATACAATGGTTTCACAATAAGGATTTATAACCATATCCGTGCGGCTACGCACTAAAATATTTTATCACAATGATAAGTTGATTGTCAAACAAAAATTCCACTTGATTTTTTCTAAATTCTATAGTATTATATTATTTGTTCTCATAAACTTCTGGGTGTGGCGCAGTTTGGTAGCGTGCTTGAATGGGGTTCAAGAGGTCGCAGGTTCAATTCCTGTCACCCAGACCAGTGAAACCCGCTAGTCCGTAAGGATGAGCGGGTTTTTGTTTTTTTGGGAAGTCCTTTATAAATCAGCCCTAAAAATCAAGAGTGCGACAGGGCCTTTATTTCCTATCGCAATATGTGCAGCTAACTATCCAACACTTCTTTTAATTTTTCTACTTCGGCTTTAGAGAGGCCTGTAGTCTTTATAACTAAAGCTATTTCCATTCCTTCTTTTAATAAGTTCCTGGCCACTCGCTCTAAGCCTTCCTGCCTGCCTTCCCGTCTTCCTGCCCGTCTGCCTATCTCTTCTCTTTTCTGCAATATACTCATGGTAACAGCCCCCTTTCCGTTTAATTTTTTTATTTGTTTTTGAATGTCATCTTCTGTTAGTTCCACATTTGTCGCCTCTATAT
>DASRNX010000016.1:0-2622 GCA_035647175.1 Clostridia bacterium | reverse complement strand
TCTTTAATCATTGCTCTATTTCTGCTTATAACAATAACTGCTTGCCAAAAAACGCCGGATAGTCCCATTGTCATAGGTAAGGATATTGATAATATCATTGATAAGGCAGTGGAAAACCCTGTAGTAGTAGATAAGGATTCCGGTGAGGACCTTAGAAAGCCCCTTGATGCTCCTGAAAAGCTAAAGTGGGAAGCAGAAGGCGTGAAGGGCAATTTAAAAATCTATGTAGACGCAGATGTAGTTGTCCCAAATGCAGCAAGCATGCCTGTAGCAAGGGTAACCAAGGGTCAGTTTAGTGAAGAGGATGTAAAAAAGCTCCATGAGGTTTTTGGCGGTGGTGCCAAGATCATAGTTTCGGATTCACCTCTTCCCAGTTCCTATTATTTAGAGCAGGTACAAGACCTGAAACAGCGAAAGGAAGCTGGGGAGTATGATGATAAGTTTCAGGATGAAAACATTGACGATGTAATCAATGATCTTTTGAAACAGGCTGCAGAGGCACCAGAAACCCAGGAATACGAAGAGATAGAGCCGATTTTTACTTTTGAGGAAAACAAAGATGAAACCCAAGGGCCGTTGGGCTTATACGTTCATTTGAAGTTTATGCCTAATGGTAATACTATATCCGAGATCAACGCAATACAAGATGATTATGGCACAGGTGCATATGCAGAGTATATACGAGATAATACGAAGAAAAATGAAGCAGATTCGATAGCCACTTCTTATTCCGATGCTTATGCTGGAAACGTAGACATAGATATTTTACCCACAATGAAGGAAGAAGATGCCAAGGAGCTAGCCCAGGATACCATTACAAAGCTGGGGCTTACGGATTTTGTCTGCTCCGGTCAAAGATTAACCCCGACCAATATACCCGTGTATGGGGAGCCAATGGACCAGATTAGGGGCGTATATGAGTTTATGTTCACCCGTAAGATTAATGATGTGCCAATTAACTATACCAATGATGAAGGTCTAACTACCGTCCATGAAGCCTACCATGCGCCTTGGATGTATGAGAGGATACGCATATTTATTGATGACGAAGGTGTGTTCTATCTAAAGTGGAGTTCACCCTATGTCGTGAAAGAAATTGTCTCTGACGCATCCACAATGCTGCCTTTTTCAGATATCTCGGACATATTAAAAAAGATGGCGCCCATGAAATACGATTATTGGGACAACGATGAAATTTATTCCTACGAGATGAAGGTGACGGAGGCTCGCCTTGGCCTTATGCGAGTGACGGAAAAGGATGTAGGAGACAGTGGGCTCATTATCCCGGTGTGGGATTTCTTTGGGACGTTGACCCTTAAGGGGAAACCCGGGCAGCCAAATCCAGCCGAAGGTGATCAGCATTACATATACACCTCTTTCCTAACCATTAATGCCATAGATGGCAGCATCATTGATCGGGACCTTGGCTATTAAATGCATCTTACATTGGCATACTGTCTCGGTCAGCCGGAGAACACATCATTAATGCATGCCGATCACAGTGATTAAGCCATTATTTGCCCAAACAGTGATTATTTCACAAAGACGGGGACATTTCCCCCACATCATCACTTTTATAACAGATAACGAAAGGACTATAAGTATTGTGGACGAAATTAAAACAGATCTAAAAAGAGCCGTATATAGCGGGTCCTTTCTACTGGCATCTATAGCGATGATGTTGGCTATCGCTATAGGTGCGGGAGGGAAGCTGTTATTTCCCAAAGATATTGGTATGGGATTAGACTTTGACTATCACGGGCAGCTCATCTTTACCGGGCTATCTTCAGATATTGTCCTTATGGTTGTCCCCATCCTCTGTACTCTGCCATATACTGCAGCATTTCTTGATGAGTATAAAAGTGGATTTATCAAGCCTTATCTGATGAAGTGTGGCAAATCAGCATACATAAAGGGTAAGATTCTTGGGGCAGCCGTATCGGGAGGGTTAGCACTGGCCATTGGTATAGTAGTCTCTTATTTTATTACATCCCTAGTCTACAAGCCCCTCGGGATAGCTGATCCCACGGCTGTATCGTCCATTAATGTTTTGTTTAAAAGAGCACTGATATTCTTTTTTTGTGGATGCCTATGGGCCTCTGTCGGTGCACTCCTAGCCAATATCACCTTGAGCAAATATATGGCCTACGGGGCTCCCTTTGTTATCTATTATGTGCTGGTCATCCTTTCGGAGCGATATTTTCATAGTATATATGTAATCAACCCGGAAGAATGGTTAGCTCCTAAGAACCCTTGGGTGGCCGGCGATTGGGGTATTATGTTGTTGGTCATATTAGTTAATATAATCGTGATGATGCTAAACGATGTAGTTATAGAGGGGAGGATTGAGGGATGACAAAAAAAGCAGGACGCAGATTTAGGCCCCTTCTAGGATTATATCAAGTGTGGCAGATATGCTGGTATAACTTTAGACGATGGAGAAAAAACCCTCGTATTATAATCACCTTTGGACTGGCCTTTGTGTTGTGTTTTCTCCTAACGGATAAGGCAGTACAATTTAGCTATGAGTATAAGACCATCATGCAGGTTGTAGAGCCCTTTGTATGGACCTTTGGAGATAGCAACTCCATACTTCTGGCCTCTTTGCTCCTCATTCTCCTA
>DASRNX010000015.1:0-7908 GCA_035647175.1 Clostridia bacterium | reverse complement strand
GTATATTGGAATGGGAAAAGGTTTATGACAAGTTGTCATCAATAATAGATAAACAATAGGTCAACTAAACTTATCATGTCGGGCTAATTCATAATGCTGCCGCATGAAAATAGTAATGAGCTATTGAAAAGCGGATGACTTCATTGATTGGGCTAAGAAAACTTGGTTTATGGAATGCAGAAAAGCCGTAGTTTAAGGCAGGACGCCTTAAACCGATTCCACCGGGCAGGAGGCCGGATTGGAAGCGATAGGCCTTTCAAATGGAATAAGCCTTAGTTTTCTCCAAATCAATGTTGAAAGTAGCGTTCAATAGCCATTACAGAAACATTTAACTAGCACATTGAATTAAACTTGCCATATCATGCTAACTCATTATCTTGCCGCATGATAATAGTTATGAGCTACTTAATAGCGGATGACTTCATTGATTACTTTAGTCCCCTAGGTCCGCCTGTAGATGTTATCTTATTCTCCGTACCCTTTAAGAGCCTGGATATGTTGGCCTTATGTCTGAGGATGGCCAGGGCGGCTAAAAGAAATGCCCCAACTATAAGCCATGGATTGTATCTAAAAGCAATTGCCAGGATGGGCAACAATACAGCCGCTGTTATGGACCCTAGGGACACATACCCCGTCAGGACGATGATCAACACCACTACGGCCAGCAAAATAATGGCTGTAAGGGGAAACAGAATGATTATGGTGCCAAAGGACGTGGCTATTCCCTTTCCGCCTTTAAATCCCAACAAAAACGGCCAGTTATGTCCCGCGACTGCCGCTATGCCCCCTATAAGGCCGCCAACACTGCTATCTTTCACTATGAGAAGGCCGATGATGGTAGCTAAAATCCCTTTTATTACATCACCTATAAATACCAGAGCCCCCGCCTTTATCCCCAAGACCCTATAGGCGTTGGTGGTACCCAAATTTCCGCTGCCGTGTTGTCTGACATCGATATTGCTGCCTAGCTTTCCTACCAGGTAGGACGAGGATACATTGCCCAGAATATATCCGATCACAACTATAAGAACATACCGCATTGCTAAGCCCCCTTCTTTAGTTGGTCCTTTGCCTTACAATGAACCTTATTGGTGTTCCCTGCAGTCCAAAACTCTTTCTGAAATGATTCTCCAAATACCTGAGATATGAGAAATGCATGAGCTTTTCATCGTTAACAAAGAGGACGAAGGTGGGAGGCTTTACGGATACCTGAGTGCCGTAATAGATCTTAAGCCTTTTCCCCTTATCCGTGGGCGGCTCTGAAAAAGTCACCGCATCCATGATACAGTCGTTTAGCACGCCTGTAGAGATTCGAAAGGTGCATTGACTGAAGACTTCATTTACCATACCCACAATCCCGCCCATCCTTTGCCCTGTTAAGGCCGAAGTAAAGATGCTGGGCGCGTACTGCATAAAAGCCAAATCGTTGATCAGCCGCCGCCTGTACTGGTTCATGGTATTGGTCTCTTTTTCAATCAGGTCCCATTTGTTCATGACTAAGATAATCCCCTTGCCCTCTTCATGGATGAGACCCGCTATCTTGGTATCCTGTTCCGTGACCTCCTGGGTGGCGTCAATGACCATGAGGGCAACGTCGCACCTTCGGATGGCGGCTAAGGCCCTGATTACGCTGTACCTTTCCAGGTCTTCATCTATCCTGCTCTTTCTTCTGATTCCGGCGGTATCGATGATAACATATTTTTGTCCGTCTAAGGTGAAGGGTGTATCTATGGCATCCCTGGTAGTTCCGGGAATATCGCTGACTATTACCCTTTCTTCGCCAAGGAGGTTATTTACTATGGAGGATTTGCCCACGTTGGGCTTGCCCATAACCGCTATCTTTATCGTCTCGTCGTCTTCGGTTTCATCCGACCCATGGGGAAGGTGCTGTGCAACCGCATCCAACAGATCCCCAAGCCCCCGTTTATGGGACGCCGATATGGATATGGGCTCGCCTATCCCCAGGTTATAGAACTCATATAGCATACCCTCCTCGTGGGGGGCATCTATCTTATTCACACCCAACACAATAGGCTTTTGTGCCCTCCTTAGGATGCTCGCCACCTCCTGATCTGCAGGGGTTATACCTTCCTTCCCGTCCACCAAGAAAATGATCACCTCGGCTGTATCGATGGCGATGTCTGCCTGCTGCCTCATCTGCGTCATGAGCTCGTCTTGGGTCCTCGTGTCTATTCCACCCGTATCTATAAGGGTCATTTTGGTATTGAGCCACTGGGTATCGGCATATACCCTGTCCCTGGTTACCCCGGGCTGATAATCTACGATAGAAATCCTCCGTCCAACCAGCTGGTTAAACAGGGTGGACTTACCCACATTGGGTCGCCCGACTATGGAAACTATTGGATGCGCCACTTTTTCCCCACCTTTTGTATATATCATTATGTATGAACCCCGGGATATCCAATACGATTCCCAGGCTGTAATAGTTCTTTTGTTACTAGACTTTATTACCTAGTGCTAAATATTTGTTATAGTCCTATTATCAACCAAATTTTCCGTAAAGTCAAGCAGTGGGAAACCTCTGGGACAGGTTTTCTTTTACCTTTGATACCAATTCTACAAATATGGGGTAGCTCCTCCTTATGCCCCATACCGTTAAGGGGTGCCCTAAGCTGACCATATGGAGCTTTCTTGAAGAAAAGCCTCCTATGGCGGTAATTGGGTGGAGCTTCACCAAGGCTTCTACAAATAAAACATCCTTAGATGGGATGTTATTGGCATTTAGGTAACTCTTAATTGTGGGTATCATCATATTGCATACGTTTTTAAATCCTATAATATAGATATCAATTCCCAGCTCATCCCTCCCAAAATATTGGGGTGTCCCCAGGTCCTTATTTTCCATCCTGTCATAGTGCGCAACGGACAAAAATTCGTTGGGGGCCGGGATTCGATCCAAAGGCAAAAATCCTAAATGGATGGCTGCGCACGTGACGGATGTATGGGCGCCGCCGTAGCAATGATAGAAGAGTTTCACGTCATTTCCCCTTTGAAAGCCATTTCCCACCCCTTTCGCACCCTGGCGGACCACAGGGGATAGATTCTTTTAAACCAGCGGATATAGATTCTTCTCGCGATGGGTTCGATCAGCGGGTAGTTTTTGGAGAGGGATGCCAAAATCCTGGCTCCCCCTTCCCAGGGACCGGCATCTATATAGAGTATATCCTCATGGATTTCGTAGAGTTCGCCAAACCCCTTATATGCCTTTTTGACCATCCTGCCGTGACTGCCACATCCAATAACATACACTTCCCTGAGCATTTCATCCAGCCCCATGTAGACGAGGTTTCCCCTTGGGATGCTGCTGGTGAGACACGACTTCCATTGTTTCATTATATCATCCCGATGGGGAACCTCATTCTCATTATAGATGCCCAAATGGATTGCTGCCATCCCATAAGCCGCATAGGCGGTAGCATCGCCATAATAGATAACCTTCATGCCAACCCCTAATGCGTAACGATCATTCCCTTTTTCTCTTTCCCATCATGTTCTCTAAGCTGCTTTTTATCTCATTCCCGCTCTTGCTGATCAGAGTAAAGACTACGATTCCTACAACGGCTACTATAAAAAGCCACATAATACCCCTGCCCGCACCCTTTTGCTTTTCTTGGCTTATGGGGGTTACCTTAAATTGTTTCGCTTTTGGGGCTTGTTTTTGTCCCGGGGTTGTGTTTTTTAGAGCGGGTTCCTTGGATTTGAATATGCCGCCGAATATTGCCTTATGTACTACATCCGCTATATTACCGGTGGCTTTTTTGGCCGCCTCCTTGCTTATCTCATGGGTTCCGAATTCGAAGAGAAGGGAACGCGGGGACAGCTCCTGATTGTATTCTCCCCTTCCTATATATATATCCTTGATGAGCCCGGGATGGGTCTTGTCGGCTATAGCCTTTATCTTGTAGGCTAATTCTTCGTTGGCCTTTCTATTCTGGTTGCTTCTGCCAATAACTATCCTGACGCTGCTCATATATTCCCCATTTACCATGGCATCGTAATGTTCCTTGGGGATCGCATCCCTGTGGATATCAAATACTGCGGCCACCGGAGCATTTTTTCTTATAAGGTCCATGGCGGTTTGCCTGGACCGGCGATATGCCCCTGCATCGTGGGGGTCGTGGGGCGTCCTATCCAGGACCGTCTTTACACCCTTTTTTTCGAGGGATGACCTGAGGCTCTCTGCGACGTCGTAGATACCTCCTTTAGACGGAATGCTGGACTCCCCGTCGCTGGGGACGTAGGATTCGTCGCTATGGGTGCAATACAGCAAAATGCTCCTGTTCCCATTCTTTGGTGCAAGGGTCTCAACGGATGTTTCCACTACCTCTTCGAATTCGGGGAGCTCTACTTGGCCGATGAATTTTGCGAATGCGTTTCTGCCTTCCTTGTCCACCCAATAGATCGAGTAGTGTCCGTTGTCACCGCTGATATATTCATCGTCCTTGAACATCTCGCTGGCCATAACCGTAAGCTTCCCGCCCTCTTCATCAAAGAGGGTAAAAAAACCCGGTTCCCCACCATACCAATCATCCGCCCCCGCTTTGCCCGCCGGCAACACAGTAGCCAATATAATCAGAATTATCGCTATCGCCTTGACGGATCTATTTTTCCTTTGCACCTTCATCGTCCTTTTCCTCCTCTGCATCGAAGCCAACCAAGTTGATGAATTCGCCGTCATGAAAGCCCATCTGCTTTTTCTTGGTTCCTCCCTGCATTTTCTCCCGTAGCTCACCCACTACTTCGGCCAGAATAACCGCCAAAAATCCGGATATGACTACTGCATCCACCGCTCCCGCCCCACCAAAGCGTACAGGGACAGGTAAGTTATTGGTAAAGTTAACTACGCCCTGGGCAATATCGGCCAAAATCACCCCGACTATGCCCGCTATAAATGAAGCGCGCCTGGATCTGCCAAACAAATAAGCTATTATCCCCGCTATGATACCGTAGACATAGTTTGGATCCACCATCATGGTCTCCGGCTCGTGGGGAAGGAGCCGCCCGGCAATATAAACCCCTATCCCCGCCAGGATAGATGCCAGGACAGTTCGGGTTCTTTCCTTGGCGGTCCCCGCCTTTGTAAATACGTATATAGCCAGTATAAGGGGGATTATAGCCCCGCCGATATTTATAGAAACCCTGGCCCCTAAGGGGATGTTGGGCACCAAACTGCCTACAAGAATTCCTGCCATGAAGAGCAGTGCGGCTTTATCGCTAAGGCGCATTCGATCCAATACGTTATGACCTATGCCAAACAAAAACAGGATCCCCGCAACGACCAACAGAGTCAGACCTACAGACATATTATCACCTCGTCCTATGAATTGGAGTCATCAATATGTTATTGAGATTTTCTCAATCACAGTTATATTGCCCAGGTCGCAATAGTTGTATTCGAACAAAAAAAGAGCCCCTCTATATGGCTCTTGTGTGCGAGTTAATCCGCTGTTATCTGTCCTTTATGATCTTTTCCAGCTCCTCTATGAAGCTGTTGACATCTGCGAATTGTCTGTAGACAGACGCAAAGCGTACATAGGCGACTTCGTCCAGCTTTTGAAGCCTTTCCATGACCATCTGGCCTATTTTTTCGCTGGTTATTTCCAGCTCCAGAGAGTTATATACGGCCTTTTCGATGTCTTGTACCAACTTATCCAATTCCCCTATAGCTACTGGCCTTTTCTCACATGCCTTCACAAGTCCTACCTTTATCTTGTCCCCATTAAAAGATTCCCTTCTGCCGTCCTTTTTTATAACAAAGATTGGCAATGTCTCGATCTTTTCATAGGTGGTAAACCTTTTCGCGCATTCTATACACTCCCTGCGCCTCCTGATACTGGCACCTTCGTCTGTAGGCCGGGAATCCACAACCCTGCTATCTAAATTTCCACAGAAAGGACACCTCATACGTACAAAAACCCCCGTTCCTAGTCTATTACCTTCAAATTTTGGTACAAAACTCCTAACCTTTAGTACATTGTACCCATATTTGTCACACTTGTCCATACAATTTTGCAATCAATTTACAAAAATCAACCAATTCACAAAATCGTCTTAACTTTCGAATCTATTGGAATCTACATCCACCAGTATGACATCATCACCTATCTTTTTTATCTTGTCCCAGGGTATTACATAATCCTTATCCCCCTTGAAAAATCCCATGAGCCTGTTAGAGCCCGGAACTACAATCGCTGTTATTCTGCCGGCTAAGAGATCGAATTCCATATCGACTATAACACCGAGTTTCTTACCGTTTCGAACGTTTATAACTTCCTTTTGCCGAAAGTCTGAAGACTTTGCCATGACACCCATCACCCCTATTATTTTGGATTAATATAGCGCATTATGCCAGTACATTATCCTATTGTGTGATAATAGCCATTTGATAATAGCCATTACCAGTATGTTTAACTATATGTTTTACGACAAACATTCTACATTAGTATACGGGTGTCGTAAAACATTATCCTCAATTCATATGTTACGAAAAATACATTGCTATAACGAAAATCAGATAACTTAACTGATTTTGTATTGAAAGATCTTTTTCGTAACATATATTGCACAACAGGTTAATATATTATATTCCCCCTTGGACGAGGGTATGAAAAAAAGTATCCGCCCCGTTATACAATAAAAGCAATTGCTCTCGCAATTGCTGTGTGATCATTAACCGGACCGGTATCTATATGTGTTTGCGCATATGGTTTAGGGCGGTCTTTTCCAAACGTGAAACCTGGGCTTGGGATATACCGATTTCTTCGGCGACTTCCATCTGGGTCCTGCCCTCAAAGAATCTGAGGGTCAATATGAGCTTTTCCCGTTGGTTAAGCTTGCTCATGGCCTCCCTCAAGGCTATGCCCTCAAGCCAGGCATCATCCAGATTCTTCTCATCGCTGACCTGGTCCATAACGAAGATAGCGTCGCCGCCATCGTTGTATATGGGCTCAAATAATGAAACGGGATCCTGGATGGCGTCTAAGGCAAAAACTACTTCCTCCCTGGAGATATTGAGTTCTTTGGCTATCTCGGTAACGGTGGGTTCCTTTGAGTTTTTGTTTATCAATTGATCCCTTATCTGCAGTGCCTTATAGGCGATATCCCTCAAGGATCTGCTGACCCTGATGGAATTGTTATCCCTTAAGTACCTGCGAATTTCTCCTATTATCATGGGAACCGCATAGGTCGAAAATCTGACGTTATGCGACAAATCAAAATTATCAATTGCTTTTATGAGTCCGATACATCCGACCTGAAAGAGGTCATCGATGTTTTCTCCTCGGTTGTTGAATCGCTTTATGACGCTCAAAACCAGCCTAAGGTTTCCCTGTATAAATTCCTCCCTTGCACTGTCGTCCCCGGAATGCATAAGGGCAAATAATTCCTTCATCCTCTCATTAGATAATACCGGCAGTTTTGAAGTGTTGACCCCACAGATCTCTACTTTATTTACAAGCATACCAAAACCTCCGTCCGTCTGCAGTAGTATGTGATAAGGGTTTCACTTATGGCGTTGACCCATGGGATCAAAAATATTCTAAGTTGAAACCCTTAATTGTTAACTCTATAGATGAAGTATTGCCCCGGACCAAGGTTTTTATTCTAAAATGGGGTTTACAATCTTTGTATGTTAATGTTGGTTTATGGTGGTATAGTCTATACCATTTTGGAGATTTCCTTCTTAAGTCTCTTAATTATCCGTTTTTCGAGCCTTGAAATATATGATTGGGAGATCCCCAAAAAGTCGGCTACCTCCTTCTGGGTCTGCTCCTTTCCCCCGGTCAGACCGAATCTGAGCTCCATGATTTTTTTCTCCCGCAGCGTCAGTTTATCCATGGCCAAATTCAAGAGCTCCCTGTCCACCTCCTCTTCTATAAACTTATAGAC
>DASRNX010000014.1:0-2672 GCA_035647175.1 Clostridia bacterium | reverse complement strand
CCTATGGGTTTTATCCAATGCGTTTATTGAATCGGTGTGAAGCAAGCCAATCGAGGCTTGCACTTATGATATAATAAATGCGAAAAAGATAATATTCAACATTACGCGGTTGATATAATTTAAGTTAACGGAATGTATTTCACAATATGCGTGTTGAAGATATATCACATATGGAGGAATTGTAATGAAGAAAAGACTCATTATTTTTGTTGTAATTTTGGCTGTCGCTATAGTGGCCATATCAGGATGTCGGGGCGGAGACAGCGCTCCTTCCGTCACGGTAAAGGTGGCAGCTTTAAACGGACCGACAGGCATGGGAATGGTAAAGATGATGGAAGACGCTAAGGAAAACAGCTCATATAACTACGAATTTTCTACCGTCGGTGCCCCGGACGAACTATCGGGTAAGGTCATCAGCGGAGAATTTCAGATAGCGGCCCTGCCTACCAATATGGCATCGGTTATCTATAATAAGACTGAGGGACAGATTCAGTTGGCCGCCATCAATACCCTGGGCGTCCTGTATATTCTGGAAGATGGGGAGGACATAAAGGAGATAGCTGATCTAAAGGATAAAAAACTCAATGCCAGCGGAAAAGGAGCCACCCCCGACTATATACTCCAATACCTCCTAAAGGAAAACGGTTTGGACCCGGAGAGGGATGTGGAAATAGATTTTTCCATGCAGCATGCTGACCTGGCTGCGGCAGTTGCGGCAGGTGACGTCAGTATTGCGCTGCTGCCGGAACCTCACGTTACCTCAGGGCTTATGAAAAATGAAGAGATTAGGGTTGCCCTAGATGTAACCAAGGAATGGGAGAAGGTAGCCGGGGACGAAAATCCCCTGCCCATGGGATGCATAGTGGTGCAAAAGGAATTTGCTGAGAATAACCCCAAGATAATGGACGATTTTTTGGCAGGGTACGAAGAATCAGTTAAATGGGTCAATGAAAACCCCGAAGAGGCGGGGCAACTAATCGAAAAACACGGGATCCTTCCCAATGCCAAGCTGGCAGAAAAGGCTATACCAAAATCTAATATAGTGTTTTTAGATGGGAAAGGGTCTAAGGGTCCTATGGATGCCTTCTTAAAGGTCCTTCACGATCTGAATCCTGCATCGGTGGGGGGGAAGCTTCCCGATGAGGCCTTCTACTATACTAAAGAATAAAAGGATAAACAGGGGTCTGATAGTACTTTTTTGGATCGGGGTGTGGTGGATATTTTCCCTTGCAGTTAACAGGGAGATCTACCTCCCCTCCCCCTTAAGTACCCTCAGTGCATTTTTAAGGCTGTCTATAAGGGGGGATTTTTGGTACAGCATCGCCGTAACCTTTATAAGGGTGGCCATGGGCTTTTTAGTCTCATGCCTGGGGGGAATAATCTTTGGCATCCTCTGCGGCCTGAACAGATTTATGTATGAAGTCTTTAACCCCTTGGTTATTGCCATAAAGTCCACCCCCGTGATGTCCGTCATAATCATCGCCCTTATATGGTTTCAATCTGGGCAGGTGCCCATATTCGTATGCTTTCTAATGTGTTTTCCCGTGATATGGACCAACGTAGTCGAGGGAGTAAGACGGGTGGATAAGGGATTGCTGCAGATGGCCAGGGTCTATAGGGTCGGCAAAAGGCATATCCTAAGGGGAATCTATATCCCGTCCTTATCCCCTTATCTTATGGCGGGAATGATCACATCTTTAGGGCTGGGCTGGAAGGTAACCGTGGCGGCGGAGGTGTTGAGCAATCCCAGGTATTCCATAGGCGGGCATCTCTACAGTGCAAAGGTGTACTTAGAATCCCCGGAGTTGTTTGCATGGACAAGTATGGTTATCATCCTAAGCTTTGGCTTCGAATACCTGTTTAAAAGGTTCGTGGGCAATGTGACAAACCGCGGCCTTTAGGAAACCGCAATGATTATGGGGAGACAGATACGATGATCAGGCTAAAGAACATAGATAAGACTTACGATGGATTGATAGTTTTAAAGGATTTTAGCATAGACTTTCGTGAGGGGAAGATAACGGCCCTGCTTGGACCTTCGGGCTGCGGGAAGACCACCCTTTTAAATATAGTGTCAGGACTTGAAGGTTATGAATCGGGGACCATAGAGGGCCTGGATGATAAGACCTTCAGCTATATCTTTCAGGAGGACAGACTCCTTCCCTGGGCCACCGTTGGGGGCAATTTAAGGTTTGTCCTAGAGACGGGATACGATGAAGATGCGATAGAAAATATTCTGGATAAGTATTTGGAGATGGTGGGGCTAACGGAGTATAGAGACTATTTTCCGAGCCAGCTCAGCGGTGGGATGAAGCAGCGGGTGGCTATAGCCAGAGCCTTTGCCTATCCATCGGATATACTCCTCATGGACGAGGCCTTTAAGGGCCTTGATATGGAGCTAAAGGCGACTCTGATTGAATCCTTTCTGGCCCTTTGGGAAGAGGACAGGCGGGGTGTAATAATTGTTACCCACGATATAGATGAGGCTATGGATATAGCCCATGATATCTTCATCTTGGGGGGTAGACCCCTTGAGATAAAGGAAAAGAAGGTCGGGAAAAATAAATAATTTTCCGGCCTTGATTTATTTTGGGATATTAGTTATCATATAGGTGAAAACCGAATATAAATTAACTATCTTCGGGGCAGGGTGAAATTCCCTACCGGCGGTA
>DASRNX010000013.1:0-6364 GCA_035647175.1 Clostridia bacterium | reverse complement strand
GTTGAATATGTTTTCCAAATTTATTTCGGATCCAATGGAGATAAAGATATTATCACCTAATCCTGGATAAAAAAATGACCCCAAGGTCGATACGTTAAAATTATAAATCGGTGAATAATTAGCCCTTAAAAAAATAAACCGCTTGATACATTGGTATCAAACGGTTTATGTATGGTGGGCACAACAGGGCTCGAACCTGTGACCCCCTGCTTGTAAGGCAGGTGCTCTCCCAGCTGAGCTATGCGCCCCTGTTGAAGATTGGGTGAATGAGTCTGGATCTAATATTGAAACAGCCGGATTATTCCCGCTGTCAAGACTTCTAACTCCCAATTTCTAACTTCAAAAGTGGTAGCGGCGAACGGATTTGAACCGCTGACTCTTCGGGTATGAACCGAATGCTCTCGCCAACTGAGCTACGCCGCCACAAATGGTTGCGGAGGAGGGATTTGAACCCCCGACCTCCGGGTTATGAGCCCGACGAGCTACCTGACTGCTCTACTCCGCGATGTTAAATATTAAAGCCGCTTGTTAACGGCAAATGTAATTGTATATCAGATCGATACAGAAGTCAAGATGTTTTTTAAAACTTTTTTATGTGGTTTTTTAAGCAAAATATATAGATAAACAATTCCAGCTAATTGAGCTTCCGAATTGTCTACCTATAGCAAACGCATCCATATATATGAATGCGTTTTAATTTGTTATTAAGGCCGCTATCTACCTCTCCAGGAGCCCCTACCGCGCTTGTTGTCACGGTTTTTGATATCTGATAGTCTCTCCTCGCTGTCCTTTAAAAACTGGGCCAACCGATCCTCAAATGGTACAAGGCTTTCGGCTTCCGCCCTACGGATGGACAGGCCTATCTTGCCGTTTCCTTCGATGGATAATACCTTTACCCTCACTGTGTCATTTTGTTTGAGATAATCACGGATGTCTTTGACATAGGCATCGGCTACCTCGGATATGTGCACCATACCCCTCCCGCCACCCGGGAGATCTACAAAGGCACCAAAATTCGTTATTCCTGAAACTGTTCCCTCCAGAATTTGTCCTACCTTAACTGGCATAAAACAAGGGTTCCTCCTCTAATTATTATTATTCTTTTCGATGAAAATGATTTCACCTTTTTTCACCCAACCTAAACGCTCTCTGGCAACCTTTTCGATATATTCCTCGCTCTCGGTAAATTGGATCAGCCGCTCAAGCTCGGCATTGGTATCCTCCGCCTGGACTATTTTTTCCCTAAGATCCAATATCCTATCGTCTTGCTCATTTATCTTTATCTCCTGTTTGAGCAGATTGAACCCAAAGTATCCTATTGCGAGCAACGCTAAAAAGATCTTCAACCTGGGTTTTAAAACATATCTTTTTTTCTTCATTGGAATCTACCTCACCAAAAAGATATATACGCGTTTAGCCATGACTATATATAAAATATAAATACAGTACGGTTATAGTATATACTATTCGACAGGGAAAGTAAAAGTCCTCCTTTAATTTTTGGGGTATAATTTACTTTATCATTCAGGAATCCTCGCTATCCTTCTTCCGAAACTTTCGGATCAGCCATCTGAAAGCCTTTAAAATCGTTCTAAACGGCCAGAGGATGATGCCGGTAATTATCTCATAAACCTTTACCAACAGTTTCACCAGCATTCCCCCTATGATGAGGGAATACAGTCCCCAGCCCATACCCAATCCGATGAAGGTAAATAGCCTTATCTCCCCGCCGTTGACCTTAAACAGCATGAAGAAGGACAGGAGAACAGCTAAAATCCAAAAAGACAGATCCAGGACGGCTACAAACCATCGGCCGGGTTTTATAATCATCCTAAAGGCCCTATACACATCATATACTATGCCAAGGAGCATACCCCCATACACCGTAGCTAAAAATATATAGGCCTGGTTGGTAGTGGTCATGGTCATAGGGATGCCCCCTTATCTAAACAGCCTGCTAAACAGCCCCGCGCCCTTGCCCCTGGAATAATCGGCATCGCTGTATTGGAGGGCAATAATTTCCCCTTCCACTACCAGCTGGCCCTCCTCAAGATTCAGCTTGCTTATATGAAGGTCTACTCCATGGAGGGTTATATACCCAAAATCCGTTGCCAGTATTACCGTGGCTTCGTCGAAGCTGTCTACATCCTGTACCCCTGTTATGCTCACCTTCTGCCGGTTCTCCATCAAAATGCTATGACTGCGACCTCGGGTGGTTTTCTTATCATCCAAATCCCGTATCATGTTATCCCCCCTTAAAAACAGTATATGATGTCCCCGGGGGGAGTATTCTATTTTCGTCCGTAGAAGGGTATAAAAAAACCCCGACTTTTTTAGTCAGGGTTCTGTCCCGCTACTTCCACATATCCACGATCTTTATTCCCTCGAAATAATGGGAGAGGATTTCCTCCGCCTTTTTCCCCTCCTCTGCCATCTTGAAGGCGCCCCATTGGGACATACCCACTCCATGGCCGTATCCTCTGCCCTTAAATACCACCTGGTCCCCCTCCATCTCCACCTTATCCAGCATGGTGGATTTCATATCGGTGCTGGAGAGGGCTACCCTAAAGTCCGGGGCGGAAACCCGAGTATCGTCAAAGGCCAGGGTAACTGCCCGTCCCGATTGCCCTTTCTCTGAAATGCTCACCTTGCTGAAATCCTTTATGGGCTTGCCCATGGTCCCCAGGGCCTCTATAACCTTGGCCTTTGGAGCCTTGTATTCCCAGTTGTTTTCATCGGCGGGTATCTTGTCCGAATCGTCCGGGGATTTTACCGGTTTAATGTAGGTGGGATTGTCCTTTTTGTAGTTGAGCCCCTCCTTGGGGGTTGCGGTCTTTCCGGCGGCGTTGGAATGGAACCAACCCTTGGCGAACTTGCCCTCGTGTACCATAACCTGGCCCCGGGTATCGCTGACCGCCTTTTTTATCCTGTCATTTACCGCCTGGGGATTCCAGGCCTGAGCCTCCTCCACGTCGGTGGAGACATGGGCATTGCCAAATTTGGAATGCCCCTTCTCGTCGATGAAGTCTAAAGCAAAGGTCCTGGCTATAATGGCCTGGGCCTTGATGGCCTCGGGGGGCCAATCGTTTTTTATCTCCCCCGCTACGACGCTCTCTATATACTCTTCCATCTTCATCTCTTGGGTCCGGTTTTCGTCTTTAATAAAGACCTTCAGATTTGGCTCTTGGCCCTCTCCGGCTCCCAAGATTTTAGGGATCTTCGGCTTTTGGGCCTGATCCTCCACTGCCTTTTTAGTCTGGGTATCCCCAGGGAATGGCATCTGGGGCTTTGACGGTTCCTTGCCCGGGGTATCCTTAGGAGACGGCCGCCTTAAAGCGGTACACCCTAAGGTCATGGCTGCTATCACCAATATGCAAAGAAGCACCTTAATGTACGACATTTTGGGGTTTCTCATGGGTTCTCCTCCTCATCTTATTGCCAACAAATTGATCCTATCCCAAGCACCATTCCCCTTTTCATAGAATCCGCGGGTGCTTGGATAATGGGATCAATATTATTATTCGCATTAATGAGGCGATTTACACAAAAACTCACATATGGGTCATCCTTGGATAATGGTGCACAAGCTAAATTTGAAGAACAATATTCCAATCACTAAAGTTTTAAGGCCAAAAACCTTTAAGCTCGCTCCGGAGCCTAGAGAATACGGTACATCTCACCTGCATCGCCCTTGGTGGCATGCTGGGATATATCCAAAATCTCGTAGCTCCTTATACCGGACCCAAACTGAATTTCCAGCTTATCCCCCGGCTTAACCTCGGCCCCGGGCTTTACCACCCTGCCGTTTACGGTAACCCTGCCCTGGCTGCAGACCTGGTTGGCCACGGTCCTTCTCTTAATAATCCTGGATACCTTTAAAAATTTATCCACCCTCATATTTTCACCCCCAAAAAGCAAAAACCGGGATACCCTCTTTAGGAACCCCGGCCTTCACAACAGATTATTGTACAGAGTCTTTAAGCGCCTTGCCGGCCTTGAATACAGGAGCCTTGGAGGCGGGAATGATGATCTCTTCTCTGGTTTGGGGATTCCTCCCTTTTCTCTCGGCCCTATCTCTGACTTCGAAAGTGCCAAAACCAACTAATTGTACCCTTTCGCCTTCCGCTAGTGTCTCTGTAATAACACTAATCATGGAATTAACGGCCCTTTCGGCATCCTTTTTCGTCAGCTCACTTTTTTCAGCTACAGCTGAAATCAATTCTGCTTTATTCATATTAAACCTCCTACAATAGTTATCCTTATAGCATATTCGCTATAATTCCCCAAATTCCTGCTTAATTCCAATATTTTTTATCGTTTTTATAAATTATACACAGAAATTGTGAAGACATTCATATGTTTACCAATTATTTCATAAGTTATACATCAAAAATCCTTTAAAGACGCCGTTTTTGCTTCATTCCAAAGGAAATCCATGTCTTTTAGTGACATTTGCTCCAAGGGCAGGGGCGCCATCTTTTCTATATACTCAAAACGCCGTATAAACTTCTCTATGGTGGCCTTTAAGGACAATTCCGGCTCCACTTTTAGGAATCTGGCCACGTTGACCGCGGAGAACAGTAGATCCCCCAGTTCTTCGTCTATCCTGGCCCGGTCCCCGCCCTCATAGGCGTCTTTCAGCTCCATGAGTTCCTCTTTGAGCTTGTCCACCGCATCCTCTATACGGTCCCAATCAAACCCCACCAGGGCAGCCTTCTTTTGCACCTTGTATGCTCGCATAAGGGCCGGCAATACGGGGGGTATATCCTTTAGTATCTGGGTATGGCTGATAAGTCCCTTCTCCTTCTTCTTGATCTTTTCCCAATTGTCCAGGACCTGCTCCGAATTCTCAACCTTTACATCCCCAAAGATGTGGGGATGCCTCTCTATCATCTTTCGACATATCCCGGTGGTGATATCCCTTATATCAAATTGCCCGTTCTCGCTGCCGATACGGCCGTGAAATACCACCTGAAGAAGGACATCTCCCAGTTCTTCCACCATCTTCTCGGTATCCTTAAGGTCCAAGGCCTCTAAGACCTCATAGGTCTCCTCCAGGAGGTATTGTCTCAGGCTGTCATGGGTCTGTTCCCTGTCCCAGGGACATCCCTCGGGGGACCTTAAAGCCTCCATAACCCTTACAAGGTCCCGAAAATCAAATTCTTCCAGGCCCACTAACTCCACAGGTGGGATATATAGGCAGGTGCTATAATCGTATTCCCACTGCTTGTCCACCTCGCTGAGGGCAACTTTCCTGTGCCAGGGCTTTCCGTCGGGATCATTCTTGCATATGTATACCTCAAGATCCGGAGGATATGCCCTGAGAAGGCAGGACTTGACATCGGATGCCCCAAGGGGGCTGTCAATGTCTAAGACCACCGTAACTGTGTCCGTATCTATGCTGTTTATATCAAGGTCCGGTGCCATAAGGATCTTAAGTCCCCCAGGGCCCGGCCTGTCACCTGTTATGGCGGTGACCGCGCCGCCCATGCTGACCCCGGGCACTATATCTATCTCAAATTCTTCCCTGTCAAGCCTTGATATGAGCTCTGAGACCAATCTATCGCCTATCATGGGATGACCGGGTACCCCAAGGACTGCCTCCCCGGCAGCTTGGGCTTTTTCAATGATCCGCTCTATCATGGCAGAATATACGCCCTCTAAGGTGTCAGAGTCCTCGTATATATCGTCCAGGGCGGTAAATGATATTCCCTCGTCTTGTAAAAAAGGTACGATTCCATGTTGCCGGGTCCTAAGGATTGTATTGCCGCCCTTTAAGGCCTTAAGGGCTCCCAAGGTGAGGTCATTCTCATTTCCGGGGCCCAGGCCCACTATGGTTATTTTCTTTTTCATCTTACCCTCCAGTTATCCGTGAACTTCCGTCCTTCAGTTTCACACATCATAATACCCTAAAATAAAGATCAGCGGAACCTATCATATCTTTATATTCCGATGGGACCATTGAGCTATTATGCCGATTCATTATGTGGGTGATAAGCTATTGATAAGCGGATGACTTCATTGATTTGGCTAAGAAAACTTGGCTTATGAAATGCAGAAGAGCCGTAGCATAAGGCAGGACGCCTTAGGCCGCTTCCTCCGGCAGGACGCCGGATTGGAAGCGATAGGCTTTTCAAATGAAATAAGCCTTAGTTTTCTCCGAATCGATGTTGAAAGGAGCGTTCAATAGCTCATTACCGATATATTTACAGATAAAGCACTCGTTAAGTCATAAAATAATTAGCTGACAAAGCAAATCCTTCATCCCTATCTAAGCAGCCGGGCCTTCTTCAGAAGCCTTGCCATGGATCTGCCTCTGGGCAGGGCATTCAAGTCCTCCTCGGTTATGGTCCTTGTGACGGGC
>DASRNX010000012.1:0-8939 GCA_035647175.1 Clostridia bacterium | reverse complement strand
GATTTTCGTATGCATTAAATGTACTAAAATTACAATTACAAATACTAAACCCCATTATGGGATTAAATCGCCCCGGGGTATGAAAGGCAGGGTTGTATCATGGGCAAGATTTTAGCTTTAGACGGCGGGGGCACCAAACTCAATATGGTCCTGTTCGATAACGACGGATTTCATCTGCTGGGTGAGGGCCGAAGCGGCGGGGTTAACATTACCCAGACAACCCCCGAAAATAGCCGTGCAAACGTCGCAGATTGCCTTAGACAGGTGTTTAAAGGGGAGAGAAACATACACATAGACCGCCTATATTCTGTTTTTATAGGGCCTATGGATATTTTAAACGAAGAGCTGGCAAGGTTTGTTACCATAGGCGAGGTTGTGGAACTTGGTGAAGCCAAGGGAGGGATATTGGCGGGTAATATGGAAGGGGAAGGCATTCTGGCCCTTTCCGGTACAGGATCCGACGTGTTCTATGTAAGAGAACAGGATTCACTAAATTCGTCTGTAGGTGGCTGGGGACCGATCCTAGGGGACTAGGGAAGCGGTGCATGGATAGGCCAGGAAGCCTTAAAGGCGGTAATTACCTACATCGACGGGTGGGGAAAACCTACCAAAATTTATCCCTTGCTCCAGCGGGATTGGAATTTAACCCATGACAGGCAGATGGTCAGGATCATCCATGGGGCAGTGGCGCCCTTTAGGGTAGTGGCCTCCATAACCCCGGTAGTGGGCGAGGCGGCCCGTGGGGGAGATGAAGTAGCCCTTGAAATCCTGGCAGAGGCCGGGGAGTTTATGGCTATGCAGACGGATTGCCTGATTCGCCGTGAAGGGATTCCAAGGGAGTATTGGAAGGTGGTATGCTGCGGCGGCGCGTGGAAGACCCATCCTATGATGTTCGAGACATTCAGCCGGAGGTTAGAGGCGATATACCCCGGGATTCGGGTGCAGAGGCATTGGTTTGAGCACGTCTTAGCGGGTCTTGTTAATGAAATGTTGCTTGAGGGAATATCCATAGAAGAAGGAAAACAAATGATCATGGAGGGATTCCCAAGTTATGTAATCGACTGGTAGGATAAGGGCAGTGACAGTTAGGAAGTTTTAAAAACACATGATTTTTATACAAAACCAGGTGATGTAATCAACGCTGAACACCAAGATAATGGATTGGCGTTAGGAGTTAGAATATTATGTGCGAAAGGAGATAGATATGGACGCTATTGCGGCATATTTTGGGAATTTAAAGGACATTATCGATAGGGTTATAAGCACCCAGGCAAAGGCTTTGCATGAGGGGGCTCGGATTCTCAGCAATGCGGCCCTTAAAGGCCATAATCTCTTTGCCTTTGGGTGCGCAGCCATGCAAGCCTTCTGGCATTGGAACTCTATTACAGGACCGGGGGCATGGCCCTCATAAACCCCATAAGGGCTCCCGGGCTTAACTTGGATGTGGATCCCGCTACTCTAACCAGCCAGATAGAGCGGTTGCCCGAATACGGCAGGATGATTTTAGACAGTCAACCCATAGGATGCGGAGATGTCATCATCATTCATTCGGTATCCGGTCGAAATACCGTTACCATAGATGCGGCGCTGCGTGCTAAGGAGATAGGCGCTACAGTGATTGCCCTGACCAATATGGAAACAACCGATCAGGTAAAATCACGGCATCCCAGCGGAAAAAACCTATACGAGATTGCGGACTTGGTCCTGGATAATTGCGGATGTCTTGGGGATGCTGCTCTTGATATACCGGGGGTTCCCGAAAGGGTAGCACCTACATCCACAGCCATCGGCGCCGCTATGCTAAACGCCATGATGGCTCAGGCGGTAGTCTTGATGACCGTGGCCGGTGCCGTCGCCCCTGTATTTGTGTCCGCTAACTTAGATAGGGGGGATGCCCATAACAAGGCAATGCTGGCACAATATAAGGACAATATTTTCTATATGGGACATAAAAAATAATGACAGGAGGATGGCATTATGATAATGGATAGGTATTGGAAGGAAATTGGATCCGTATACGATAGGGTTAAGACGGAACAGCGAGACAATATAGTAAAAGCGGGCAAATTAATTGCCGATGCGGTTGATAAGGGGGCCTGTGTACATATCCATGATTCAGGGCATATTATAGACTCGGAACTTATCTATCGTGGGGGCGGTCTGATATTATATAAGAGGTTTAGATACAACCTTATGGTGGAAAACCCGGTAAGAAAACGAGACCGGGGGGATATAGATACCTCTATGGAAGGACTTGCGGCCTACGCTCTTAAGGCTTCCGGGGCAAGGCCTGGGGACGTCTTTATCTTGGGCTCGGTCTCCGGCCGTACCTCCAGCGTCGTAGACCTGGCCTATGAGGCTAAAAAATGGGGAATGAAGATAATTGTGGTGACATCCATGTCCTACGCTACAACCGTGGACAGTCCTCACTCCAGCGGCCAAAAGCTCCACGAGATGGCTGATGTGGTAATAGATAATTGTGCTCCCGCGGCTGAGGCCATGATGGAGGTAGAGGGTCTAGAGCCCAGATTATGCGCTGCATCCGGTTTATCCGCAGCTTTCATCCTATGGAGCGTGACTACGGTAGTGGTAGAGGAACTAATGAAAAAAGGAAAGGTCCCGGGAGTATTAAAGAGCGCCAACTTCCCGGGAGGTAACGAGTATAACAGAAACTATGTGGAACCCAGATATGACAAGGAAGGATACTGATAGAATATGTTGTTTTCTGGGCAATAAATTATATGGGCCTTAGAATACATAGCAGGATACGATTGGCCAAGGGAATTATTTTGACATTCTTAAATCCCGATCGCAGGACAATTCTTTGCAGAAATAAGCCCTGATATATCCGCGATCCGTGGTTGTGGAATGGATATAGTAGCCCATCTTGTAATAAAATTGAACCAAAGATGCCATCTTAGAGGCGGTATGAAGGGTAAGGAGAGTTAACCCACGCTCTGCCGCCTCTTTTTCAATGGCTATCAATAATGCCCTGCCAACCCCCATATTAGAGGCATCGGGCCTGACTCCGAACCTACTGATATAGCCTACATTGCCGGGTGGAAGGGCCTCACAGCGAATGGTGCCCACAGGTTTATCCCCGGCCCAGGCGACTAGGACAACCTTTTTATCAAGATCTGCCTTAATGGTCTCATAGGTCTCCTTTAAGGCATGGACCTGATGGGGAAGGCCCAAATTGAGGGCATACCCTTCAAAGGCTTCCATGGTAATCCTATGAATAGCCGGGATATCGTCAATAGTAGCATTTTTAATAATTATTTCCATATATATTCACCTCGAATTTCAGGTAAATTCCGTAAAGATCCATATCTCTTTCATTAAAATAGAATTCTATTCCTACAGACCTCCCATCAGCGATACCAAAACAGCTTTTTGGACATGAAGCCGATTCTCGGCCTCCTCAAAGACTAGGGATTGTGGTCCGTCAATTACCTCCGAAGTTACTTCCTCCCCCCGATGTGCAGGCAGACAGTGAAGAAAGATGGCATTCGGCTTTGCCAAGGAGAGCAAGTCTTGGTTGACTTGATAGGGAGTAAAGACCTTCAGTCGTTCATTGGACTCACCCTCTTGCCCCATACTGGTCCAGACATCGGTATATATAATGTCTGCATCCCCTACGGCCTCCTTGGGCTGTGTGGTAATATTAACCAGGGAGCCGGAAGATTTACCGTTATCTATGGCCCAATCAACTATATCCCTTTGGGGTTCATACCCTATTGGGCAGGCTATGGTGATGTCTAGGCCCATCTTAGAGCAGCCGATCAAAAGCGAATGGGCTACATTGTTGCCGTCCCCCACATAAGCAAGTCTTAAGCCCTTCAATTTACCCTTAGATTCATGGATGGTCATAAGGTCCGCCAGGATTTGGCAAGGGTGGAACATATCCGTAAGGCCGTTGATTATGGGTATGGAACTATATTTAGCCAGCTCCTCAACATCCTCTTGGGCGAAGGTCCTAATCATAATCCCATCAAGATATCTGGACAATACCTTGGCTGTATCCTCTATGGTTTCCCCTCGTCCCAGCTGGATATCGGAAGAATTTAAGAAAAGACCATAGCCCCCTAATTGGCGTATTCCCACCTCAAAGGATACCCGGGTCCGGGTAGATGCCTTTGAGAAGATCATTCCCAGAGCCTTATTTGGTAGAAGAGGATGGGAGATGCCCTTTTTCTGTTCGCTCTTGAGCCTTAGGGCAAGCCTTATAATATCTTGTATCTCACTCTCACTATAATCCTGCAGATTGACAAGGTGGCGGATGGGCGGTTTATTTACCGTATTCATAGTTATTACACCTCTATAAAATATAGTTTGTAAATTCGACCGGAGTTAATCTAACTTGTTGTGATAATTAATCATGTCGGTAATGGCTATTGAACGCTCCTTCCGACATTGATTTGGAGAAAACTAATGCTTATTCCATTTGAAAAGCCTATCGCTTCCAATCCGGCCTCCTGCCGGTGGAATCGGCTTAAGGCGTCCTGCCTTAAACTACGGCTTTTCTGCATTCCATAAGCCAAGTTTTCTTAGCCCAATCAATGAAGTCATCCGCTTATCAATAACCCATTACCATCGTTAGGCAGTATGATAGTGAACTAGCACAAGGGTTTAATTCAACTGCGGTCTACATATTGATCTAGGGAGAATACTTCCATAGATCCGGTATCCTCTAAAATATCCAGCATAGCCTTTGCGGTATCTAAAGAGGTAAGGCATGGAATATTGTATTCCATAGCCCTTCTCCTTAGGGAAAATCCAAGCCTGGAGCTTATCCTGCCCAGGGTAGGCGTATTTATAATGAGGCCGATTCCGCCGCCCCTGATCAGATCCAGTACCCGGGATTTTTCCGCCCTTTGGGCGGCCAAGTCATTTAAATTGAAATACTCCCAGGTATCGTTGGTCGCATAGATGCCATAACCCCTTTCCTGAAGGCTCCTTGCGATCTCAAGGCCCAATTCCTTATCCCCATGGGCCAGGGCAAAGAGGACATTGCCGCCTTGAGGGAAGGTAAGACCGGAGGCCAGCATGGCCTTTTTAAGAGCTTTGGGATAAGTGGTATCGGTGCCCATGACCTCGCCCGTGGATTTCATTTCCGGGCCTAAAAGGGTATCCACCGAGATCAGCTTGGAGAAGGAAAAGACCGGACCTTTTACAGTAACATAGGAGGATTCCGGATAAATACCGGTTCTATATCCAAGCCCTTTTAAGGTTTCCCCCAGCATTATCCTCGTGGCCAGATTGACCATCGAAACGCCGGTAATCTTACTCATGATGGGAACGGTACGGCTGGCTCTGGGATTTACTTCAAGCACATATAAAAGGCCATTATCCACTATAAACTGGATATTAAACAGTCCCTTTATCTTCATCCCTCGAGCTATCCTTATGCTGTAATTTAGGATCTTTTCTTTGATGTCCCCGCTTAGATTTTGGGGCGGATATATAGCAAAGCTGTCCCCCGAATGGATCCCCGCCCGCTCTATATGCTCCATGATTCCCGGTATAAGGACATCTACGCCGTCGCTTACGGCATCTATCTCGACTTCCTTGCCTAAGATATACTTGTCAATCAGTAAGGGGCGATCATTGGAGGCGGGAAGGGCGGTTTTGATGTATTCCGCCAGCTCCTCATCATTATAGACTATCTCCATAGCCCGGCCTCCCAGCACATATGAAGGTCTGACCAATACCGGATATCCTATCTCCCTTGCGATGCTTTGGGCATCCTTTAGGGATAGGGCTGTACTTCCGGGGGGAAGGGGGATGCCAAGCCGGGTCATGGTCTGCAAAAATTTATCCCTGTCCTCTGCCCTGTCTATATCCTCTGCAGTGGTCCCCAAGATGTTTATCCCCGCATTAGCCAGGGGTTCGGCCAGGCTTATAGAGGTCTGGCCCCCAAACTGGACTATCACCCCCATGGGTTTTTCCCTATCTAAAACATCCATAACGCATTCGTAGGTTAGGGGTTCAAAATAGAGGACATCAGAGGTATCGAAATCTGTGCTCACGGTCTCCGGATTGTTATTGATTATAATGGCTTCTATTCCCATCTCCTGAAGGGTCTTTACAGAATGAACGCTGCAATAGTCAAATTCAATCCCCTGGCCTATCCGAATAGGGCCGGACCCCAGCACTACTACCTTTGGGCGGGACGATGGTCTAGGGGATTCCCCCAGGCAATCATAACAGGAATATAGATAGGGGGATTTAACCCTATCCCCATTTAGTCGGTTGTCTATGGGCTGATAGGACGGGGCTATACCATGCTCAAGGCAAAGGTTCTCTATGGCCTCCTCAGAAGTGTTCATGAGGTTTGCTATATAGCCGTTGCCAAACCCGTATTTTTTGCACTCCCAAAGAAGTCCGCTATCAAGGTCCTCCGGCAAGGTGCCCTCCAGCCTCTCTCCCAAACGGGTTATGTTCTCAAGTTTTTCAATAAAATATCTGTCTATATGGGTTATCCCATGGATTTTATCCGCGCTGTAGCCCCTTCTCAGGGCTTCGGATACGACAAATATGCGCTCGTCGTCAGGGTTTTCCAGGGATTCTAGTACCTTACTATCCTCCCAGGAGGCAATCGCCTTCATGCCCAGATGATAATTTAAACCCATATCCAAAGAGTCGATGGCCTTTAACAGGGATTCCTCAAAATTGCTGCCTATGGCCATAACCTCCCCTGTGGCTTTCATCTGGGTATTTAGGGTTCTGGAAGCCGATGTAAACTTGTCAAAGGGCCAGCGGGGAACCTTGGTGACAACATAATCCATAACCGGTTGGCTGCTGTTTATCTCATCTAAATTAAAGCCTATGGAGATCTTGGCGGTAACCTTGGCAATGGGGTAACCCGTGGCCTTGGAAGCCAAGGCGCTGGACCGGCTGACCCTGGGGTTAACCTCGATAACCACATATTCACCGCCGGTCGGATGCAGGGCGAATTGTACGTTGCAGCCTCCTTTTATATCCAAGGCCTTTATAATCCTTAGGGCGGCATCTTCCAGCATTTCCTGTTCCCCATCCGATAATGTCATAATGGGTACAACCACGATGCTGTCGCCCGTATGGATGCCCACAGGGTCCAAATTCTCCATACCGCAAACGATCATACAATTATCCTCATTATCCCGTATCACTTCGTATTCGATTTCCTTCCAGCCCGCTACGCTTTCCTCCAATAATATCTGGCGGATAACGCTGCTCTTTAATCCCTGGGAGGCTATGTCTGCAAGTTGTTCTAGATTATGGGCTATCCCTCCCCCGGTGCCGCCTAAGGTATATGCGGGCCGTATTACGATGGGGAAACCTATCTCCATGGCAAACCGGGTCGCCTCATCAAGATTATTTGCAATGGCACTTTTGGGGACCCTTTCCCCAATTTCCTCCATGGCTCTTTTAAAAAGTTCCCTGTCCTCCGCCTTTTTGATGGAGGAAAGGCAGGTGCCCAAAAGCCTGATATTAAGCTCGTCTAAAATCCCGCTGCCTGCTAGTTCCATAGCCAGGTTTAGGCCCGTCTGCCCTCCTAGGGTGGGAAGGATGCCCTGGGGCCTTTCTATACGCAATATCTTAGATACAATATCTACGGTTAAGGGCTCTATATAGATCCTATGGCCCATATCCAAATCCGTCATTATGGTAGCCGGATTGCTGTTTAGTAGGATTACCTGAATCCCTTCATCCCTAAGGGCTTTTAAAGCTTGGGTACCTGAATAATCGAATTCTGCCGCCTGGCCGATTATGATAGGTCCGGACCCGATAACCAATACTTTGTTTATACTCTCAAGCTTTGGCATGATTTAACTCCTAGCTATGTGACTTTATGATGTCGTTGAACTCTTCCTCCAGGGCCTCCATGAGTTTTACTATGTCTTCCTTTTGGATAATGAGGGGGGGTACAAACCTAAGGGTGTTATGCCCTGCGCAGTTAATGACGAAACCCCTATCCAGCATGGAAAGGACTATTTCCTTGCCGGGTATTCCCAGATCCAGTTCCATACCCAGCATTAGCCCCTTCCCCCGAACTTCCTTTATAAAGCGAAACTTATCCTTTAACTCAAGCAGTTGATCCATAAAGAACTCGGCTGTGTCATTGACCTTCTCCAGAAAGCCTTCCGATGTAACCTCCATCAACACGGCTAGTGCCGCAGAGGAGGCCAGGGGATTTCCGCCGAAGGTGGTGCCGTGATCTCCGGGTTCCATAGCCTTTGCAACGGAATCCTTTGCAACAACGGCGCCTATGGGGATGCCGCCGCCCAGGCCCTTGGCCAGGGTAATGATGTCAGGCTCGATGCCGTAGTGCTCATAGGCGAAGAGCCTTCCGGTCCTTCCTATGCCTGTCTGTACTTCATCGAAGATCAGGAGGATCTCCTTTTCGTCGCAGATCTCCCGTAGGGCTCTTATGTATCCGGGATCTGCCTCTATTATCCCGCCCTCCCCTTGGATGGGTTCGATCATTATAGCGCAGGTTTTGTAGGAGATGGCATTTATGATGGCTTCTAAGTCGTTAAAGGGCACATGGACAAACCCTGTAGGTATAGGTTCGAAGGGTCTTTGATATTTTTCCTGACCGGTAGCGGCTAAGGTAGCCATGGTCCTGCCATGGAAGGAATTGAGGGTGGTTATGATTTCATATCTATATTGATGCTTTAAATAAAAGTATTTTCTCGCCAGCTTAATAGCCCCTTCATTGGCCTCGGCACCGCTATTTCCCAAAAAGACCCTATCCCCGCAGCTGTTCTCAGCCAGGATTCCGGCCAGTTGGGCCTGAGATTTAATATAGAAATGGTTGGAACAATGAAGCAGCCTTTTAGCCTGACCTATGATAGCCTCACTTAAGGCAGGGTGGTTATAGCCCAGGGTATTTACGGCAATGCCCCCAAGAAAGTCTAAGTAGGATTTGCCTTCCGAATCGTAGAGGGTACAGC
>DASRNX010000011.1:0-10715 GCA_035647175.1 Clostridia bacterium | reverse complement strand
GTATTGGTGTGCATAATCTAAATTTGGATAATAATATTTTCTAAGCCTTTGCACAATGTGATTTCCATATTATTATCCAAATAAAAGGGATGCGTCAAATGCATTGGATAGTGTTAATTTACAGACCATGGGTTTTCTTACTAGACAAGAAGTGCTATAATAGAATAAAAGATTTGGAATGGGTGGTTATCGATGACAAAAGCATTTAGTACCGTAGCGATGGAGGCTGAAACTGAAATCATCATAAACCGCTCAAGATTTATTGGCCGGGTATTCCCTGTCAGCGATGAAGATGATGCGCTGTCACGTCTGGAAGAGATCCGCGCAGAATTTCCCGATGCCAGCCATCATTGCTATGCCTATGTAATTGGTCGTGGGAGCAATATACAAAGGTTTAACGATGACGGAGAGCCCGGGGGTACGGCGGGAATGCCTATACTGCAGGTGATTTTGCAGCAGGGGATAGAGGATGTATTGGTAGTGGTTACAAGATACTTTGGCGGCATTAAATTGGGAGCGGGGGGGTTGGTTCGGGCGTACTCTAAATCAACAGCCGAGACCCTGCAAAAGGCCGGTAAGGTGGATATGACTCCCAGTAATAAAGGTTCAATATCCATAGATTATGGGCTTTGGGGAACCTTAGAGTACTTCTTAAGGCAACAAGGCATACCCATATTGGATGTGGATTATAAAGAGGACGTGACCGTAAGGATTATTACCTGTATGGACTGGGATAATTTCTCCGGCATGATCACGGAGATAACCGATGGTAGGGCCCAATACGAGCATCTTGGGCAGGCGTATTATTCCTGGCCCAAATAGAACGGGTTAATTCGCGGCCCGGACCTATTTAAGCGGGGGATACATTCCTGCAAGTTAAAATATTGCAAAAATAAGCGCACGATAAGGGAGCGTTATTGCCATTTCGGTGGTGAAGAATTCCTGCAGTTATTTTCGCCGCCCTGGAGATGGCAGTTTTTTATTGTAAATTGGACCATGTTGATATATGTTCTCATAACTGATTTAGGCAGGTGATATTTTTGAGTGTTGGGTCTGAAAGAATAGCCATATTTACGGGGCATTTTGGCAGCGGTAAGACGGAATTGGCCATAAACTACAGTATCGCAGCCGCAACC
Source organism: Clostridia bacterium (assembly GCA_035647175.1). Classification (GTDB taxonomy): domain Bacteria; phylum Bacillota; class Clostridia; order Caldicoprobacterales; family UBA3941; genus UBA3941. The sequence goes on along the minus strand of DASRNX010000011.1, from coordinate 9,579 downwards.
GAAGGAAAGAAAACCGTGGTCGTTGATTTGGATATAGTCAATCCTTTTTTTCGATCTTCGGAGAAAAGGGATGTTTTGGAAGAGCAGGGCATTAAGGTGATATCACCGAATTTCGCCGGGACAGGCATCGATATCCCATCCCTTTCCGCACAGATATATTCGGTATTTCAAACAAGAGACCATAAGATTATCTTTGATGTAGGGGGGGACGATATAGGGGCCACGGCCCTAGGCAGCTTTTATCCATATTTTAAGCAGGATGATTACAGGGTCTACTATGTAATAAATATTCGAAGGCCCCTGTCCAATAATGAACAGGACATTATGGATATGTTGGAATCTATAGAAACCAATTCCAGGTTGGGGGTAACCCATCTTATAAACAATTCCAATATATCCTATGAAACAACGATTCGAGATCTCATAGACGGGCAGGCGGTTGTAGAGGGGATATCCAAGGTAACCGGAAAACCGATAGCCTATATCTCGGGGACGGAGGAGGTCCTCATGTCACTCCCCCCCGATCTTAAAACGAAGGCCTTCCCACTGGAGATCTTCATGACACCCATATGGGAGCAATGAAATATCAGTGCGGTTGGTGGGCAATCACAGGACCGGCGATAATCCTTTTGACAAGTCGAAATTCAAGAAACAAAGATTGGGGGTTTCAAGGTGGCGAAGGTTATTTTTGATGAGGAATTATGCAAGGGTTGCCAGTTGTGTACAACTGTATGCCCTAAAAATATTGTTATTATGGATACAAAGCGTATCAACTCCAAGGGATATCATCCCGCAACGGTAATAGAGATGGATAAATGCATAGGGTGTGCTTTTTGTGCCAGGATTTGTCCGGATGTTGTAATCGAAGTGGAAAAATAGACAGCATATGATTGTCATCCGCAAAGCGGGATTATAATACTTTTCGAATGACGATGATTGATGCGTTTTATGGAGAAATTTAATTACAATGCTGTTTATATCGGTTGGCTCTATGTAAGTTAACCTTATGTAAAAGGATGCGTTATTCGTAACATAGGGATTGTGGACAGCGTTTCATTTCGTTTAGGTACTAATGAGGATGTTTGTAGCAGGATATATAGTTTGGGAAATGGAGGGTTTAATGTATGGCAAAGGTATTGATGAAGGGTAACGAGGCAATAGCGGAGGCCGCAATTAAGGCGGGCTGTCGATATTTTTTTGGTTATCCCATAACACCACAGAATGAAATACCGGCTTACATGGCTAAGATGCTGCCTAAAGTAGGTGGAAGCTTTATTCAGGCGGAGAGCGAAGTTTCTGCCATAAATATGGTATATGGGGCTGCCGGTGCAGGGGCCAGGGTCATGACCTCGTCGTCCAGTCCGGGCATAAGCCTGAAGCAAGAAGGGATATCATATATAGTCGGGGCGGAGTTGCCGTGTTTAATTGTAAATATTGTTAGGGGCGGTCCGGGGCTTGGGGGAATTCAACCTGCCCAATCGGACTACTTCCAAGCAGTGAAGGGCGGCGGGCACGGTGATTACCATATGGTAGTCCTAGCACCTGCCAGCGTACAGGAGATGGCGGACCTTGTCATGGACGGGTTCGACATTGCCGATAGATACCGAAACCCGGTTATGGTCTTGGGGGATGGGATGTTGGGGCAGATGATGGAACCTGTAGAATTTCAAGAGAAGGATATCCTGCAGCCCCAAAAACCTTGGGCCACTACGGGAAATCGGGATGGCGAGGCGAGAAGGATCATTAATTCATTATTCATAGATCCCCAGGGCCTTGAAGAACACGTGCTCAAATTGTATAAAAAATATGAGGCGATGAAAGAAAATGAGACCAGGGTTGAATGCTATAATTGCGAGAATGCCGAAATTATTATCGTAGCATATGGCACCACAGCTCGGATCGCGAAGAATGTAATTCAACTGGCAGCCCAAGAAGGAATAAACTTGGGGTTGATCAGGCCCGTCACCTTATGGCCGTTTCCTGATAAGACCATAGGGAAATGGGCAAAGAAAAGTCATACAAAGGGCTTCCTCACATTGGAGATGAGCATGGGACAGATGGTAGAGGACGTCAGGCTCAGTGTTAACGGGACAAAACCGGTATACTTCTACGGTAGGACCGGGGGAATGGTACCGATGCCCAGGGCTGTCTTGGAGGAAATTAAGAAGATAAGGGAGGGAATATGAAGATGGCAAAGGTGTTTGAAAGACCTAAGGCGTTGACGGACAAGCCTTTTCATTATTGTCCCGGCTGTACCCATGGAATAATTCATTGTTTGATTGCCGAAGTCATAGACGAGCTGGGAATTAGGGAAAAAACCGTTGGGGTTGCTCCGGTGGGGTGTGCGGTATTTGCTTATGAATACTTCAATTGCGATATGCATGAAGCGGCCCATGGACGGGCACCTGCCGTAGCAACGGGTATTAAAAGGGTTCTTCCCGACAATGTGGTGTTCACCTACCAGGGGGACGGCGACTTGGCATCCATCGGTATAGCGGAAATAGTTCACGCTGCTAATCGCGGTGAAAAGATCACAACAATATTCGTAAATAATGCCATATATGGGATGACCGGCGGTCAGATGGCGCCCACCAGCCTATTAGGGCAGGTAACGGCGACTTCGCCCTATGGACGAGATCCGGAAACGGAGGGACATCCCATTAAGGTCAGCGAGATGCTGGCGACCTTGGAAGGCGTTGCTTATATTGAAAGGGTATCAGTGCACGATATAAGGAATATAAATAGGGCTAAAAGAGCCATAAAGAAGGCTTTTCAGGTTCAATTGGAAGGTAAGGGCTTTGCTATGATCGAAGTCTTATCGACCTGTCCCACCAATTGGGGTATGACCCCCGTAGAATCATTAAAATGGGTGAAAGAAAATATGATTCCCTACTACCCCCTCGGTGTCAAAAAGGAGGTAGATTGACATGGCTCAGGAAATAATTATTTCAGGATTTGGCGGACAAGGGGTTATGTCCATGGGCCAATTGTTGACCTATGCCGGGATGCTGGAGGGAAAACATGTTTCCTGGTTGCCTTCCTATGGACCTGAGATGCGGGGCGGAACTGCCAACTGCAGTGTAATCCTTGCCGACGATATGATCGGCTCGCCTGTAGTCACCGAAGCTACTGCTCTTATGGCTATGAATCAGCCTTCCTTGGAAAAGTTTGAACGGACACTTATCTCGGGGGGCCTGCTTATAGTAAATAGCTCCTTAGTCAATAAAAAAGCAATAAGGGACGATATTGATGTTTATTATATACCTGCCAATGAAATTGCAGATCAATTGGGAAATATCCGGGTGGCCAATATGGTAATGCTGGGCGCATACCTAGAAAAAACCCGTGGGATAGCCCCGGATTCCGTGATGGAGTCCTTGAGGGCGGTGTTGGGGTCGTCTAAAGAGCATCTGATCCCGATAAATCGAAAGGCTCTGGAGATGGGGGCCGGGTTGGTACGCCCTGCTAATCAACCCATCTAAGGTAATGGATCAGGCCGATTAGTTGGGTATTTCAACCAAAGTCCGCCAGAAATACCATTAACCGGGACGTGCCGTAAAATAATCATCGTAAGTTAGGCTTTTATTTACAGCCCTAGGATAAGTAACATCCCAAGGGCTTTTTATTTTGCGATCACAGGGTCTGTTTTAATATTTGAAGAGTTATATGAAAATTACATAGTGTAAAGGCTTTGGAACCAAAGTTAATTGGATAATATTCTTCAAAATCTACATTCTGCAATCCGATTATAGCTTATCTTGTAAAGCATTTGCGAAAGTAGTATACTATACTTGATTATATGAAGATTAGCCAATTGCCTGGGGTTATAGGTCCCAGACCCTCTTAATCGGGCTCTATGGACTGAATGATGTTTAATTCATGGGGAGGATGAATCAAATGATACTTAGGGAACTGCTGGCTAGCACCCCTGTCTTTGAAGTGATTGGTCGCAGAAGAATTGATGTTAAAGGCATAGCCCTACATCCGGGGGATGTAAAAAAAGGATATCTATACATTTTTAGGCCGGAAGAATCGACGGTGTCATACGAGGAGGCCATAGACCAAGCCATTCAGAACGGTGCCATAGCCATTGTAGTGGGCGCTGATAATAAAATACCGAAAAACACCATAACCTTTATTAGAACATATCATCAAAAGCGGTTTCTCTCCGCGATATCCAGGAATTTTTATAACAATCCATCCCAAAATATGAGCCTGGTAGGGATTACAGGTTCCCATGGGAAAACTACAGTCGGGTGGATGATAAAATCCATTCTTAATGTAGCCGGTATCCCTGGGGTAATGTTGGGTATAGATTATTGTCAGGTAGGCGACCATTCATTGGATTCGTATCCCGGCGGAATGAACCCCCTCAATATGAATGAATTCCTGTACAAGGCCGTAAAGGAACAGGTTCGCTGGGGTATAATCGAATGTACGTATACCGGGATTGTGGAGGATCGATTCAGCCATATCTGGTTTGACGGCATTATCTATACTGATCTGTATACGTACTTCCAAAACCGAAAGGCGGATTATCACTATTTTGAGATGAGGAAGACCCTGATAGATCATCTAAAGACAACCCAGAGCCCAGTTATCGTCAACGTCGACGATTTCTATGCCTTCCATTTGCAACGTGACAGCAGTGTAGGCTACGGTCTGTTCAATGAGGCGGATATCACCGCTCGGGAATTGGTACTCTTCCCCGATTCAAGCGATTTTGTTCTGCTGACCCCTGGGGGGCATAGAAGGCTTAAACTAAATATTCCGGGTATACATAATGTTTATAATGCCTTGGCTGCCGCCAGTTGGGGCCTGGCCGAAGGTTTGGATCTGGATGACGTTGTCCGGGGAATAGAGGCCTTTAAGGATATGCCGGGGCTAGTGGACCGAATGGAATTTTCCAATAGCATTCTTATAAAGGATATTTTGGATTCGGATCTAGGGGAGATAGAGAAGGCATTTAAAAACCTGTGGGAAGATAAAAAAGGTGGGATAGTTACTGTACTATGTATGGATGATTCCCAGGATGTGGCCAAGTATAAAAGGCTGGGCAATATCATAGGCCGACATGGCGGACATTGTATTATGATCCACGACTACTTCTCAAACAGCGATATGGCCGAGATGGAATCCGTAGTAGAGAAAAAAATGGATAATATAAGAGTCCACCACCAAACCGATTATTATAAAGCTATTCAAAAGGCTGCTACATTTTTACCCATGGGGGGTCATATCCTATTAGTTAGGGGGTAAAATAGTCTTTAATAGCCATGGCCACGCAGGGAATATGCATGCAGCGGCGATGAAGGGCAGATTTGGCCGATGGTCCCGAGGAGCTACGCTAAACAGCGGAGGCAATTGTAGCGATACTGAGGTATTGTTGCTACGGCCACTAATAATATGATCCGGCCTACTTTATGTTGGAGGAGTGATAAAATGGATGCCAAAATGTTTCTAGAAGAATTGATTGATACCCCAGGTGTTTCGGGGTATGAGGACGAGGTTTCAAAGGTAATCAAGGATGCGTTTAAGCCCTATTGTAATGAGGTGGGACGCGATGCCTTTTTTAATGTGTATGGTAAAAAGATCGGCAATGGCGGGCATGAGGGCCCTAAGGTAATGCTTGCTGCCCATTTGGATGAAATCGGCCTGATGGTTAAGAATATTGATGAAAGTGGATTTATTAGTTTCACTAATATAGGCGGTGTAGATCAAAGGATCCTACTATCCCAAGAGGTCATTATTCACGGTAAGGAAAGACTATATGGTGTTATAGGGGCAAAGCCTCCCCATCTACAGGAGAAGGGGGAAACGGCAAAGGCCGTTCCCATGGACGAGATGGTGATTGATGTTGGATTTTCCACGGAAGCCGTTAAGGAAAAGATTACAATTGGGGATTTAATCACTTTTAAAAGCCCGCTCATAAGCCTTGCAGGAACCATGGTTAGCGGTAAATCCATAGATGATAGAGCCGGTGTGGTCATGATGCTTGAGACCATGAAGGAGCTAGATAAGCTGGTTTTTTCCGGGGAAATATATTTTGTAGCAACTTCCCAGGAAGAGGTAGGGACAAGGGGTGCCATCATCAGTACCTATAGCCTTGATCCGGATATAGGAATCGCCATAGACGTTACCCATGGGGATACCCCGGACGCACCAAAAGATGAAACCCATGCCATGGATAAGGGTCCGGTTATAGGCATGGGCCCAAACATGCACCCAAAATTAACTGAAAGGCTTTTGAATGTCGCAAGGGATAACGAAATAGGACATTTGATCGAGGTTGCGCCCGGTCTCACCGGCACGGATGCCAGGGCTATGCAGGTCTCTCGGGAGGGCGTACCCACGGTATTGGTTGAACTCCCCTTAAGATACATGCACACCACTGTGGAGACGTTGGATATGGAAAACGTTAAAAAGGCTGCTAGACTGACAGCTCTATTCATAGCATCGTTGAAGGAGGGATGGGAAGAATGTCTGACTTATTAAAACGATTAACTGCTGCCGGGGGAGTTTCCGGTGACGAGGGGCGGGTTAGGGCAATAATAATTGAGGAAATTACGCCTCTTGTAGACGAGGTACATATAGATAGGATGGGCAATGTAACAGGTTTTAAAAAAGGTACCACCTCTAATCGCAAGGTAATGCTTTGTGCTCATATGGATGAAGTGGGCTTTATCATTACCGGAATTGAAGACAATGGTATGCTAAAGTTTGCTACTGTAGGGTCAATCGATTCCAGAATCCTGCCCTCTAAGAGGGTAAGGATCGGGGATAACAGGGTTCCGGGGGTAATGGGCATAAAGGCTATACACCTTCAAGAACCTGCGGAACGTAAAAATGCCGTTAAGGCCAGGCAGATGTATATTGATATCGGGGCAGGAAGCAAGGACGAGGCGGAAAGACTGATTAAGCTGGGGGACTATGCTGTATTTGACAGTGAACTGGTCTATTTTGGAGATGGAAGGGTAAAAAGCAAGGCCTTAGATGATAGGGTTGGATGTCTTACCCTCATAGAATCCCTCAAGGGGGATTATCCCTTTGATCTGTACGCCTGCTTTACGGTTCAAGAAGAGGTAGGGCTCAGGGGCGCAAAGGTAGCGGCGTATCATATACAGCCGGATATCGGATTGGTCGTGGAGGGAACAACGTGTTCGGATGTACCGGGAGTGGAACCTCATAGACATACTACCAGGATGGGTAACGGGCCCGCTATTTCCATTGCCGATCTGGCCTCTTACGGAAATAAAGAAATGGTCACCTTTCTGATAGAATGCGCCGAAAATGCCGGCATACCATTTCAGATCAAGGAAGGTGTTACCGGCGGCAACGATGCGGGCGAAATCCAAAGATCCCGAGGAGGAGCCATGACTGCTGTCATATCCGTTCCGTGTCGCTATATTCATTCACCTTCATCGGTAATGGATTTAAAGGATTTAGATAACACTGTCAGGTTGGTTAAAGAATTCTTAAAAGGATGTGAAAGTTTATGAAGGACTTAATCCAAAAATTATCAGGAGTTTATGGACCCTCAGGTAATGAAGAATTGGTCAGTGAGGCCATTCGTGGGGAAATAGAATCCTATGTAGATGAAATCCGTGTTGATGTTATGGGGAATCTTATAGCCATAAAAAAGGGCAACGGGACCGGCAAAAAAATTATGTTGGCAGCCCATATGGATCAAATAGGGCTGATGATCACCCACATCGACGATAAAGGCTTTTTAAGATTCGCAAATCTCGGCGGCATATCCGTAGCCAATTCCGTTTGTCGCAGGGTGTTGTTTCAAAACGGCACTGTGGGCGTAATAGGTTACGAGACCGAATTGGACAGCTGGAAGGATATTACCCTTGCAAAGATGTACATAGATATAGGAGCCTCTAATAGGAAAGAAGCCGAAGGCTTAGTAAAGATAGGCGATGTGGCGGTATATCATCCATTGTTTAGTGTCGGCAACGGCAAATACATCGGCGGGGCTATGGATGATAGGGCCGGTTGCGCTCTGCTGGTCAAGACTATAAGGGATATCGGTGATACTCCCAATGACCTATATTTCGTATTTACTGTCCAGGAGGAGTTGGGGCTAAGGGGCGCAAAGACGTCGGCCTATGCTCTGGAACCGGATTTGGCCATTGCAGTTGATGTCACAGCTACTGGAGATACTCCCAAGAGCAAACCCATGGCTGTTGCGTTAGGCGGAGGACCGGCTATAAAAATTAAGGATGCATCGGTCCTGGCACACCCTATGGTCAAGGATTTAATGATAAATACAGCTCAAAAACATGGTATTCCATATCAGTTGGAAATCCTAGAATATGGGGGCACGGATTCCGGCGCTATTCATCTTTCCCGAGGTGGGGTCCCATCCGGGGTACTTTCTATCCCCTGCAGATATGTTCACAGTGACAGCGAGACTATAGATGCCGGGGACATGGACAACGGGGTCAGGCTGCTCACCAGAATATTGGAGGAGAATATAAGCTTCTGAGGATTAACCGTACTAAATACGATTAGCTGTTTGGGGTTTGCGACGAATCGTGCAAACCCCATTGCTATACCAGGGACAAATGCCCTTTTTACTCATTCTATTGCACTGGGCAAATATTATTCTTCGAATTTAGATTATGCATCCTATTGCGGCAAGTTAGTGGAAAAATCCGTGGATATATGATATATTAATATGGGGCCTTTATATGGGCATGTTGCGTATAACCTATCAACAAATTGACGTATTTTTCGTAACATATAAAAAGGGGAGGGTGATTAAATGCCAGTAAATGATATTTGGTTCATGGTCGTATTTTTTATATTTGGCGGTATATTAATGATTCTGGAACTTATTATGCCGGGGTTTGGCGTTCCCGGAATTGCGGGTATCCTATCCCTGATTGCGGGGGTTGTAGTGGGATCTTCCGTTTTAACTTCGGGTCAACTGGCAGTAGTTATTTTCTTGGTATTTGTAGCTACTATAGTGATGGCGGTGCTGTTGTATAGATCAGCGACTAGAAATGGAAAGTTATCAAGGCTATTGTTTTTAAGCTCCAGCGCTGTGAAGGAAGAGGGCTATTCCAGCAATAAAAGCTTAGAGGACATGATAGGCAGGATAGGTACTTCCACGACGATTCTGAGACCATCAGGTTCCGGGGATTTTGACGGTATTAAGGTCGACGTTATAGCTGATGGCCAGTTCATCCCAAAGGACACCAAGATAAAGATAGTTAAGGTAGAGGGCTTCAGGATCTTAGTGGAGCAGATTTATAAAGATATCACAGATGAACATTAACCGCATCTGGAAAATGGGTCATATCTTGACTCATCTTTTTTTGCATTTGCATAGTTATTCTATACTCTTACTAATTTCCGGCACAGGAATCCAGCACATGAGGACCCCGGATATAGCCATAGGGGTCAGCGATTGGGGAAGTTTAAAGTTACATAGAAAACGAGCCATTACAACAGAAAAAATAGTATCCATTAATTAAAGCAGTATACTCGGGATTCTTTTTAGTTGATTTTAAAAAGAAATCTAGTATAATACTAAAGGATATATTGGTATAAATAGCATTTAGCAAA
>DASRNX010000010.1:0-3817 GCA_035647175.1 Clostridia bacterium | reverse complement strand
CTTCATATATTATACCACGCACGGGGGGAAAACACACTAAATAATTCACTAAAATTAAGATTCAGGCCACTAACTCACGACTGAAGTCACGAGTGTGCGTGGCCAATCAATCAAATCCATTAAATTAACACGTTATGCCGGTTTATCACCTTTTGAGCCGATATAAGAGATTGAATTAATCCCTTGTCATAGAAGTAGAGGGAAAGTATAATGGTATTATGGGACGAATTGGTAAATGGGCCGGTAGAGTCAGAATACTTTCAATAGAAAATATGAGGTTGGCAGCGATTATATAAATCATTTCGCATCCTTGAAATCGGGGTATATAGATTGTATGATTATTTTAAGGGGTTGGGGAATATGCCAAGCAGTATCAGAAAGTTATTCAGGGCCAAAGATCCGTATGATGAAAATCGCAATAACCCTTATTTTCTCAAGGGTATAAAAAAGTCAACGGAGGCTTTTATTCAAGTATCCCAATCTTATAGGGATATCTGCGGAATAACGGATTTTTCCGTCCATAAGCTGGTGACCATGGGGGACCTTTACAAAATACCCATAATCCCTACCCTCTTTCTCAAGCGAAACGATATATCTGCGAATAAAAAGGGGATAATCACGGTAACCTCATCGGGAACCGGTAAGAAGGTAAGCGTTATCAGCTTTACGTTGGGCGAAATCATCGGCATGCTTAGGATGTCCATAACCCTGGGGCGGGTCCATGGCCTCTTCTCCCCTATCCCCACCCGCTATTTTACCTTGGGCTATGAGCCTAATAAAAATAATAGGAGGATAATATCCAAAACCGCCTACCTGTCCAGCTGGTATGCCCCCGGCCTCAGCAGAGCCTATGCCCTCACTTATAAGGACGGTGAATACAGGCTTGATCTCGACAGAATTATTGAGGGGCTAGTCAAGTCCGGCACCGGGGTTTGGCCGGTCCGCATCATCGGGTTCCCCTCCTATACCTACTTTCTGCTTGAGGAGATGAAACAAAGGGATATTATCTGCAGGCTCCCCAAAGGGTCTAGGCTTTTGCTGGGCGGAGGCTGGAAACAATTTGCCGGCGATGAGATACCGAAGGGCAGCCTATATAAGCTGGTGGAAGATGTCCTAGGCGTAGAGGACAGCCATATACATGAATTTTTTAGTGCCGCAGAACATCCGGTCCTGTATTGTAGCTGCAAGAGGCATAACTTTCACGTCCCGGTGTACGGCAAGGTTATTATACGGGATGTAAATACCTTAGAACCCCTGCCTAAAGGACAAATAGGCTTGGTCAACCTGCTGACCCCATTGGGATCAAATCTACCCCTAATGAGCATTATGACCGATGATTTGGGGATTCTCCATGACGGAACAGAATGTGGTTGCGGTATCCCGACGGATTATTTGGAGATATTAGGCCGGGTCGGAGTCAGGGATATAAAGACATGTGCCGTGGGCGCAGATGATTATTTAAAGGACGGGGAGGTATAGACTAATGCTCCTTATAGACGGTCGGCTCTATGAAAATGCAGACAGCCAATGGGCTATAGATACGGTATCTGAAAGAATCATTGAAACCCTTACGGGGGAACCCCTGGATATTCATAGGGTCCTATCCGCTTCCGGTCGCCTGGCCGGGGATATATTATCGGGGGGGCTCAATGGTGTATTGGAGGGTTTTCTGGATGATGATATCATGTCATCCTATGACCTAGTGTCCATTGCATCGTCCTTTAAAACCCAAGAACTACAAAAGAGATTGCATCTGGAATTGGGGCATCTTCGCAAAAGGATATCAAAGGATCACAACCTCGATATAGCCCCCCTTGGAACCCTGCTTCACATCGCCGCGGGAAATATGGATATCTTACCGGCTTTCAGCGTCTTGGAGGGGCTCTTATCAGGAAATATAAATATACTGAAGTTGCCCTCTATGGATCGGGGGCTTTCAATATATCTTCTGAAGAAAATGATAGAATATGAACCCTGCCTAAGGAATTATATCTATGTCTTTGATACCCCTTCCCAGGATTTTGCTACTATCCAAAGCCTTATGGATTTGGTAAATGCCATCGTTACATGGGGTAATGACGATACCATCAAAGCCATAAGGGTAAGTGCGCCTATTAACACAAAAATTATAGAATTCGGCCACAAACTGAGCTTCGTCTATCTGGCCCAATCGGAGGTCCCGAATGATAGATTGACAGCCCTTGCCCGACATATCTTTGCCACCAAGCAGCTGCTTTGCAGTTCCTGCCAGGTTATCTTTTTAAACACCCATGATTTTGAAGATGTCAAAAGGTTTGGGCGGCATTTTAGTCGTATTATGAAAGAGGTTGAACATGATTATAGTAGCCCGATGCCTGTGCAGGGCAAGGTGTCCATAGAACTCTTGACCCGGACCTATGAAAGGATTCATTCGGATGATGTGATCTTCCGAAATGATAAAAGCAGTGTCATTTGTGTCAATAATCACGAGCTGGAGGGTTCCCCGCAGCTGGGTAACGTATTTATTAAACCCCTCCCCATAGAAAAAGTCACAAAGGCCCTTTATAAGCACAGGTCACACCTTCAGACGGTGGGGGTTTATCCGAGGCAAAGGGATATAGAGAATATATTCATCAGGGCGGGCCTAACAAATATACGGGATATTGATGATATGTCGTCCTTTAAGTTGTTGGGCTCCCATGATGGGAAATTCCCCTTGTTGGAATACAGCCGTATTGTTGAATTCTAGATTGGAATACAGCCGTATTGTTGAATTCTGGATATGAAAAGGCATTCTGCTTGTTTTCCAATAGTCATTACCTATGTGTTTTACGATACCTGAAACAAAATGTAGGATGATTATCGTAAAACATTATAGATAACGGACAAGCATAACACATTAACTTAATTATACAAGGAGGCTTATCAGCATGACATCAAATTTATCTAAAAGTGCAAGGAGAATTCAAGAGGTAATAACCGGATTCGGCCTGAAATTGGAGGTAGTTGAATTATCCGATTCTACCCGTACTGCCCAAGAAGCAGCGGATGCCATCGGTTGTTCCGTAGACCAGATCGCAAAATCTCTGGTTTTTAAAGGCAAAACATCCAAAATGCCAGTTATGGTCGTAGCCAGCGGTTCTAACAGGGTTAACGAGAAAAAGTTCAAGCAGCATATTGGTGAAGCCTTGGGGAAGGCCGATGCAGCTTTCGTTCTAGAGCATACGGGGTTTGCAATAGGCGGTGTCCCGCCCATCGGGCATACGAATCCTGTACAAATATTTATAGATGAGGATTTAATGCAGTATAGTGAGGTATGGGCTGCCGCGGGAACCCCAAATGCGGTTTTTAAGATATCACCTAAATCATTGGTGGATATCACCCGCGGAAAAACCATTAATCTCAAATAGCGGGACCATAAAAGCCCCGTGCCTATCCGATAATGGGGATAGGCATGGGGGATAGGCATGGGGCATAGAAAATGGCTAATCTTTTAGGTAATCGATATATTCTTCCAGGCAGAGATTATTGGACTTCATTATTTGGGCATGGGCGGGGCCGACATATCTAAAATGCCAGGGTTCATATTTTATCTTTGTTATGAACTGCTTGTCCTCCGGGTATCTTAATATAAACCCGTATTTATGGGCATTTGCATCCAGCCATTTAAAAGCCTCAGCGTTTTCAAATTCAGCCTTTAAGGTATTAAAATCAACTGCAAGGCCTATCTCGTGTTCACTGGTCCCAGGCACGGCAATATATTTTTCCGTTAGCTTTTTGGCTTCCTCCCTGGTTTTCCCCCTGTCCATATGCTTTCTTATCTTATCCTTATATATAC
>DASRNX010000009.1:0-2759 GCA_035647175.1 Clostridia bacterium | reverse complement strand
GCATAGAACCGTTGCAATTATCATTACGGTAAATTTAGTTGACCTAATGTTAATCTATATATTAGGCCGTTTAATAAGCTTGAACTTAAAGACGCATTAACCCTTTATTCAAAGTTTACCACGATGCCTTTTTCGGAGGACTCAAAGGCAGCCTCCATAAGCTTGAGCACTCGGAGAGCCTGTTCCCCGGTGACTATTTGTTCTTCAGTACCGTTGATGGTACCCACCAAATTACTATATAACTCGTTGTTGTCAAAATCTACTTCGGGTAGCGGTAAAAATTCTACCGAATTCCCTTTACGCGGTGCCATGGTCTTGGTAAGGCCGGCTCCGGCAAGTATAGGAGTCGCATCTTTGTCTTCCCAGCTTGTCAAACGAGCCATTTTTCCTTCACAGTCCCAATTGTCGATCTGGGCAGTGCCGTCAATGCCGGCAATATACCACAGGGGCAAGGAAAGGAAATTACATGTTCCTACCTCGATAACCGATGTCAATCCGCTCTCGAAGGTTATATGCATTTTAAAGCCGTCGTCTACCTCGTCATTGGTAATATTGGTCAGGGAGCAAAAGACCTTTTTGATCTTTTCAGGCACCATAATCAGCATACGATCAAGCAGATGAACGCCCCAATCCAGCATCATACCGCCACCGTATTCCTTCATACCCCGCCAGTCACCGGGTATACCACGGGAACCCTGTACGCGACATTCTATATTAAAGGTATCACCTAACAGCTTCTCATCATATATTTTCTTGATAATACGGAAATCCTTATCCCATCTACGGTTTTGCCTGGGATAAAACACCTTACCTGTCTCCTTAGATACGGCAAGTATCTCCTCCAGTTCTGCGCTGGTGGGAGTTACGGGCTTTTCACACAATACATGCTTCCCGGCACGCATAGCGGCTATGGCCTGTTCCTTATGAACGTCATTGGGAGTAGCTATCAGAATAATATCCACGTTCTCATCCGCTAGCATATCCTCATAGCTGTCATAGTTTCTAAACCCGCGATCTTCCGCCCATTCCTGTCTGGCGGGGTCGATGTCATAGATACCGGCAAGTGTTAATTTTCCGGAAATATCTGAATTTAAATCCCCTTCCCAAGCAGTCCCCTCACTTTGGTCTGATTTCCAAATTGCGTTACCGGTCCCACTGGCAATGGCAATAGCGTGTCCACCACCCATGCCGCCGCATCCAATAATCCCGACGGCATATTTGTTATCAATCATAATATTTCCACCTTTCCTTTATACCCCAATACATCAATTGAGAATCCAAGTCTTTAGAAAATGATGATTTTGGGCAATTAATTAATTACAATATATCATAAATTTCACATTAAAGCCACTATACGCATGTATTGTTTGCAAGATACTGGGATTTTCCTGCAGATTGATATAATCTTAAACAACCTTGTTTGCTAATTGGAGATATATAACAGCGTATTTTTTCATGACGCCTTAATAATGCGATCTACCACGAGCTTTCTAAACTCAGGGGTCAAGAGGCAAAAGTATGCAGTAAAGCCCGTAACGCGGACGACTAAATCGGGATATAGATCCGGATCCTCATTTGCAGCTAAAACCTGATCAGCGTTTATGATGTTGATGTTAAGCAGGGTCGCACCTAGGTCGAAGATGGTCAGTATATAATCACACATCTTTTGTATACCCTCATCGTCCCTAGCCATTCCCGGATCTAGTTCCAGTTGGATGGGGGCAGTGTTTCCAAAACCCGGTTGTATTTTGCATATGGCATTGCTCATAGCTGTCAACGCCCCGTCCTTTCGGAATCCCGGGTGAGGGTTTGCACCGTGGTTGATGGGCTCAAAATCCCTTCTTCCGTTGGGAGTTGCCTCTACGGCTTTACCCAAAGCGATAGTGTTAGACCAAGAGAACCAACCCGGAATAAATTTAACCCCATCGCCGTCCATGCTGTTTACATCATGGGTAAAATGTTCGTTTATCTTAACAGCCCATCGATCCGCCAGTGTATCCCCTCCGCCATAGCGGCTGGATGATTCTAGCATTCTTCTAATGTATTCGCCCTCCATACCATGGAAATTGTTATTTAATATCTCATACATCATTTCCCAAGTCAGCTTTTCTTCCTTTTCGATACGCTGCTCCAGGGCAGCGAAAGAATCCGCCACCGTAGCGATGCCGGTTCCGTCTATGCACATATTATAGTACATAGCTCCCCCATCTACTATGTCGAGGCCCTTTTCGACAGGCCCATGGGAAATTAGGTTGAGCATAAGTTCCGGCTCGTTATACACTTGATATTTCAAATGAAACCGTATCCCTTCGGCGGTTATTTCCACAGCCCGGCGAATGTTTTTATTATACAATTCAAATAGGTTCTCGGTACTCTTCTCCCCTTCCCCCATCATCATCTCGTCCAGGGAAAGCCTGAAAACCTTGGCGCAGTTAACCTTAACACAATCGTTTAGAGTATACTCCAGCCCCGGCAGGCTCATCCAGTGACAGCCCACGGCTACACGCTGACGTGCCAGAGATGCGGGATAGCCCTTTCTCATAAAGCCTTCGCTCAGGGCCTTGTCCCCGGAGAACCTGGGCCAGCCGTTCTTGTTCTTAAAAAGGTAGTACACGGATTTTTTCAGGAACTCCATATCCATGCCGTCATGGACCCGCACCGTAATATTACAGGAAGAGTCCAGCCAATCCGCAGCCTCCAATACCATATAAGAGAAATAGGAGACCATGTCCTCCCCTTCCGGGGATAATCCCCCTAAT
>DASRNX010000008.1:0-12793 GCA_035647175.1 Clostridia bacterium | reverse complement strand
ATCTATAGTTACGTACAATATTATCATGTATATTCTTAATTTGTATTCTTAACTGGAATAACTGGCATAACGCATTGTCTTCATACGAGTTTATCAAATTATGCTGTCGACATTGTTTCCCACATACTCAATCTTAATATCCGGCCATTCCTTCATATAGATATCCACCCTATGCCGGGTAGCGGTTATATCTGCCTTGGTATGGATATCCCATTCTATCTTGGCGGGATTGGGTTGCCATTTAATATCCACATGTCCCATATCCCATTCTATGTTTGGTCTTGATTTTGGCATCTGAACCATTTCTAAATGATAATTCCTTTGGAGTTTTTCATAGGCCATGTCCGCAATGGGGTTTCCACCCTTTTCTATGGCCGCCAGCCTTGTTCCCTCTTCGGCCATCCTGCCTATGCCCTCAAAAACGGCCTGAAGGCCTTCCTTATAGAAATCGTCTGCTAGTTGCAGAGCAGGTTTAAGGCCTGATTCGGCAAAGCACTGGGTTTGATCTATGTACACCTTAGGGAGCTTTTTATCTATGGTCAGTTCCGGCGGTCTTTGTTCTATATTGGCCTTGGGCGGAGTCTGCTCTATTTCCATATGGGATCTGTAGGTGTCTATCCCTATCTGTCCATAGGTTTGGGTTATACGCAAATCCATATATATCACCTATCTTTGATATGGAGAAGTAAGTAATGGGGTTTATGGGAAAGCATATCAATGTATTTACCTATCTATCTTTCTTTCTGTCTGTCTGTCTGTATACCTGTATAGCTGCCAGTCTGCTTGTTTCCTACCTCAAAAAGTCCAATAAGGTAGGCTGGATTATCCTGGCACCTACGGACAGGGAAGAGCGATACACTATCTCGGCCATCAAAAATTCCATTATAACCTTTTCATGGTCGACGTCCTCTACCTGGGACTTTATTTCTGTATAATTCATCTCGTCCATCTCCAATCGGGTCTTGATTAGGTCAAGGCGATTGGTCTTGCCCCCAACCTCTGCCAGGTGGGAGAGGATTTCCTGCTGCTGAAACTGAAGCTTTCCAATGGATTCGTTGACCCTATCGGCATCGGTTCCGTCGTTTAAGGCGTCGTAGAGTTCATGAAATACCGCATAAATATTGTCGTTGCCTACCCCTAAGACATCCGTTCCCGACATGGAAATATCCATAAAGACTCCTGAACCGATTTCAAATTCAATTCTTTCGCTGCCGATACCATCCGGTATGATAGGCTGAGAGTTCGGGTCCGACAGATTGGCGATCCTTTGACCGTTATATAGTAGGTAGGATTGTCCGTTGTCATCCAATACCTCAAAGGGTTTTTCTGTGGTGTTATAGCCCCCAAAGACCTGCCGGCCTGCATAGGAGGCGTTGGATGCTTCGAGGAGCTGATTCATCAGCTCCTCTACTTCCCTAGCGATGGCCTGTCTGTCCTCCGGGGTCTTATCCCCGTTGGCGCCGTCCACCGCCAGCTCATAGGCTCTGACTATGAGGGAGTTCATCTCAGTTAATGCGGTTTCCGTCTGGGTGAGCCAGGCACCCGCATCGTCTACATTTTTCTTGTATTGATGAACTTTTGAAAGCTCCGTCCTGGCCTGAAGGCTTCTGGTGATCCCAACGGGATCCTGGGACGGACGCTGTAGCCTGCTACCTGTTGCCAGCTGGTATTGATAGTTTTCCATCCTCTTAAGGTTCTTATTTAGGTTGTTCATCAGCTGACCTATCATCATTGAATTAGTTATGCGCATGGATTATTCCCCCTATCTTCCAACAAGCCCTGTACGGTTTATAAGTATCTCCAGCGCCTCGTCCATCACGGATATGGTTCTGGCTGCGGCGGCGTAGGCATGCTGGTATTGGATCATCATGGTCATCTCCTCATCCAGGGATACTCCGGATATTGAAAGCCTGTTTACTTCAAGGCTGTCGGTTAAGATCTGCTGGCCTTCCAGCATCTTTTGGCTGTGGGAGGATTCAACCGCCAGGTCCGCTATGAGCCTCTTGGCAAAGTTTTCAAAGCTTCCTATCATGGGAAGGGTCTTGGCATCCCTAAGCCCCGCGAGCCTTAGGGCTATGGCGTTATCCCCCTGCTTATCGGGATGGGCCATGTCCACCTCTTGCCCTGATGCGGCGATATTGTAGACGCTGTCTATGATGTCTTGGCTGAGGGTGATGTTTTTGGCCGTTATCAAAGACGGATCAAAGGCCTGCCCTCTTTCATGGGTAAAGAATTCAATACCCGTGCGAGATTCGTTATCCCCCTCCGGCAAGGTCCAGCCATCTTCATGTACCCTATTAAACTCTGCAGCTAAGGCACCGGCAAAGGTGTTCAATTGCTTCACGAAATAGGGGATCCCCATCCTGTCGGGGGAGTTGCCGTCTCTGATATCTAAATACCCCTTTAGTTTCCCGCCGCCGATGGCCACATCTATGTTGGTTCCGGACCATTTAATGGAGTATAGATTATCTAGCCCTTCTCCGGCAGGGTTATCAACGTCCTTAACGGCCTTCAAAGTCTGATACTTGTTATGGTCCACTAAGACCATGCCGTTTATATCGACCCTGAACTTTCCGTCAGAGGTTTCGTAGTATTCGATTTTAATAAGGCTTGACAGCTCATCGACTAAGACGTTTCTCTTGTCCCTCAAGTCGTTGGCCTTGTCCCCGCCTATCTCGAACCTAAAGATCTGCTCATTAAGATCCCTGATGTTCTTTATAATATCGTTTATCTCATTTACGGTGATATCTATGGCAGTATCCTGTTCCCTTTGAAGTTGTATCATCTGGTCATGGTAGTGATGCAAGGTCTCCGTAAGCTTTATGGCATCCTGCCTGACCAGAGCACGTATCTCCTTGCTCTCGGGATTTTTCGCCATCTCCTGTATATCCGTAAAGAAATCAGCCAATACCGCATTTAGCCCCGCATCCGAAGGCTCTCTGAATATGGATTCTATATACTGGAGGGCATCGGTCCTGGTCGTCCATTCTCCCAGGGCAGTATTTTCCTTCCGGTACTGCATATCTATAAACTTATCCCTAATCTGGGATAGCTCCTGGATGGTGACGCCGCTGCCCACCTGGCCCTTTGCCGTATATGTAAACTGTCCGTAGCCGCCTGTCCCAGGTTCTATGGAAGAGGTCACAAGCCGCTGCCGGGTGTAGCCCGGGGTATTGGCATTGGCTATATTATGTCCCGTTACATCCAATCCCTTTTGGCTTGCGAACAATCCCTTGCGGGCTATCTCCAAACCGTAAAAAGTTGATCGCATCTATACTTCACTCCCAAATTTCGTATCTTTAGGCCTTGGAATCAAAGAGGTTTCTGTTCTGGCCGCCCTTTTTAGCCCGTCCTTCTTTTTCGTATACCTGTCCCGACGTCCCATCTCCGGCCATCAGGTTAATGGCGATATCTATGTATTCTAAGTTGGTCTTAATAAGCCTTTCGTTTATCTCGTTTAAATGGCTTTGCCTGTCGACTATCCTTATAAACTCATCTTGTAGGCTTTGAAACCTATCCCTTATATCCCCGTCACTGTACTCTATGAGGGTGGACAGGGTTATAGATCCCGGGTTGATACCCTTAATCTTGGCAAGTTCGTCAATGAGCCCCTGCCTATCCGCCTCTAATTTTCCGATACTTACGATAAGTCCCTGCTCCAGGTCTACGATTCTTTCAAGGTCTTTAATTTCTTTGCTTATTATAATATCCGTCTTGCGGTTGGATAGCTCATTGAGCTCTAAATAAAAATCCCTTTCCTTCTCCAGGCTATCTAAAATACCCATGAGTATGTCTGTCATAGCGATACCTCTCATACCCTTTTCTTGGATAACAGATCGTCTACTATTTTTTCGGCAATCTCTTGGGGATTAATCTTGTACTCCCCCTCTGCGATTTGCTTTCTTATGGCCTCTACCTTGGCCATATCTATGCCGTCATCATCTTGCAGGGCCTTTAAGGCCAGCTGAAAAGCCTGGGCCTTATCGGATAGGACTACCTGGTCCTGCTTTTGCTGTCCTTTTCTGTCCGCACGTGGGGCTGTAGGCCTTTGGGCCTTATAGATTTCCATGGCCTTTGAAATATGGGATGGATTTATCTTCACTTTATTCCCTCCTACATAGGTCTTCATATACTATATCGACACAAAGCATTAAAAGGTTTAGGGTAAATTTATTTATCCCCTTCTCCTTCGGAAATCAGCAGTATGCATCCTTTGACTGTCCCGGCCCAGCCCCTTGGTTTTTTCGGCAGGAGTATCCAGTCCCTCCTTCATCCCCCTGTCCAGTTCCTGTATGCACTCGTTACAATATCGTCCCGTGGTGATGGGTGTTTCGCACCTTTCGCAGACGTAATCCAGCCCGGGGGATGACAGTTCCAGCCTGCCTTCCTTTAAAAACTCTAAAATAATGCTCTCCTCTACCTTTAATTCCTGGGAAACCTCCATTATGGTGGCCTGGGGATTATCGTAGATATAATCCCTTACCCTTACAAAAATTTCGTCCAGTTCCTGCATACATCCGGGGCAATACCTGCTGCCCCTATACTGAAATATCCTATTACACTTTCGACAGTTTCTTATATCCATATATTGATCACTCCTTCAAAATCCCAAAGGGCTATAAAATGAAATGAAAGATCCTACCCGACTCGTTACAGATTTGTTCCTGTGGCCAAGGTAATAATATATACCCTTTTTGCGCCGCTCCCTAACAACACCCTGGCGCATTGATCGGCGGTACTCCCGGTGGTGTAAACGTCGTCCACCAACAAGACGGTCTTTTCTTCAAAGATATCCGGACCGCCGGGTCCATTTTTTAGTTCCTTTACCTGAAATGCCCCCATAAGGTTTTTACGCCTTTCATGACCGCTGAGCCTTGCCTGCTGGGGGGTATTCTTTATCCTAATCAGACTTTTGTCCATTAAAGGTACCCCGATATTTTCGCTGATGCCCTTGGCTAAAAGACGCGATTGATTAAAGCCCCGCTGCTTTTCCCTTATGGGGTGTAAGGGTACCGGGACTATCACGTCAAAATCCCAGCCTATGGATTCCAATCCCCCTGTCATCCAATGGATCATGGGGGTTGACAAGTATTTTTCCCCTCTATACTTATATCGCTAGATTAGGTCCTTTACTTCAGTACCAAATTCAAAGACGGATATTCCCCTGTAAAAAGCATGGTCCGCCCGGGCACAGTCCGAGCAAAGGGTGTCATCGGCCAGCATCATCTTCCCACACTTTGGGCACCTAGGTGGCTCTATAAAAGGCAGGGAGGCCTCACACATCCGGCACACCCCATGGGCTAGAATGTCCTGCCTCTTGTTGTCGCATACAAGGCACCTTACATCCGTAGGATAGACCATATCTAAAAATGATTCCCAAATCCCCCATAGATCCATTTCAGTCACCCGCACTGCCGAAGATATCGAATCTCTGAAGATCCCTTAAGGACATGAAGATGCTCCGAAATCGCTCCTCCAATCCCGAATACCTGTTGGTTATGTGGTTATTCTTTACCATGGCATCGATGGCCCTATCCCTGCCCACCAGAACTACCATCTTCCTGGCCCTGGTAACGGCGGTATACAAAAGGTTTCTGGTCATCAGCATGGGCGGGCCCCAAGCCAAGGGAATGACCACCACGGGAAATTCGCTGCCCTGGCTCTTATGGACGGACACCGCGTAGGCTAATTCCAACTCATCCAGATGAGTAAAGTCATAGGAGACCAGGCGATCGTCTTCGAATATCACCCTCATCTCCCTGTCATCCTCGTCTATTGCCTGTACATAGCCCACGTCCCCGTTAAAGACGCCGTCCCCGTCCTCCACTAAGTTTTTGCCGTCGTAGCGTTCCCAGTGAATATTGTAGTTGTTCTTTATCTGCATCACCTTATCCCCCTCGCGAAACACCATATCGCCAAAGACCTTTTCGGTCTTGTTCTTCTTTGGGGGATTTAGAACCTGTTGCAGCTGGACGTTTAGATTGTTTACACCGATTACGCCTTTTCTCATGGGGGACAACACCTGAATATCCCTGATAGGATGATACTTTCCAAACCCGGGTATACGCCTTAATAAAAGATCAATTAAGGTGTCTAAAATTTCATTGGGGGATTCACGCCTATCTAAAAAGAAGTCCTTGTCCGGAAGGTTTAATTTTGGGAATTCTCCGTGGTTTATCATATGGGCATTGACTACGATCATGCTCTCTTGGGCTTGGCGGAAGATCTCTGTGAGGCGTATTACCTTTACAAGGCCGGAGTTTATTATATCCCGAAGCACGTTTCCGGGACCCACGGAGGGGAGTTGATCCACGTCTCCTACTAATATGAGCCTGGTTCCGGGGACTATGGCCTTTAAAAGATTGTTCATGAGGAGGACGTCTACCATGGACATCTCATCGATGATGACGACATCCGCCGATAGGGGGTTGTCCTCATCCTTTTGAAAAAGGTCCGGCTCCCCTTCCCCTAAATAACCGTACTCCAGCATCCGGTGGATGGTTTTAGCTTCCTGACCGGTGGTCTCCGAAAGCCTCTTTGCTGCCCTACCCGTGGGTGCGGCCAGCTTTACATCCGCCCCTAATCTTTCGAAGAGCTTTATGATGCAATTGACGGTGGTGGTCTTTCCGGTGCCCGGCCCCCCTGTCATTACCATGACCCCGTTTTTAAGGGATTCCACCACCGCTTCCTTTTGATTCTCTGCAAGGACTATGCCTTCCTGCTTTTGAAGGTCATAGAGGATCTCGTCCACATTATCTATGGGAGAGGCTATCTCTATCATGGACAGCTCTATAAGCCTTTTTGAAATGTTGTTCTCCGCCACATAAAAGGGCTGAAGGTATACCGCGGTATGATCGCTCCTGTCCTCCAAGACTACGGCCCCGTCTACGGCCAGGGACACTATGGCGTTCTCCACCAGCTGCAGATCCACCCCCAAAAGCTGGGCCGCCTTGGCTATAAGCTCTTCTCGGGGCAGATAGGTATGCCCGTTGTTTGCTCCCCGGGACAGGATATATCTGGCGCCGGCCATAATCCTGTAGGGGGAATCGAAGAGGACTCCCATATTTCGGGCTATTCTGTCGGCGGTTTTGAATCCCACGCCCACCACATCCTGGGCCATGCGGTAGGGGTTTTCCTTTATAATGGGGACGGTCTGATCCCCATAGATATTGTAGATCTTGACTGCAAAGCCCGTAGAAATGCCGTAGGTCTGCAAAAATAGCATGACCTCTCTGACCTCCTTCTGCTCGTAGAAGGAAGCCGCCATGGCCTCGGCCTTCTTTTTCCCTATCCCGGGGATCTCCGTCAATCGGTCGGGGTTAAACTGGATGATGTCCAAGGTATCCATACCAAAGTGCTCCACCAGCCTTTTGGCAGTAGAGGGCCCAACACCCTTTATAAGCCCGGAGGCTAGGTACCTTTCGAGGCCATCCTGGCTGGTGGGGGATGCAGTCTCGTAGTTTTCCACCTTTAGCTGCTCCCCATAATCCGGGTGTACGGCCCATTGTCCCGTCACCTTTACCCGCTCCCCTTCTACGGCAAAGGGAAGGTTTCCTACCACGGTTATGGTGCCCTTTTGAGATTCGTCCCTTATCTCCATAACGGTGAACCCGTTATCCTCGTTTCTAAAAACTACATCCTCTATAATACCTACAACCTCATCCATCCTTGGCCCCCCAATGCTTAAAAGATCCTTCGTCTACACTCAAATTATAACACAAAATCCATGTCTATACATTGATTCTTTTGAACAATATGGAAGGAGGTGCGGGGACGGTTCTCATACCTCCGATTATCTGTCCAAATACAGTAACCGGTTTATGCTGAGCTTCTTAAAGTGCGACTGTATATTAGATTTTTAAAATAGGGGGGCCGGGGAGTCGACAAACCTACAGATCCCTGTCCACGGCATGGGCTATGGGTCTCAGGCTCTCCATAAGCCCGGTAAACTTTTCTGGTTTTAAAGATTGCTGCCCGTCGCTGGTAGCGTGGCTGGGGTCGGGATGCACCTCTATTATAAGGCCGTCGGCCCCGGCGGCTATGGAAGCCTTTGCTGCCGCATCCACCCACCTCCAGTTCCCCGTAGCGTGGCTGGGGTCAACTATTATAGGTAGATGGGACAATTCCTTCACCACGGGGATGGCGTTTATATCCAAGGTGTTTCGGGTGGCGGTTTCAAAGGTCCTTATTCCCCGCTCGCAGAGTATAACGTCGGGGCTCCCGGATGATAGGATGTACTCCGCTGCCATGAGCCATTCCTCTATGGTTGCCGACAGTCCACGCTTTAAAAGTACCGGCTTTTGGGATTTTCCGCATTCGCTTAAAAGCCTGAAGTTTTGCATGCTCCTGGCCCCCACCTGAAGGATATCCGCATAGCGGCTGACCAATTCCACATCCCTTGTGTCCACCACCTCTGTAACGGTTTTAAGGCCCGTCGCTCTGCCCACCTCTGATAAAAGCTTCAGCCCCTCCTCTTCAAGGCCTTGGAAGGAATATGGAGACGTCCTGGGCTTGAAGGCCCCGCCCCTTAAGACCTTGGCCCCTGCCTCCTTTATCTTCAGGGCCGTATCCATAAGTTGCTCCTCGTCCTCCACTGCACATGGCCCCGCCATCACTACCAGCTCCTTTCCGCCTACGGACACATCCCCCACATTTATTACCGTGTTATCGTGGATGAGTTCCCTTCCGACAAGCTTATATGGGCTCATTATGGGTACTATATTCTCCACACCCTCCATGTGGTTTATGTTATTGGCCTTCACCAGCCGCTTATCGCCGATGGCACCGATTACCGTCTTTACCGCGCCGTATATGGGGTGGGTTTGAAATCCCAATCCCTGAAGGCTCCTTTCCACGTCCTGTATCTGCTTTTGGGTTGCTCCTGTTTTCATTACTATGATCATGATTTTCTTTCCTTTCTTTTTTGACTTTTCGTTTTGTTCATGACTTAGGTAGCAGTTGTTGGTCTTCCGGACATGAAAATCCCTTTTGCGAATATACGATGGGGATTAACCACGGGCGCCGGTTTGTAAAATATCACCGTATACTTCCTTCCGGCAATAGTGGCCATAAAACCGGCTGAAACAAATAAAAAAACCCCTCATCCTAAAATATATAGGACGAGAGGTTATTCCCGCGTTACCACCTAATTTGACTATAAAAATAGTCCCCTTAAAATAGAATACTAATCCCCAATAAAAGAGACGCCATATCCCCCTTTTCATAACGGTAAAGGCTGCCGTCAAGGCCTACAAGATTTCTCATTCAGCCCGCAACTCCCGGGAGAACTTCGGCCTTTCCTTACCCATCGGGCTCACACTCTCCCCGATTCGCTGTGGGTTTGGTAAAAACCTACTTTTCCCGTTCATAGTCTTTAATCCATTTAAAATCCTTTTAATTATTGTATGAAATTATACACTACTTGGCTACAGATAGTCAATAGGCATTTTTTGATTTTACCGCTTTTGTAGTTTGTCCAGAATATGGGCGAGTCTTCCGATGTTTTTAAATACCAGAGCCATATCACCTTTTGTTGCCGGCTGATCGTACACGCTGTTGTAGACGCCGGCAGGCTCCCTGCATACATCGTAGCCGGTGCCATCCTCTGCATTGTGGCGGAGGAGGTGAAAGTATATCTGGTGTGCAATACCCATATGGTGCCTGGCGGTAGAAAGGGTCTCTAAGACCCTGTAGCCTTGTCCATCCCTTAAAAAGACCCAAACCCCTTCCTCATCCTCCCTTATATCGTCAATAAAGCTGCTTGAAAAGTAGCCCATTGCCCCGTCGTCCTTTCCGATGGGTTTTCTGACCTTAAAGGGTACTAAAATCGTATTTGGGTTGATGGGCAGGGGATTTAGGCTTCGCTGGCCCGTAATTTCCCTGGCCTGTTGCCTGATCAGCCTTATATCCTTTTGGTAGAACCCCGCAAGCCGCACCAGCACAGTATATATCCGCTTTTCGACTATCATAGGGGAGTTATGATGAAATATGAGCCTGGTATAATTGCCGCCGTCCTCGTGATAGATGGGAAATAATCCGCATATCCCCTTGTTTATCCAATCTCGAACTTCTTGATTCGCTTTTTTATTCATAACTACTGTAACCCCCTTCCCTATTTTCTATTTTCTTTAGTCAGTCAATCCCACGATGAAATGCCTAAACATGACCTGCCAATGCTTGTATACTCTTATGTAGCTGGGTTAGTTTTTTGTAATGTCAGTCCCATAAAACTATGTTTTCTAAATTATAACCCGAACATATGTTCGTGTCAATAGGATTATTTAGGACCATTAACATAGGGGCAACCCACATTTTTGTGAATTGCCCCTACGTTTATCCTTTATTTCTTGAAGGTGGCCACTGCCTCGGCCAGCTGGTGAATGGATTCTGTAAGGCTTTCCATCCGGTTCTCAATGCGCACCAACAGATACACCGATACTACTATGGGGAAACCCAGGTTGGCCACCAATCCTAAGACCTGCTCCATCGTAACTCACCACCTATCCGCTATTAAAATACCAGCTCTTGGGTATCGGTAGTGATTATGCTGGCCCCTGCTATCTCCGCCACGCCGCCTTCTACGTTAAAGATGTCCTTGGAGATGATAAGGTCCATAGCATCCCTTACCTCCCCGGAGGTCAAATCATCTCTGGGGTCCTCCAGGGTAATCCTCATGCTCCTACCGAGCCCGGTCTTAAAGTTCATTGCTAATACCTTACTCATAGGTTTCACCCCCTTTCCCAACGGATTTTAAATGCCTACTCTTCGCCGAATTCGTCATTGGAATTCCTACGGATAGCTACTACGATGTGCTCCTGCAAATCCACCAGGGAATTTGCTACTTCGTAGAGATCCTCATGACTGACCTCGCTCCTAATACGACTGTAGCTCTTGGTCCGGGTAATTTCCTTACCCTCCTCGTTAACTCCCAAATGAAACTGAATCTGAAGGCGGGAGTCTAAGGGATTAATCGCTAATGCCATGGCTTACTACCTCCTTTCCGCCGGGTGTTAAGCCTGCTTATAAAACTTTATTGTCGGCTTACATGTAGTAGATAGCAAAATCAGTCGCCAATGGATACATTTTTAAAAAGATTATATTGAATCCTTTATTTTGTCTCGAAGCACTTCCATGGCTCTGGCCTTTAGCTGCACAACCGCTTTATAGTGTACGCCCCTGGCTGCGGCCATCTCCTTGAGGGTCCTCCCCTCAAGATAGTAACCCCTTATTATCCCCCGCTGCTTTAGGGTTAACTCACCTATGGCGTTCCCCAGCATAACGGATGTCTCTTCATTAATTAGGGATTCCTCTATATCTATAGAATCATCTTCTAGCGTATCTATGGGGCTAAGCCCGTCCTCGTCCCCATAGGGCCGATCCAGGGATAGCTCGAAAACGCACCTTCGCACCTTGTTATGGATCCCGAAATATACCCTGCTCTTAACAAACCCCAAAAAGGGCACCCCTTTTTCCTCATCATAATCCCTGACAGCTTCCATGATTAGGATACACGCATCCTGAAACAAGTCCTCCATATCCCCCCTATCCCTATAACGATTTATTACCGAATAGATCAGCGGACGGAGTCTTTCTATTAAATCCCCCATGGACTCCTTGCATCCGGCCTTGGCCCTCTCCACCAGGTCCTTGTATACATATTCCATAATTATCCCCCGCAAAGGGGACCGGTCCCGCTTGTTGTGTTGTACAACCACTCTTAGCATATAAAAAAGGTGCCAAAAAAGGAAAAGCCGAGGAATTGTTTCCTCGACTTCTTGTTTATTGGAGCAGAATGTTATGGATCATGTTTTCTACGGAGCAGGCAATTACTCATGCCCGATTTTTCGTTATTCCCTCTCCCCCATGCACCAGATATTTTTTAAATGCATAGGCAATTCCTGACATGAAACGAATTTCACGTAGCAATACTCCTCCGCCAACCTCTTCATAACCCGGGAGGTATCGTCCGAGGAGCCGACGTCTACCAAGACCACATTAAATAGGGCCTCCTCCTGCCCCTCTATACCTGCCTTTAAAATAAAGCCCCTTACCAGACCCTCAATGGTGTCCTCCTGGTTTTTTGCGGATATTATAATGCTATACTTGCCTTTTTGAGCCCTGCCGCTCCACTTAAAGCCCATGAGCAACCTTATCATAAGGCAAACAACCCCGAACAACGCCAACACCCAAAGCAAAACGGCCAAATATGTAGGAATATACATACGCCTCACCCCCGGAAAATCAATTTATGCCTACTCGATTCATAGTACGCATGAGTTCCTAAATATGTTACGAAAAAGGCCTTTCATTATAAAATCGGCTAAATTATCCGATTTTACGTTAAAATAATGTATTTTTCGTAACATACGAATTAAGGGTAATGTTTTACGACACCTGTGTACTAATGTAGAATGTTTGTCGTAAAACATATAAAAGGGTGATTTATTGGATGTTTCTTATCATGAGAATTTTTGCTATATAAAAAAGGTAGTGAGCTATTGAAAAGCGGATGACTTCATTGATTTGGCTAAGAAAACCTGGCTTATGGAATGCAGAAAAGCCGTAGTTTAAGGCAGGACGCCTTAAGCCGATTCCACCGGCAGGAGGCCGGATTGGAAGCGATAGGCTTTTCAAATGAAATAAGCCTTAGTTTTCTCCGAATCGATGTTGAAAGGAGCGTTCAATAGCCATTATCAATACTCCGATATCACAAAAACATGCTCCTTCATTTAAGCACCTTGGAAAATGTATCTGCCATCCTTTCCAGGTTTTCTATGTAGTCCGGTGCCAGGGG
>DASRNX010000007.1:0-17167 GCA_035647175.1 Clostridia bacterium | reverse complement strand
CTATAGCGGTTGGGACAATCAGGTTGCAACGCGGCGGAAAATTCTTACCCGCCGCCCGGTTTGATTATTTTTATAATCTCATTTTAGACATAGGGAATAATTTTGTCAATTATGGTATAATTCACCCATATAATCTAGAGGAATTCGATAACGTATTAAATAAGAAGATTTCTATGGCCTGCGATACCCTGCGGGGATATCCGGCATAGGACATGTAGGTGATAAAAATGCAAATACTTAAAAATGATTGGCAAGATCATGTGGAAGATGAATTTAATAAGGACTATTATTTAGCCTTGAGACAGTTTCTGGCAGCTGAATACAGAACAAAAACCGTTTATCCCGATATGTACGATATCTATAACGCCCTGCACTATACGCCATATAAGGATGTAAAAGCAGTTATATTGGGCCAAGATCCCTATCATGGCCCAAACCAGGCCCATGGTCTCAGCTTTTCAGTCAAGCCCGGAGTGCAGACCCCGCCTTCACTGCTTAACATCTACAAAGAATTAAAAGACGATCTAGGATGTTATATACCCAATAACGGCTACCTTGAAAAATGGGCCCGTCAGGGGGTTATGCTCTTAAATACCGTCCTGACCGTAAGAGCAGGGCAGGCAAATTCCCACAAGAATATGGGCTGGGAACACTTTACTGACAGGGTTATAAGCATATTAAACCAGAGGGAAGACCCCGTTGTATTTATCCTCTGGGGCCGAAATGCCCAGTCCAAGCAAAGTATTATAACCGATCCGCAGCATTACATTATAAAATCTCCCCATCCAAGCCCTCTGTCTGCCCACCGCGGTTTCTTTGGGAGCAGACCCTTCTCCAGAGCCAACGATTTTCTTGCATCAACGGGTAGAGAACCCATCGATTGGCAAATAGAAAATATCTGACTTATAACATTGGAAACAGTTGAAACACGCAGGTTTAAATGGGGAGGGATATATATGCCCGCCACCTGTTTTAACTAATTGAGACTCGCCCCTTATGGAAGCTAGGGACACCTTTTCGCTCCATTATATGTTTCGCAGGACAGTCTAAAATCCCGGGGATCTTCATTCCCTTCCTAAAGAATTATCTCAAGTCCATCGTAGGCGGCAATAAAACCAGTTTCCCGTGCCAAACCATTCAGGTATTCATAAAATGGACCGTTGGTATGGGCAAAGTGGGTTATAATGAAGGTCGTTTGGCCATCTGCTGCTCCGCCATTATACATCCTTTCCCTGACCCTTATATTGTCCGGAAGACCCATATGGCTGGGATAAGGGCATTCCTCATCGACAGCGGTGCAGTCCAATATGACACCGTCAAATTTAAAGTTTTTTAAACCGGCCCAGGTCTCTTCGCCAAAATAACCGCTGTCATGGCCGTAGAGAAGGGTCTTATCGTCCCCCTGAATTACGTATATAAAGCATTCTTGGCTTGGATCGTGATTTGCCGGAAGGGGTGTAACCTTGTAATTGGCTATATGATATGTTTCGAAGGCCACCATTGGACTGAACCTCAGATACGGACTTTTGTCGGGCCCCGTCATGCCCATATCCTCCAACGCCTGCCCAATATTTCTGTTCCCATAAATCCTTAGGGGCTCCTTCCTGTTATGCAGCCCGAAAGGGGGCGCGATTTTACCCAGATCCTCTGGATAGAAATGATCTGAATGGGAATGGGTAAAGATGATATCTTTTACCTGGGTCAAATCCAGTTTCCCATAAAGGCATCTTGCATAGGTATCCGAAGAAAAATCCACCAATAGGGATTCGTCTATCAGACAGGAACTGCGCATTCTAAAGTTGATGGGGTCCATGGTCCTGACCTCGGTGCAATGCTCACATTCACAAAATAGGGCGGGAAACCCTTCCGATGCCCCTGTACCGTTAAACGTTATCTTCATGGATAATATCTCCTCTGCAGATATTTATAATATTTCAAACAGCACCCAAATCCTTATAGCCGCCCCCTTAGACTATTCCGTCGGGTTTGTCCTGTCTCAGCCTATATACAAGAAACTTTTCTTTCTTGTCCGTCATCCCCGGGGTTTTGGCCTTATTTATAATCTCAAACAGGGTATTTTTCTTTAGAAACTGCCTGTACAGAGCTGTGGGATAATATATTATAAGGTCGACGGAGCGCGGATTCTCCGCTACCGATGCCAGAATATTATTTACAACCTTCCTGAAGATCTTTATGGAAAAGGGATTAAAGAAATAGAATCGGTTCTCTGTGGACTTTATCTCATAATCTTCCGCCGGGCCATATTCAAGCCTGATAGGCGCCTTTATATGCTTGGCCCTGTGCCTATAGGCACCTTTATTACCCAGCGCTTCTTCATAAGTCTTATCGTTGGCTTCTATCCCCGTTACCGGGATCTCGAACCTGTTGTGGATATAGAAGATCACGCGGCCCCTTCCGCACCCAAAATCCACAAGCTCATCCGTCTTTTCCAGACTATACGTCTCAAAGAGTTTATCCAAGGCTGTGTAAGGTGTAGCCTCATAGCGATTATAGTGTACCTCGCCCCTATGCCATTCTCTGATCCCTGTAGTCCTAACCTTTAGTGCCCTGTCCAATAGCCTTTCGCCCATTAAGATACCCCCAATTATTTTTTGATTTCCACCTTCTTATTTGTGATATGGTTCATTATTTATAATACGATAGGCCCTGTATATCTGTTCGTATAGCATTATCAACATCAAATCCTCGTGAATATCCATCCGGGATATTTCAAGGGAAAAGTCTATCCTCAGCCCCTTGCAGTCATCATGAAGGACAATGGCTATATCACTGTTCCCGCCTATCCCTAAGGAAGATATCCTTTCAGCCAGCTGCTCCGAAGAGAGAACCGCTCCGCCTTTGCCCACTTTAATCACATAGTCCCTGTCCTTTATAGCCTTCTCCGGATTGTGGGTAAATTTTAATTCTGTCCTACAATACCTGGCTAACCTCTTGGTATACTCCTCGATGGCCTCTCCGGCAAATCCACCTTTAATTTTATTTTTGCTTATTATCTTTATTTTCATCTGTCCCTCAAAGCCAGAAATTGTTCTACCTCATCTGCCCCGGGCAGGGAGGGCTGCGCCCCTATCTTGCTGACGCATAGGGCCCCTACTGCATTGGCATATGGTATGGCCCTTCTTATATCCCCGTATTCCAACATCTTGACGGTCATTGCCGCGGTAAAGGAGTCTCCAGCGGCCGTCGAATCCACGGCCTTAACCCTGTATGCAGGAAAAACTTCATGGGCATTTCTATCCCTTTCGTAAAGCAATGCGCCCTTTTCGCCCATCTTTATCACAACATAGGATGCACCACTGGCGTTCGCCAGCATTTTAGCCGCCTCAAGGCTGCTCTCCCATCCTTCAACCTTAATTCCCGTAAGAGCCGTTGCCTCGCTTTCATTGGGGCTTAAAACATGGATTCCTTGAAGTTTTGAAAGGCAGATGGCCCTGGCCGGTCCGGCATCCAAAATAACGGGTATGCCTTTGGCTTTAGCTTTATCAAACGCATAATATACTACGTCCAATGGTATTTCCAATTGCATAATTATTGCGTCATAGGCCTGTTCCATAACCCTGTCGATATCCCCACGGGTGATATGATCGTTAGCCCCCGGAAAAACCATAATGCGGTTCTCCCCGTTGGATTCAACTGGTATAACTGCAAGTCCGGTTGGGTGCTTGTCATCCATTTTAATAAAAGAAGTGTCTATATTATCAGCTCTCAGACTGTCCAGCAAAATCTTCCCATTGGAATCATTCCCGACCCGTCCGCAAAAGGCAACCTCCCCACCCAGCCTGGCTGCAGCGACGGCCTGGTTCGCACCTTTACCCCCGGGTATATAGGAATAGCCCCTTCCCAAAACGGTTTCCCCTGCCCCGGGTACCGTTTGAAGCTCCATAACCAGATCCATATTGATGCTGCCTATGACTAAAAACCTTACAGCCCCACCCTCCACGACATATCCCCCCTCTTTACAATAATTCTACTTTGAAAGCTTTTTAAACAGGTCCCCGTATATGGGATCCCTATGGATAAAATTCGCGCACCTTATCAGATGCCGAGACACATCAAAGCTCCAGGTAACCTGATCCGTAACCATTGGGCTATGGGTTAAGTTAGTGGGCACCCAGTCGGGATTGATCAACCATGCAACAGCCGAGATATCCCAGATTACCTTGGACCATGCATATGGATTATTAGTATAATTTCTTACTATATCGGTTAAATAAGTACCAATTTGGCTCTTACCGTCAAGATAATACTCCAGCTCACTAATATTGGTGTGCAGGTGAGTAGTGACCCCCATGCAGGGTATTTGAACCAAGGGAACGCCGCTGTCGAAGATTGTCCTGGTGGCGTTTATATCCTGTGCCAAATTGAATTCCTTGGTATCGGGCCAGTAATGCGCATGCCCACCCAGCCACACAACGACAATCTTTTTTATAATTTCCGGCTCTATAAGGATGGCGGAAGCCACGTTGGTAATGGCCCCTATGGCCATTACGTACAGGGGTTCATCATGGTCTGATGCCATAGCCCTGTCTATAATATCCGTTACGGCCTCATTTTTATGCGGTTTATCCAGGTTCTTTAAATAATCCGTTGAACCACGGAATACGGATTCCATGGGAGTATCTAAAAGCCTGAGGACATTCTTGATCTCCTGATAGCTGCGTTCCATACCGTCCCCGGGACCCTCGGACCTGTCGTTATGGAAAGGAGCCGCATATACGGCCTCGAGGTCTATCTTATCATCGGATCTCAAGGCATAGGCCAAAGCGAACTGATCGTCCACTTCGTTGTAGGTATCGGTATCCAATACCGCCCTTACCCTGCCCGTCGGCGGTTCCAATCTCTTAATTAAAAATTCATCAGAAAGTTTCGGATAAATCAATATAATCCACCCCTTTTAATGTAATTATAACATAGGAAGCAATTGCGTTGGTGATAGCTGCACGCGGATTTCAACAGGGCGGTGAATATATGCCATCCGATTGTCTTAACCGTACATAAACAATAGGCAAATTAAGTTTATCGGCATGATAATTGCAATAGGTATATGCAATTTCGTGACGATAAATTTTATAGTTGGAATTGTTTATCTATAATCGGATCTCATCACTTATAAAAATAGGGATCATTTTCCCGTCCCGTTATCATTCCCTGCCCCTTTTCCTATAGTATATCGCTATAATAGCTAATATTTCAACCAAATATACGAGGAAAAACCCGATATTGGGGATTATCATGATGATCTTGCCCCATGGTACGCTTCCGAAGCTATATGCCCTGTAGTTATATATGGTAAAGGGGAAAAACCCGCGCTTCCCGCTATATATGATAGGCCCTGCAGCATTCCCTAGCCGCTTAACATAGGTATAGAGGACTCCACCTTCGTCCCCACCGGAATTTTCCCTTGGCAGCCCCTCTTCATAAATAGTGTTTCCATACTCATCTAAATAGTCAACGGACCCATCATCATATTCCATGCCGTATGCGTTCTCTGCATAAAGGTTATGTGCCAGAAAATCCCCTTCATTTATCCCGAATTTTCGATCTAAAAACCAATGGCCCCCTAAGGTGATTAAAAAAATGCCTAAGAGGATAAGACCATACCTTTTCTTTAAATCCAAATTAAACCGGTAGGTGTCATTTTCCCTTTCCCCAAGGATGTATATCCCTTTTCTGATTAAAATCCAATCCCATAGATCAACAATTATAAGGCACAGGGCCAATGCAATTATCCCGTATAAGAGCCCCAGCCTGAGCCAGGATCGCCCCATCACCCCGAAAAGCGGATCCCCCGTTAAAATAAGGGGTAAACTGGTAGCAGAAAGGATCACCCCCAAAATAAGGATTCCCCTGACCATAAGTAAAATGGATCGTTTATATCTTTTTAGCTCCTCCCCGTCAAAGCCGTCACGGGAGACCTTTAAAAGGGCCATATTGGAAATGATAATCCCATATAGGATTCCCGTCATAGAAAATAGAGCAGATACGAAAAAACCAAGGTACCCCCTGTTATATCCGAAGTTACAAATCATCGCCCCGATGAGGCCCGTAACCATAATCCCAAGGGAGACCAAACTTTGATTCTTGGCCTTGGATAGATTCATCTCAAGCAACCTTGTAAATTGCTTCTGGCCCCTTTTGCTCAATTCACCGCTAAAGTCTAAATCACCCGGGGCAGTGGGGTTACGCTCTCCCCGCAAAAGTTCATCGCTGGTCACTCCAAATATATGGGCAATTATAGGGATTAGGGAAATATCCGGGGCCCCCTCACCCCTCTCCCATCGGCTTACAGTCTTATCCGATACGCTCAATTTATCTGCCAGCTCCGCTTGGGTCAACCCCTTCGCCTTTCTCAGTACCGCTATAAAATCACCCATGGATTTTCTAACCATTATAAAACCTCCGTATTCTCAGAAATTATCCAAACCGCGATCATTTAGTCCTAACCGCATCTGGATAACTAAATTCTAACAATCCGATAGTGAAAAATCCACCCAGCAGGTTAAGAACCCCTCTCAAATTCTGAGAATATGGCTTTGTAACAGTGGAAATACGGGGATAATTTACTTATACCCCATCCCAAGTCCTCCAAAGGGATCTTTTGAGATCCACGGAACCGTTGGATTTAAAGAAAACCCCCTCCCCTTTTAGGATTCTGTATTGGTTTCCCACTCCCCCGAAAACATGAGGCGGCGCTAACTCGCCCTTGGAATTGACGACCCGGTGGCATGGCAAACCCCTACCATGGGCATTAGCAAGAGCACTCCCTACCCTTCTAGCATAGTATCTTGAGCCCAGCAAAAAACCGATAAGGCCGTAGGTCATGACCTTACCTTCCGGGATTTTACCGACTATCTTATAGACACGTTCATAGAATCCTTTTTTATCCATCTCACATTTCCATCAACATATATTTATAGACAAACAATACACAAACTAAATCTACCTGCATCCGCCCCACCGGTTTCATTTACACAATTTAATGCTTTATACCAACACATTAACTATACAGCAAAGGTAATGTGCCATTGAAAAGCAAATGATTTCATCGATTTGGAAAATAGCGTTCAATGGCCATTACCGATATATGCGTAACTTACTTAACATGTTGATTTAATACGGTATATCAGTTAATTAATTCACTATATGACAAAGCTAATGAACTTATTTGAAGACGAATAACTTCCATCGCAAATCACATAGACCCTAAGATAACAATGCCCTATCATAGGAAAATTCTTGCCCGCTTGCAGAACCAAATCGGGTCAGAAGCTCTTCCACTGTTAATTTGCTCTTCTCCTCGCCTTGGATATCCAAAAATATCCTGCCGTCGTGCATCATAATTAAACGGTTACCGTATCTGATGGCATCTCGCATATTATGGGTAACCATCAGGGTGGTTAAACCATTTTCATGGACCAAGCGCTCCGTTAATTCAAGGACGATGCCGGCGGTCTTAGGATCCAGGGCTGCCGTGTGTTCATCTAAAAGAAGCAGCTTTGGCTTTTTAAGGGTTGCCATAAGCAGTGTTATGGCCTGCCTCTGCCCTCCAGAGAGGAGCTTTACCTTTACATTTAATCGCTTTTCCAGCCCCAAACCCAGATGGGACAAC
Source organism: Clostridia bacterium (assembly GCA_035647175.1). Lineage (GTDB taxonomy): Bacteria > Bacillota > Clostridia > Caldicoprobacterales > UBA3941 > UBA3941. Next base: position 9,537 of record DASRNX010000007.1, on the reverse strand, counting down.
AATTCCCTATAGGTTTCCCGTTCCTTATTGCTAATCCCCCACCTAAGTCCTCGGGGTTTTCCCCTCCTCAGGGCCAGGGCCAAATTCTCTTCCAGGATCATATCAGAGGCGGTCCCCATCATGGGGTCTTGAAATACCCTCCCTAAAAGGGCCGCCCGTTTGTATTCGGATGATTTCGTTACATCGATGCCCGCAATATTTATGCTCCCCTTCTCAACGCCATACACTCCGGCAATACAGTTTAAAAGGGTCGATTTACCTGCACCGTTACCCCCTATAAGGGTGATGAAGTCCCCTTCTTTCATGCTAAGGCTCACATTTCTGAGTGCCATTTTTCGATTCACCGTTCCGGGATTGAATATCTTATAAGCCCCGTCTATCCTAAGCATCCTGTCCACCCTCCCCTATCACTATTTTGGGCGGGTTTAAAAGGTCCTTGATCATAGGCAGGGCCAGAGCAACGGCTACTGTTATCGCAGTGAAGAGCTTTAAATCGTTGCTATGCATACCCAGCTTTAAGACAAAGGCGATTATTATACGATAGGTAATAGCACCAAAGGCAAGGGATATAAGCCTCATAAAAAAGTTTCGCTTTCCAAAGAGCACTTCTCCGATGATGACCGATGCCAGGCCTATTACGATGGATCCCGTCCCCATTCCAATGTCCGAAAAATTCTGATTTTGGGCAATTAGCGCCCCACCCAATGAGACCAGACCATTGCTGATTACCAGGCCTAAAATTATCATACTGTTCGTATTTATTCCCTGGGCTCTGACCATGTAGGGGTTATTGCCGGTAGCCCTTATCGCACACCCTATCTCGGTTCCAAAAAACCAATACAACAGGCATACGATTACAACCACTCCTATAGCACCCAAGGTGATTATGGCCCATGTTGGCTCTAATCCCAGGTTCTCAAATACGGTGTAGACATTATCCATTCTCAAAAGTGACACATTTGCTTTACCCATAACTCTGAGGTTAATGGAGTATAGGGCAATCATGGTTAGGATCCCTGATAAAAGGGCAGGGATTTTAAGTCTTGTATGCAAAATCCCGGTGCAAAATCCGGCAGCCATGCCCCCAAATAGAGCCAAAAGGGTTCCTAGGTAAGGATTCATCCCCCTTGTTATGGCATGGGCGGCAATGGCCGCCCCAAGGGTAATACTCCCCTCTACAGTCAGATCCGCTATAGACAAAATACGATATGTTATATAAACTCCTATGGTCATTATCCCCCACAAAAGCCCTAGAGATAAAGCCCCCTTGATAACCTCAAACATTGATATTCTCCATTCTAAAGACCAATCCTATATTGACTAAACTTTTGAATCGATTATCCCCTGAACAATCATGATGATCTATATTATTCGTCGATTATATGCTCGGTTAAATCGTCCGGGATCGCTATCCCGATTTCCTCGGCTACATTCCCGTTTATGGCAAAATCGAATTTAGTGGCAGATTTTATGGGCATTTTTGAAATGTCGGCTTTATCCTTTAATATCTCCATAGCCATCAGCCCCGTCTGATATCCCAAATCATAGTAGTTGATCCCTATGGTTGCCAGGCCACCCTCGCGGACCATACTCTCTTCACCGCAGACCATAGGCGTCTTAGATTTCACAACTACTCCATGCACTACCGGCATTGCCGTAGCAAGGGTATTATCGGTGGGGATATAGATGGCATCGCACTTTTCCACAAGGGATTGTGTTGCCTGCTGTACATCGTTGGAGCTTGTGACGGTCACCTCTTCGTAATTAAGTCCCATTCCCTCGATGTTCTCCTTGGCTATCTTAGCCTGGAGAATCGAATTATCTTCGCTGGAATTATATATTACTCCAACGGTTTTAGTTTCGGGAGCCAATTTAATCAGGAGTTCTATCTGCTCCTTGATGGGATTCATGTCGGTGGTCCCCGATACATTAAGGCCGGGCTCTTCGTTGGACAGAGCAAGTCTTGCATCCACATAATCGGTTATAGCGGTGCCCAATATTGGAATGGTGGACGTCTTCCCCGCAATGGATTGGGCTGCAGGCGTTGCTACCGCCAGTATAAGGTCAACCTTCTCGCTGACAAAGCGGTCGCCTATGGTGGAGAGGTTTGTTTGCTCCCCCTGAGCATTTTGAAGGTCTATGGTGATGTTCTCGCCATCAACATAGCCGCCGTCCTCTAGAGCGGCGATAAATCCTTCGCTGGCCGAATCCAATGCCACATGCTCCGCCAGTTGAATAATCCCTACTTTAGGGCCCTTTGCACTATTGGTGCAACCTGTCAATCCTACAAATACTACCAAAACTACCAAGATCGCGAATAACTTTTTCACTTCCATACCTCCATGCTACCTTTTATTTGTAGATAAACAATAGACCAACTAAATTTATCTATATGTGATAAATTTTATAGTTGAAGTTGTTTATCTATAATTACTCCCCCCAAGGCCTAAGCCCTTGGGGAAAACTCAACTGTTTTAAAGGCTGTCAGAAAATATCCGACATACAAAAAATTAATAGGATTAAAATTACGGGCATCATACCATCATCCATGGATGGCATACCTTCTGCTACCTTCTTATTAATTTAATTATATATATTTACACAAGGTTGTCAATAATTATACCGTATATCCTGTAAGGGCAAATTTGGAAGAGGACTTATGGGGCAATCACTGCCGCGATTACAATACACATACTTCAACGATGCCGCGGACCCGTATCCATATATCCGGGGTTTCCCATTTTCCCGGATACCCCCTTATATATTTGTTCGAGTAATATCAACCGCATCAATTGATGGGGAAAGGTAAGCCTGGAAAAGGATAACAAAAAATCTGCCCTTTTTAATATACCCTCATCCAGTCCCAATGAACCACCTATTATAAAGTCTATATTAGTTTTTATATTTAAGGATATGTCATATAGCCTCCCCAGAAAAACCCGGGAAGATAAAGCCTGACCTTCTATGGCCAAAGCGATGGTATATGAATTAGGTCTGATCCCCCTAAGAATCCGCTGGCCTTCCTTGGCCTTAATCGCCTTCTCCTCCGCCGAAGATAGGCCTTGGGGGGCCCTTTCATCTGCTACTTCGATAATTTCAACAGGACAAAAACGTCCTATATCCCCTAAATACATCCCAATTTCCTGCCGAAGAAAATTCTCTTTGATCCTTCCTACCGCTACAATCCGTATATTCATACGACACCTAGCCACCCACAATCCCTTGCATATGTAACACCTCGAGGACCACATTTATTATAACTATGATCATGGCTATGATGGCGGGTAACATGCCAAGAAACTTTGATTGTTCCATTTCTCCGGGTGCGACATCCCGGACCTGCCCCTTGTTTCGGGTGTATATATGAAATGTAATGAAGCAGGCAACGAATAGGATTAGACAGATAAACCCAATTATGCCCCATATGACAAAAGCCGCCATAAGGGCCTCCTCAGGAAGCTGGGTAATGTCTTGGGGTATTCCTTCAATGGCTTCTTGACTTGTCAGCACAACATTTTGTATAAATAAAAAAACCACCGCTATACTATTATGGATAAAGTGATATATCATGCCGGCTATAATTGAATTGGTGCGGTATACCACATAGCTTATAATTATTCCCACTAAGATAATTGACGGTATGCTCATAAGTTGCAGGTGGAGCATCCCAAACAAAATTCCGGTCATAACTATAGCCATTTTGGCGCCAAACCTTTCATATCCCCTAAGGATAAGACCCCTGAACAAAAATTCTTCAACCACCGCCGGCACCACGCCGATTGCCAGTACAGCCGTCAACAGCTGAACCCCATTCTCTATGGCAGGGAGTTCTTGACCAGCAGGTGTTCCCCAGCGACTTGCCACCCAAAACCATACAAGGTTTATAATAATAGTTACTCCATAACCGAAGTTAGCCATGCCGATAATCAAGAGCACCTCTGCCGGCTTGATTCCATTAAATCGATTGACCCTTGAGATATCAACCCTGGTGATCAGCATGTATAACATGGGCGGTCCGCCTATAAGCACCAGTTCCATAACAAACAATTTCCAGTAATATTCCATTCCGCCCGTCGCTTTGGGCAACCACCTTACAAGCACTGCCTGGGCGACTATCATAAGCACCAGTACACCCAGATATACCAAATTGACGCCTAAAACAGTGGGCTGTTTTGAACCCTTTATTGAATTTACCATACTCTTCCCCTTTCCGCTATCCAAACCGGAGTGTTCTAAGAAAATCCGCCGTCCCGGGGATAGTAAAACACACGATTGGATTTTCCCCACACAAGATTATAAGCAAAAAGTCGATGATTTCAGTAAACATCATGCCTATACTTCCGATGGATTGAAATCACTACCCCCATTATAATATGAAGGACGTACAAAATATAGCCCGAAAGGGGATAAAATCAAAATAATCCGCCTTTCCGGCGGATTATCCAAAAAATTTATCCGTTATAACATCGGAAGCAATTGCATTAGCAATTGCAACACACAGGTTTCAACGGGGCGGGAGACTTATACCCACTGCCCCTGTTCTACTAATGGGAACTCGCCACTTACAAAAGCGGGGGACATCTTTCCGCCCCGTTATATCGGCTTTTCAACTAAAGTCATCTTAATCGTTAAATTCTGACCACCCCTGAGGATTCTGACATCTATGCTTTGCCCTACCTTATGGGAATATACGGCCTTTCTGAGATCCAACATTTTATTTACCCTTTCATCGCCTATCATGGTTATAACATCGTCTACCCTCATGCCTGCGCTATAGGCCGGTCCCTTCTTATCCAGCTCTACCACATAGATGCCCTCATCGATATAGCTATTCCCATTATAATAAGATGCCATCTCCCTATCGAATCCGACAACTCCTAGATAAGGGGTCACAAACCCCCCCTCCTCTACAAAGTGTCTGATAACCGGTTTTGCGACATCGATGGGTATAGCAAAGCCAATCCCCTCTGCGCTGATGACCTTGATGGTGTTGATCCCTATCACTTCACCAGCTATATTTACCAAGGGACCGCCGCTGTTGCCTGGGTTGATGGATGCATCGGTCTGAACAAGATCCTCCATAAAGTTTTCTCCCAGATTGGTAGGGACCTTCACGGTCCTATTCAAAGCGCTTATTACTCCGGAGGTAACCGTATGTTGAAACTGAAGCCCAAGGGGCGTACCCACAGCCACGGCAGTCTCTCCTATAGCCAGATCATCACTGCTCCCCAACGGAGCATAGATGAGCTCATCCGCAGCATCGACTTTCACAATAGCCAGATCCAAAGTGGGATCTGTCCATAGGGTTCTACCCTCAAGTTCCGTTCCATCGTTAAAGATAACGTTAATGCTGCTGGGATTACCGCCCGCTACGTGATCGTTGGTCAATATGTAGCCAAAGGGATGCACCACTACACCGGACCCTACGCCCTTTACGGCCATGGCCTCACCCCACATGGATTCGCGAGTGATCTCTATAGTGGAGATCCCCACCACCGCAGGGATAATGCTTTCAGCCACATCCACTACTGTACCGCTGGTTAACACCCTTTCCCGTGCCCTGACCCGCTCCACCCCGGATCCTGGCCTTAAAGCATCGTTCTGAGTCAAATTTTCCCCTTGAATGTCGGGCCTCTCCCGGGCACACCCTACTGCGCTAAGCAATATTGCAAGAATTAATAGGCAGTTAAGGCACAAATAACGATTCCTTTTCATAGTCGGACATATTCACTCCCTCAAGTCATGGACAATTGACCTAGAATCCAGCTCTTTAAGGAAAGTTGATGTGTTTGTTACTAGTCTATCAACCGATATGATACAGATTACTTACCCGGTCCCTATAGGTCATATCCACCGCAATATCCCTCCCGTTTTCGATACCGCTGTCCGCTAATATTTCGGTAACCGTTTGGTATGCCAACTGGGGTATATTATTTTGAAGGCTGAGATGGGCCAAAAGAACATGGGTAAGTTTATTCGTTATCATCTTAACCAGGGCTAACCCGGCATCGGTGTTTGAAAGATGTCCCTTGCTTCCCAAAATACGCTTCTTTAGATGCCCGGGGTAGGATCCCCCCATGAGCATCTCCACATCATGATTGGCCTCTAACATAACCAGGTCTGAATCCATGACTGTATTTATAATTCTGGAGTTAGTATGCCCTAAATCCGTTGCTATACTAATCTTTTTACCCCTATTAAAAAAGCAAAATCCCACTGGGTCCGCCGCGTCATGGGGTATCCCAAAGGGCTGGATATTCACATCCTTGATATAAAAGTCCATATCGTTATAAAAGATTCTTACATTGTTATCGCTGATCTTCCCCAGCTTTGCTTCCATTGCCTTCCAGGTCTCCTGGTTGGCATATATGGGAATATCATATCTCCTAGATAAAACCCCCACGCCCCTTATATGATCATCGTGTTCATGGGTAACCAAGATTCCATCCAAGTCGGAGGCATCCTGATCTATTTCCTTTAATGATCTTTCGACCGCCTTTCCGGTAAGACCGGCATCTACCAGAATGTGGGTCTTGCCCGTCCCAATATAACTGGCGTTGCCGCTACTCCCGCTAAAAAGGGAGCAGAACCTCAATCCCATTTAAATCCCCTCCAACAAAACATTCCTTAAAAAGGGGGATAACCACCGGTCATCCCCCTCCAAATTAACTTAAATTTTATGAATAGCAAAAATAAATATATCTATTCCCTATGTCCGGCCCTAAAGAACCGCCTTCGCTGCCAATCCATGGCTTGGGGCCACTAATTTTAGTCTGCGGGTTTTGCCGTTTTCATCTATTCGCTCGATATCCGCACCCAAACCTACCAACTTTTGCTCTATTCCCTCGTAACCCCTGTCGATATGATCTATATTGCTGATTTCGGTAATTCCATCAGCCAATAGGCCCGCTACAATAAGGGCCGCACCTGCACGTAGATCCGTTGCTGTTACGGGGGCCCCGGATAATCTTTCAACGCCTTCGATGACAGCTACCCTGTCCTCTATCTTTACATTACCGCCCATTCTAACAATCTCATCCATATGCTTGTACCTGGCTTCCCATACGTTCTCTGTAATTACGCTGACCCCTTCCGCAACGCTGAGAAGCGCAGACATGGGCTGTTGCAAATCCGTGGGAAATCCGGGATATGGCTGGGTCTTTATGTTCACCTTGCGGGGTCTCTGTTTGCCTATGACCCGAATCACATCATCCCCTTCGACGACTTCCATACCCATCTCCAGCAATTTTGCAGAAACCGCCTCCATATGCTTGGGAATAACGTCTACCACCGTAATATCCCCTCCCGTAGCAGCAGCGGCGATCATATAGGTGCCGGCTTCAATTTGATCCGGGATAATGGTGTAGTCGCAACCAGAAAGCTCCTTTACACCCTTAATCCTGATGGTGTCAGTACCCGCACCCATAACGCTTGCTCCCATGGTATTTAAGAAATTTGCAGTATCCACTACATGGGGCTCCTTGGCAGCATTGACAATAGTAGTGGTTCCCTCTGCCTTTACAGCTGCCAGCATTATGTTTATCGTAGCACCTACACTGACCACGTCGAGATAAATTTCATTTCCTACCAACCTATCAGCGAATACCTTTATAACGCCATGTTCTAATTCCACCCTGGCTCCCAAGGCTTCGAACCCCTTGATGTGCTGATCTATCGGTCTGGTACCTATGGCACATCCGCCGGGAAAGGATACCTCTGCCCTGCCAAACTTGGCCAGCAAAACACCTAAAAGATAATAAGAGGCTCTCATTCGCCTCACCATATCGTAATGGGCTCTATATTCCGTCATTTTTGAGCCGTTAATACTTATCCTTCCCCCGGTTTCCAGTTCAACCCGTGCACCTAATTCCCCTAAAATATCGGCCAGAGTAGTAACATCATCTATATAAGGCAAATTATCGATAGTACAGGTATCATTGGCTAATAACGCTGCGGGTAAAATAGCAACAGCAGCATTTTTAGCACCGCTTATTTTCACTCTTCCAACTAATGGCTTCCCACCATAAATTCGTAGTTTTTCCAATCCCTGGTTCCCCCTTTTCTCTGTTTCCTGAGGGAACTTCACCTCCAATGCCATTATGTCTCGTCCATACAAAGCAATGTTTTTATTATAACACCTTTACAATAGTATTTCATCAAAAAAGTTTTAAAATTTCATGAATTGTGATAAAGGGTCGCTGCCGTCTTTTAAAACCCGAAGCAGATCTAAATAACCGTCCCATCCAATCCTTTCAATCATGGCTCTGACCTCTATAAAAGCTTGCCTGTATGCCCGGTATTCGTCCAATCCGTAAAAATCATCAGTCAGTTCCTCAATCGAATAGGTATCCGTGACTCCAAGCTCCTGTCCCCATTCATAGCCCAATAGCATATGCTCTATATAAAGGGCACTGCCTTCCGTAAACCATACAGGAAAATTACCCCCGGCTAAATTGTCTACTACAAGATGGGTTAATTCATGCACAAAGCTGTTGATTAGCATATTTTCTTCAAGTCCGTCAAGCGATCGCTCCAAAACAGCGATCTTTCCACCCGAATATGCCCCTATAGTCGGCTGATCCATAGGTATGCCCAGACTTTGATGGAATTCCCCCTCATCACTAAACAAAATCACGTCGATAGCCTTTACGGGAGCGTAATCAAAGAGGTCCAATACCCTACCCCCATATTCGTCTATGATTTCCTCCAGGTCATGAAATCTATCAAAGTCAACAGAATCATATCGTACAGTAAAATTGCCAACTTGTTCCCTTTCATAATGGGGTACAGACTGCAAAATCCTGTAGCCCCTAAAGGCTTGGAATGCGGGATAGACCTTGGCTGCTAAAAGGCCGTTAAACCAAAGCATTGCTCCTATCACAAAGCCCAAGATTATGCATAATGCTAACCCCCATCTAATCCTCCCGCTTTTCACCGGTTGTACCTCCCTCACCCGAGCGGCACAGCAAACCCATTATAGCATCTTATTATGCAAACTTCATCAAGCAATTAATGGCATAGTTTCCCGGAATCTAAAGGGGAGACAGGTGAGCCCCCTTATGGGGTTTGAAACATGGGACCTATTTTAGATAGTTAAGCGGATTCTTGGGGCTTCCGCTAGCGGGGATTTCGAAGTGGAGGTGTGAACCTGTGCTATTACCGGTGCTACCCATATAGCCGATGAATCGAGATATGTAAAAAATGCCTCTACCATATCATCTTTCGGGGATGATTCATTGTTTGTAGCCAGCACCTTAACAGAAAATATTCCCGCACTGATAAAAAAATAACTTATAAGGCTATGACAATACTTTTCCTTAGCCCCATTCAGTTAAACACCTTGTCCAATACCTGTAGTCGGATCTTTTGCAACATTATTAAGTGTCCTTCCCGCCCCGATACACCCAAACCTCGTCGGCTATAGGGCAACATTAGAATATGATACTATCTTTTAATAGGTGCAAGCCTTAATTGGCTTGCTTCACACCGATGCATTTATTATATCATAGAATCCCCAAAATTGTTACACAAGTTTTA
>DASRNX010000006.1:0-6812 GCA_035647175.1 Clostridia bacterium | reverse complement strand
CTGTACGGAAGCTGCTGGGAGAGAAACTTTACCAGGACCTATAACGGCATGTTCGACATAATCGATGCCATAGAATCCATGGGCACCTTAGAGGGGGTCAATGTCAGAGGGGACCTCTATAAAAACTGTATTCACTTGGGCAGTCTCACGGGCTCCATCGAGAGGGTCTATGGCCTATACAAGTCCAACCTAAAGTGGAAGACGAAGATAGACGAGTGCAGGCAATTGGTCGCCCAGCAGCTAGACGGCGTATCCGTCGTGGTAGGGCAACTGGCAACGGAGCTAAATATAGATATAAGTTTTAACAAGGATTTGGAGGAGACCATCTCCCTGGATCTGGACAAGGCCGGGATCAGGGCCAAGGAGGTACTTGTCATGGAAAAGCCCGGCGGCAGTATCGAGGTAAACATCCATAAAAAGTCCTGTAGCGGGCGCCGAGAGTGCACCCGAAAGATAGAGGGCATCGTCAGCAAGGCTTTGGCCAGGAGGATGTCCGCCAATCAACCCTCTTGCATCGCCATGGGGAAGGGGGAGTGTGCACTGAGGCTGCTGGAGGCCGAAGAATTTCAGGTCAGCACCGGGATAGCCGGAAAGCCTGGTAAGTCCAGCGAGGTTTCGGGGGACAGCTATTCGTTCAATGCCTTGTCCCATGGGAAGTACATGCTGGCCATAAGCGACGGTATGGGGATAGGCCATAAGGCCAGGGAGGAAAGCCGGGTTGCCATATCCCTCCTAGAAAATTTCCTGGAGGCGGGATTTGATTTAAACACCACCATCCGCAGCATAAATTCCACCCTTTTATTGAGATCCCAGGATGAAATATTCGCCACGGCGGATCTATGCCTCATGGATCTGGTATCGGGAAAGGCAGATTTTGTAAAGATCGGGGCCGTCTCCACCTATATTAAGCGGGACAATAGGGTGGAGGTGGTCAAGGCATCCAGCCTGCCCATAGGGATATTGGACAGTATCCAACCGGAGACTACGTCCATAAGGCTTCGGGATGAGGATATGATCGTCATGATAACCGACGGGATATTGGACAATTCGGCCATGGGGAACATGGCGGAAGAGTGGCTGATAGGGGTCATAGGCTCTTTGGAGACCAAAAACCCACAGGAGGTGGCGGATCATATCCTAGAATCCGTTCTGAAGGCGGATAATCGTGTCATCCCCTTGAAAGCCAACCATGAGCCCGGTGGGGGCAAGCCCCGGACCGGTCCCATATCTCCCGATGATATGACCGTTATGGTGACTAGGGTATGGAAACCGATCCTCTAACGCTAAATTTTGTCCTACCGATACAGCATGCGTAACAAGAAGCATAATGAGCTATTGAAGAGTGGATGACTTACATTGATTTGGCTAAGAAAACTTGGCTTATGGAATGCAGAAAAGCCGTAGCATAAGGCAGGACGCCTTAGGCCGCTTCCTCCGGCAGGAGGCCGGATTGGAAGCGATAGGCTTTTCAAATGGAATAAGCCTTAGTTTTCTCCGAATCGATGTTGGAAGGAACGATCAATAGCCATTATGCGTTTAGTGGGGAGCGGCTATTTAATTATTACCCTTGAAATAATAGCGGAAAGATAATAAAATAAGGTAAGCCAAATTTGGAGCTGAAAGAATGTTAAACAAAGTCTTAGATTATATCCAAGAGTACGATATGCTGGAGCCCGGCGACAGGGTAGTGGTGGGGGTATCCGGCGGTGCAGACTCCGTGGCCCTTATCCATCTTCTGTGGAGGATGCGAGAATTTATCCCCATGAACCTGTATGTGGCCCATGTAGATCACGGTATTAGAGGCGAGGCGGCCAGAGAAGATGCCCTCTTCGTTGAAGCCATGGCAACGGAATGGGGGCTTGATTTTTTTCTAAAGGAGGCCTCCGTACCGGATCTGGTAAAGGAATGGGGCGTATCGGAAGAGCAGGCCGGGCGAAGGGTCAGGCATGAATTCTACCGGGAGGTAAGGCAAAGGGTAGGAGCCCAAAGGATTGCCCTGGGCCATCACAGGGATGATCAGGTTGAAACCATCCTCTATAACATCATACGAGGGTCGGGTCTTGCAGGGCTATCGGGTATGGATCCCGTCAGAGATGGAATAATTATAAGACCCCTTCTCGGGGTTTCAAGGCAGGAGATTGAGGATTATTGCCATAGGGAAGGCCTTGGGTTTAGACACGATCATACCAATGAGGAAACAATCTACACCAGAAACAGGGTCAGGCATATGGTAATACCCATGATAGAGGAGCACTTTAACCCCAATTTTTCTGCCGGCTTAACCAGGATGGGGGATATCCTAAGGGATGACGAAGAGTTTTTAAGGAGCTATTCCGAGGATGCCTTTAGCAGAGTCGCCAAATTCCATGGAACAGAGGTCCGCTATAGCCTTGGGGGGTTTAGAAAATACCCAAAAGCGATTAAGAGAAGGCTCTTGCGGGACGGGCTTTTGCGTATGAAGAAAAACCTGGTGGATATCCATCATATACATATAGACGGAATCATGGATCTCGCCGAAGGTTCGGAAGTGGGATCTTCCTTGGACCTTCCGGACAACTTTAAGGCTCGTGTAGATTACAATGATCTCGTGCTCTACAGGAACCATGGGGTAAGGGAAGAGGATTTACCGGTCCCGGACTTTGAGTATGAGCTGAAGAATCCGGGGAGGACCCATATACCCCAGCTGGGCATGGCAATTACCCTTCAGGAAGTGACAGATTTCAAGGTTTTAAATGGGGATTATGGGTGTATCTATATTGATGCAGACAGTATTCAGGGCGGGCTGTATATCAGAAACCGCAGGGATGGGGACCGGTTTAGGCCCCTCGGCATGTCAGGTACCAAAAAGCTGAAGGACTTTTTTATCGACAGAAAGGTACCCCGCCATAAAAGGGATAGCATACCTTTGGTGGTAGACAGGAACAATATCATATGGATTGCGGGCTATCAGATGAGCGAGGATTACAAGGTTACCCATAATACCAAGAGGCTTATAAGGATGGAAATAGAGGAGGATTAATCCCCACGGCCCATAGCTTTTCCAGCAGAATTATAATTGCTTTAGTATAATCTTTGCTATATGACTATTTTAGTATAATTTTTGATACTATATGTTTTACGATACCTGAATCTTACTCGGTTTAGGATATCTATCGTAAAATATAGGGCTACTATATGTTTTACGACAAACATTCTACATTGGTACATAGGTGTCGTAAAACATTATCCTTAACTCGTATGTTACGAAAATACATTATTTTAACGTAAAATCGGATAATTTTGCCGATTTTACATTGAAAAGTCTTTTTCGTAACATATATAGTCCAATTGATTTTGTCGATTGATACAATTTTCCTTGATTTTCTGCAAATATGTGGATAGACTAGGGGAATAGGAGGAGTGGGAATATTATGGGCTATATATGGGTAATGGAGAGGTCCCTAGAGAAGTATTTCGGTTATAACAGCTTTCTTTCGGGCCAGAAAAATGTCATCGAGAGTATTTTAAAAGGCAGTAACACAATCGCCATATTTCCTACTGGCGGGGGGAAATCCCTCTGCTATCAGCTGCCCGCCCTTATTTTCCCCGGGACCACCATCGTTATTTCGCCCCTAATATCCCTAATGAAGGATCAAGTGGACGAGTTATCGGAGCTAAATATCAGTGCCGCATATATCAGCAGCATATTGTCGGACAGGCAGGTAACAAAGACCATCGAGGATATGAAGATGGGCAAATACAAAATTGTCTACATTGCCCCCGAGAGGTTTTACTCCGAGGATTTTTTGGTGGCATTAAAGGAGATTCATGTTCCCTTTGTGGCGGTAGACGAGGCCCATTGTATATCCCAATGGGGACATAATTTTCGCCCCGCGTATCTAAAGATTAGGGATCTTATAGGGCATATAGGTAACCCCATATTGGCCGCCTTTACTGCTACGGCTACTGGAAAGGTACAAAGCGATATCGCGGACCTCCTGGGTATGAAGGATGATTGCAATGTTTTTATTGAGAGCTTTGACAGGCCCAATTTGGAATTTAAGGTAGAAAAATGTGAGGACAAAAGGACCTATATCCTAAGGCATATCCAAAAAAACAGGCATAGGCCCGGAATTATCTATGCGGCCACCCGAGCCAATGTAGAGGAGATCCACCTCTTATTGAGGGGGAGGGGTATAGCCACGGGAATGTACCATGGGGGTTTGGATAGGTTTACCAGAAACGATGCCCAGGAAGCCTTTTTAAGGAACGATATAAAGGTCATGGTGGCTACCAATGCCTTCGGTATGGGCATAAATAAAAGCGATGTCAGATATATCATACATTGGAATATGCCCAAAAGCCTTGAAAACTATTACCAGGAGGCAGGGCGCGCCGGCCGTGACGGCTTGGCATCCAGCTGTATTCTACTGCACTCGGAAAACGATTACAGTCTAAATCGGTTCATGATAGAGGGGAATTATCCCCCTGTTAAGCTGGTCGAGGGGCTATACAAGCGGATAAAGTCCAGGGATTTAAAGGGCATCCCCCAAGAGCTCATCTTAAGGAGCAGGTCGATAGACAGGCATACCCTACAAAGCGCCTTGAGAAAGCTGATGGAATACAACTTTGCTAGGTTAAACGGCGGTATCGTGTATCCCGTTTTTAACCGGGAATTCGATCTGACCCAGGAGGAGATTGACTGGCATAAGAAGATAGAGATGGGAAGATTGATGGAGATAGAGGAATATTGTGAGGGAAAGAAATGCCTAAGACGTTTTATTTTAGAATACTTCGATGAAAGCGTCAAATTCAAGAACTGTGCAAATTGTAGCGTATGCAATAGAGCGGGGGCATCCAAGCTCAGCGACAGGGATTTGGATAAACTCCTAAAGGACATATTTAGCTAGTCGTTTTATATCAAAACCATGCAAAAGTTTCATATCCCAACGTGTTGTGCAAATCCATCACCATAGTATATGAAAAATGTAATGAACCATTGAGCCCCGCTTTCATCACTGATTTGTAAAAAGCTAGGGCCCATTTCTTTTAAAAGACCTACCACTAAAAGACCTATATCTTCAAAGCCATCCCTTTAAAAGTGGTCTATATCTCTATACTCTTATAGCGGGTTTTAGCCAGAGCAAACAATCCAAATAGGGCAGGCACCGACAGTACTATAATGATAAGGGCCAAGACTGCGTAGACCCAAAATTGGTTGACCTGGGCGACTATAAGGACGATAGAGGCAACTGCCAGGATGGCCATGATCAGAAGGGATGCCAATAAGCTAAAAAACACATTGAGGTTTTGCTTTATGGCCTCCTGAGGGTCATTCCATGAGAGCTTTGGCCTCAGTAGATCTACCATGAGGCCCAATATATTGATAAGCCCGTTGGCCAATAGCCCCAATATGATCAGGATCGTCAAATGGATCAAGGAAATATTAAAGAATGCGTAGAGGGGTATAGCCATTATTATAAGGCCTACTAGGGATAGGATGCTGCTATGGGCGAGTTTGGCCAGGATCTGATCCTTCGGCGCAACGGGTATAACCTTCGAAATCCAAAAAGTTGCACCCTCTCTGGAGATGGATGTACAGGATACCATATTAATGCTGGATGCAAACAGCATTATGCCAAGAAAAACCAAGGTGACTATTAGGGCATATTCAGGATCCTTTGCATAGCCGAATGCCTCCGTCAATTCATCGGATTTAGTTAAAAAGGGCATGATTAAAAAAATAGGGAACATAATCATACCCGCCAAACCGTTCATCATATAGATGGGGGTACGCATAAATAATCTCCACTCCCTTTTAAGCAAGGCGAGAAAAGGTGAGGATGCTCTGCTGATTCGCTTTTGCATATCCTGCTGTGATATGGCTTTGTTTTTTCGGCGAATCTCCTGACCTGTCAGGTAACCCCTGTAGAAGAAGTGGTTGCCTATCCAATAGAGGAGGATCACCAACAGAAACGAAAGCCCCACGAAGAGCAGAAAGTAGGCCCATCCATGCCATCCCCGAAGGGTTAGGGCCAAGGTAGCCCATATGCTGGGCGGAAATTTATTTCCGATGGATTCGATAAGAGCGGTATTACTCTCTATCATGTGCTTTATAAACTCTTCTTCGCTGCCCTGGGGCAGATTTTGGGTAAAAAAGTTTATCCCCAGCCCCGCCATGAGCCCAAAGAGGCTGCCGATTACCACCATGAGATCCTTGCCCTTTCGAATATTTATAAAGCGCATCAAAAGGACAACAAACAATGCTGCAATAACCAGGGGCAAAATGGGGGCTGTAAGGACTAAGATTAATCCCTTAATCCAATATAGTATGCCCTGCCAGGAACCAGCACCGTATATGATAAAGGCGGGCAAAAGCATCGGAAGGGCTATTAAATACTCGCTCAGCAAGATGGTAATAAACTTTACGCCCAAGACCTTTCCGGGCCTTATGGGCATGGGGATCAGTATGCCCATATCGTTGGAAAAATAGAAAACAGATATGATATAGAAGATACCGAAGATCAGTATAACCAGCTGCGACGCCACAAAGGACAGGGTAATGACTATCTCGGGATGCCCCAGGGCTTGGCCCGCCATAAAGACCGCCAGAAGCAACAGGCTGTACATAGTAAGAATGCTGCCGCCCCCTATCACGATGGCGATGAGAACGGCGATGGGCTCCCACAGGCGCTTTTTTTCCTTAGTAAAGCGGTATTTCAGAGAAGAAATACCGAAATGGACGTTGAGACTCGCTTTTAAAAGTGCAATAAATCTACTCATAGCCCCGTCAGCTCCAAGAAGATATTCTCAAGGGATCCCGCCTGATCGCC
>DASRNX010000005.1:0-17713 GCA_035647175.1 Clostridia bacterium | reverse complement strand
AACGTCAAGCAAATGACCGGTGAATTGAAATTTTGAAAAGTCCAATTGTCGGTGTTATGACCTCGAGTATCAATAATGTATTTTTTGAAACTTTCTTAATGACAAATATAGTAAACATTATATAAAGGATAGGAGGTTAGGGTATGACCAATGAAGAGTTTCAAAGGATTGTAATTGAATCGCTAAAGGAACTGAGGGACGGACAGAAGACTTTGGAAGGCAGACAGATCGCCTTGGAGGGCAGACAGATCGCCCTGGAGGGCAGACAGACGTCTTTAGAAGAAAGCCAGCGAACATTAATTGTAGGGCAAAAGACTTTGGAGAGCAGACAAGCGGCCTTAGAGAGCAGACAGATAGCCTTAGAAGGCAGGCAAGGAGCTATGGAGTCCAGACAAATGGCATTGGAGGAAGGGCAGAAGGAGACCCATAGATTGTTAATGGCAATACAAGATCAGACAGCTGAGCTAACTGAATTTAGGACTGAAGCCAATGAAAAACTGGATTTACTGATAGAAGAGAATTATACGATAAAAGGCATGGTTGGCAGCCATGAAGTGGATATTAGAACAATCCAGAGAAAAATAGAAAGACGAATAGTATAGCTGTTTAAATATAACTAGGTGAGGGAAAGATATCCTCCGCCCCGTTGAAACCTGTGTTGCAATTGCTACAGCGATTGTTTCTGGTGTCATATTGGATCAGATTTTAAAAACCCTTAACCGGGTTTTTATTTTATAAAATTTTATGCCTATAACAAGCACATTAAAGCGAATATCCTTGCTTTTTTCCTGTCTATATATATAGATAAACAACTCCAACTATAAAATTTATCACCTATAGATAAATTTAGTTGACCTATTCTTTATCTTTAGATGAAGGCCTTCAAGTCCATATGGAAAGGGGGGAGATCTATGGAGGATTCAAAAATAATAGACCTTTACTGGTCCCGGAATGAGCAGGCAATAACAGAGACCCAAACAAAATACGGTGCGCTGTGTTATTCTATTGCCATAAACATATTATACGACGCACTGGACAGTGAAGAATGTGTTAACGATACATATAATAAGGCGTGGCAGTCTATACCGCCTAAGCATCCTAATTCACTTGCGGCCTACTTAGGACGTATTGCACGCAACTTATCTATCAATCGCTGGAACAAAAACCATGCACAAAAAAGGTTCGGGGGGACCGATATACTGCTTTCGGAGCTTTCACAGTGTATTCCTTCCCGACAAACCGTGGAAGGGGAAATCCAATCGAAGGAGATAACCAAAGTTCTAGACTGTTGGCTACGTTCGCTTCCCCAGGAGGATAGGATATTATTCCTTCGTAGATATTGGTTTTGCGAAGCCTTAAACGCCCTTGCCGATGAGTGCAACATTACACCGAATAAACTGGCGGGACGAATGTATCGTCTAAGGCAAAGCCTTAGGAGAGAATTAGAAAAGGAGGATGTTTGGATATGAAGGGAAGAAAGATCTTTGACGCTATAACCCAGGTGGACGATGATCTGATAGGGGAAGCCAGAACAACCAGTCTCAAAAAGAGAGCCAAGACATGGAGGATCTGGGGAATTGTTGCCGCTTGCCTCGCATTGGCGCTGGGTATTGGTCAGCTGACCTCGATCTGGCAGATAAAGGTTCCGGGAAGGAATCCGGGTGGCAGTATTAAACCAATCATGGATGTAATCTATCCTAAAGCCCTTGCCTTTGATGACCTAGACGCTGTGCGGGAAGTGCGGGATGAGAATCCCGTGGATGAAACCTTTGAAGCGGCGATAAACGATTTTGCATACAGAACCTCCGCCCAGATTTTTAAAGAGAAGGATGATAATATAAACTATTCTCCCTTATCCCTATACTATGCCTTGGCATTGGCTGCCTCAGGTGCAAGAGGGGATACTCAAAAAGAGCTACTATCCCTCCTAGGCGTTGCGGATGATGAAACCCTATCGGAACAGAGTGGTAACCTATATCGCCTCCTGTACACCGATAATGATATTGGAAAATTAAAGATAGCCAATTCCCTATGGCTGGATGATGATATGAACGGCGAACCCATAGAGTTTAGGGAAGGCTTCGTAAAAAATGCGATAAAAAATTTCTTTGCATCCTCTTATAGTGTGGATTTTGCAGATGAGAATACGGGGGAAGCCATGGCCAAATGGATCAGCGACAATACAAACGGCACCCTAAATCCATCCATTGATCTTGATAAAGAACAAATCCTCAGCATCATCAATACTATCTACTTCTATGATCAATGGATTGACCGGTTTAATAGGGATAAGACTGCCATGGATATCTTTCACCTTGCAGACGGGAATGATGTAGAGGTAGATTTTATGAATCAGACCTTTGCCTCGGCAGGCTTTGCCAGAGGTGACGGTTTTACCAGGGCTTCCTTGGGGCTTAAAAATGCTGGGCGGATGACTTTTATATTGCCCGATACGGGCATTTCCCCCTATGACCTCCTTTCATCGCCTGAGAAAATGCAGGAAGTTTTTGAAGACGGAGAGGAATTTTATGGTGAGGTAGTATGGAAGGTACCCAAGTTTAAATTTGGTGCGGAATTTGAGCTGGTAAATACCCTTAAAGCCCTTGGGGTAAATTCGGCTTTTGCACAGAATGCCAATTTTTCAGGCATCACGAACCATATGGCCTTTATAACCAAAGTAAAGCAGGAAACCCATATTGCCATCGATGAAGACGGTGTTGAGGCTTCCGCCTTTACCCAGATAGACTATTGCGGGTCCGCCCTTCCGAAAGACCGAGCCGATATGATTCTGGATCGACCCTTTATCTACGGTATCACGGCACAAAACGGCGCTCTTTTATTCGTGGGTATCTGCGGGAATCCTGCGAAATAGATAGTGAAGTTTTTTATTGGATTCTGGGGCTTTATATGTTTCAACTTATGATTAATTTCCAATTTATCATGGTACCCTTTTCCCCCGGCGGTTGACAATGTGAATTAAAAATGCAAGAATATAGCGAGATCAACAGCATGGGGTGGAAAATTGTCAAAAGTAAAGAACAAAAGGGTAATAATTGCGGATCTGGGTTTATTATTGGTGGCCATCTTATGGGGCGGCGGCTTTGTAGCGGTTAAGGACGCTATAGTTGACATCGCCCCTTTTTACATGATCGCTATGAGGTTTGGTATCTCCGGCCTTATAATATCCCTGCTCTATTATAAGAGAATAAAAGACACAAAGCTCCGGGATATTAGGGCCGGAATTTTGGTAGGACTATTCTTATTTTTAGGCTTTGCCACCCAAACCTTTGGGGCATTGTATACCACAGCAGGCAAGCAAGCCTTTTTGACTGGGACCAACGTGGTAATCGTGCCTTTTCTAACGTGGATATTGTATAAAAATAAACTGGATATATATTCGGCTATAGCTTCCATGCTTTGCTTGGTGGGTATCGGATTTCTAACCCTAAAGGGTGACAGCGGTATGAACCTTGGGGATATTTTAACCCTGGCCTGCGCAATCTTTTTTGCCGCACATATAACCCTATTGGGATATTGGGCAAAACAAGCAGACCTCATGGCTTTAACCGTGACTCAGATGTTGACCACCGCTTTCTTAGCCCTCTTCTGCGCCATATTATTTGAAACACCTCCGTCACAGATACCAAGGGAAACTTACGGTTCGATGATATATATAATAGTGCTCTGTACGCTTCTCAGCTTTTCTATTCAGACCGTTGCCCAAAAATTCACCTCGGCAAACCATGCGTCTATAATACTCTGCTTGGAATCCGTATTCGGTTCGATCTTCGCTGTGATATTTCATGGGGATATATTTACCCCTGCTATGATAATAGGGTGCGCCTTAATACTGCTGGGGATTATAACGGCAGAAACGAAGCTGGGCTTTTTAGCCGGTATTCGGATCCTAAGGAAACCCTTGAGCAATTGAAGAAATAATTGGTGTTTTATGCTATAATAATTTCAGCAAACAAACTAATGCATTATATCGGCAATAGCTATTGAACGCTTAGTACCATCATAAGAGTAGTCGTATAGTTGAAGTTTCAAAAAATGAATCAATATTATTATGGCGGTCGTTATTAATAATGTGTTTTTTGAAACTTCCTTCTTATAACAACCATTTAGAGAAAGCTAAGGTGTATTTCATACAAAAAGTGTTTATAAAGTGTTTATAGAATGAAGGGAGAGAAAAGGTATGTTAAAGGTTGCAATGCTCAGCTATTGGCACGTTCATGCATGGGACTACACGAAACAGCTCATGGGCCGGGATGATGTGAAGATTACGGCGGTATGGGACGAGATTCCCGAGAGAGGAGAAAAGAACGCCGAGGAGGTCGGGGCGGTCTTCGAAGCCGACTTGGACACACTCCTTGGAAGGGACGATGTTGATGCGGTGGTGGTCAATACCCCAACCAACTTACATAGGGAGGTAATGGTTGCCGCTGCAAAGGCGGGGAAGCATATATTTACGGAGAAGGTTATGGCTCTGACCGTAGGGGAATGTGAGGAAATCGCCCAAGCGGTACAAGAAGCCGGGGTGAAGTTTTGTATATCCTTCCCGCAGCGTACCTTGTCCCATAACC
Source organism: Clostridia bacterium (assembly GCA_035647175.1). Taxonomy (GTDB): domain Bacteria; phylum Bacillota; class Clostridia; order Caldicoprobacterales; family UBA3941; genus UBA3941. Next base: position 13,127 of record DASRNX010000005.1, on the reverse strand, counting down.
TCTTTGCCAAAAAGGTCATAGACGAAGGCCTGATAGGGGATGTCACCTTGCTCCGGATTAGAAATGCCCACAACGGTTCTGTAGCCGGTTGGCTACCCGACCATTTTTATGACCCGGTAGAGTGCGGTGGCGGTGCCATGATAGACTTAGGCGCCCATGGAATGTACTTATCCCGGTGGTTACTAGGCGAGCCCCTTCGCATAACCTCAATGTTCAACAACTATATAGACAAACCCGTTGAGGATAATGCGGTCAGCGTCATAGAATTTAAGAATAAGGCCATAGCCATAAACGAGACTGGGTTTGTAACCTCCGACAGCCCCTTTTCCATGGAACTTTACGGGACCCAGGGAAGCCTGTTCATAGGCGGTGCCGACAATAGGATAAGGCTTATATCCCAAAAGGCAGAAAGCCGGGTTCCCGGCTGGATAACCCCTACCCAGCTTCCCGATGCACTTCCCAGCGCCATCGACCAGTGGGTTGAGGGAATTTTATGCGGCGGGGAGATAATATTTGGCTTAGAGGACGGGATAGAGCTTACCCGCCTTATGGAAGGGGCCTATAGATCCCATAGGGAAAACAGCATAGTGGAAATATGATATTGAATTCAAGATCGTATAATATATTTTTCGAATCGTCTCAAATACCTGAAGGGAGCCAAAGATGAAACAGACCTATCACGGAAAAATCAATGATTGGGAAAACCATAAGCTGATGCATCGAAACCGTCAGCCGGATCGTGCATACTTTATTCCATACTCGACTGCAGAGGACGCCCTTACTCTAGAGAGGCAGTGCTCAACCCGGTTTATGCCCTTAAATGGAATGTGGAAATTTAACTATGCCCCATCACCCATGGAAGCGCCGGAAGGATTCTATAATGTAGACTACATGGATGAAAATTGGGATGAAATAGAAGTACCCAGCTGTTGGCAGTACAAGGGTTACGGGCGTCCCCACTATACCAACATAATGTACCCCTTTCCCGTCGATCCGCCCATGGTGCCCAGCGAGAATCCCACGGGCAGCTACATAAGGGAATTCTACCTTCCAAAAGATTGGGACGGACGGAGGACATTCCTGCGCTTTGAAGGAGTAGACAGTGCCTTTCATGTTTGGGTAAACGGACAGGAGGCGGGATTTAGCAAGGTTAGCCGCATGCCCTCTGAATTTGATATCACCCAACTTGTAAAACCCGGCAATAATACAATCGCCGTTAGGGTATACCAATGGTCCGACGGCAGCTACTTAGAGGACCAGGATATGTGGTGGCTCAGCGGAATCTATAGGGACGTATACCTATTGTCCAGGCCAAATACCATGATAGAGGACTTTTTTGTAAAAACACACCTCGACGATGGATACAAGGACGGGGTATTGGAGGTAGAGACAAGGCTTAAAAATAACGGCTCTGCAGGGATCGAAGGTTATAGTTTCCATATGGTGTTACTGGATGATTCTCAAAACCTCATAGGCGAAACATCATGCGAATCCATATCCTTGGGTGCCGACAGGAAAACTATTTTGGATCTAAGGATCCCGGCAGACAATCCGAAAAAATGGTCGGCAGAGCACCCCTACCTCTATACAGCAGTGCTTACCCTCAAGGATGCTGATGGAAATATAGTAGAGGTTGCAGCAAATAAAGTGGGATTTCGCACCATAGAGCTAAAGAACGGTGTGTTCCTGGTAAATGGTGTGGCAATTATGCTCAAAGGGGTTAATCGCCATGACCACCACCCCGAAGGCGGCAGGACAATATCTCTAGAGGCTATGGAGCAGGACGTACTCATAATGAAGCGACATAACATTAATGCTGTGCGTACCGCCCATTATCCCAACGATCCAAGGTTTTATGACCTATGTAACGAATATGGACTGTATGTTATAGACGAGACCGACCTTGAGACCCATGGTTTTGACATAATAGGTAACGTAGATCAGCTAAGCGATGATCCGGACTGGGAAGAAGCCTATGTGGACAGGGCAAAGCGGATGGTGGAAAGGGATAAAAATCATCCCTCCATCATAATGTGGTCCTTAGGGAACGAATCCGGCTTTGGATGTAACCATGCTGCCATGGGCGAATGGATAAGGTCCAAGGATCCTGGCCGCCTAATCCATTATGAGGGAGAGACGGCCCGCTGCTTCAAGGGCCATAAGGATGAGATCAAGGTTGCCGATGTGTACAGCACCATGTATACCTCGGTGGAGGAGATGATCGAGGTAGGAAAAAGGGACGATTTTGAACATCCCCATATCATGTGCGAATACGCCCATGCCATGGGTAACGGTCCCGGCGGCCTCAAGGAGTATTGGGAAGCCTTTTATACATATAAACGCCTCCAAGGCGGGTTTATATGGGAATGGATAGACCACGGTATCCCCATGGAGACCGAAGACGGCGTTAAATACTACGGCTACGGCGGAGACTTTGGGGATTATCCCAACGACGGAAACTTTATAGTAGACGGACTTTTGTTGCCGGATCGCACACCCACCCCGGGGCTCATTGAATACAAGAAGATCATAGAACCCGTTATAGCAGAGGAGATAGACCTTAATAAGGGTCTCATAAGGCTGACCAACAGGTATGACTTTTTGGGTCTGGACGGGCTTACCCTGGCCTTTAACGTTATGGCCGACGGCCGCGTTCTCCAAAGCGGCAGGGTAACAATCGGGGACATCCCCGCCGGAGAGAGCAGAGAGACATTAATACCCTTTACGATGCCGGAAAATCCCTTAGGGGGCACGGAATACTGGCTGAATCTTGGATTTGTTTTGGCCCATGATACAAACTGGGCAAAGCAGGGCCATGAGGTGGCATGGGCGCAGTTTAAGTTGCCGGTAGATATACCAAGGCCTGCACCTGTAAGCATTCAATCTATGCCTCCTATTAAGTGTAATGATTTGGGCAATAACCTTCGGATAGCGGGTATGGATTTTGAACTGGTATTTGATAAGGTGAAAGGCCTTATAAAGACTTGGACCTACCAGGGCGGAGACATGATAGACAAGGGCCCCAGGCTCAATTTCTGGCATGCGCCTACGGATAACGACAGAAACTCCACAGAAGATTGGGAGAAAACCGGTCTTAAGTATTTGACCCATAGAGTTGACTGCCTAAATTGGGATCTTATAGAGGATAAAGTTGTGGTTATTAAGGTTAAGAGCCGCATAGCGCCTCCCGTACTGGCATGGGGGATAAATGCCGAGTATACCTACAGGGTATACGGAAGCGGCGACGTTTTATTGGAAGTAAAAGGAGAGCCCCAAGGCGAGAAACTGCCCAAAATGTTACCCCGAATAGGTCTTCAAATGGCCATACCCGGTAAGATGGATAAGGTTACATGGTACGGTCGCGGGCCGGGAGAATCCTATCCCGACAGTAAGGCGGCAAACGGTTTTGGGGTATATGATAAGACCGTGGACGAACTCTACACCCCCTATACCTATCCCCAGGAGAACGGGAACAGATCCGATGTAAAATGGATGTCTATAACCGATACCTTAGGGACGGGTCTGTTGGCAGTGGGGCTGCCACAGCTGGATTTTAGCGCCCATAGATTCACTGCCGAAGATTTGGAAAATGCCAAACACACCTGCGATCTGGTGCCCAGGGATGAGATTACCCTTAACCTTGACTACAAGCATAACGGATTGGGAACCGCCAGCTGCGGCCCCGGACAGCTGCCTGAGTATCAGCTAAAGCCCGAGGCATTTACCTTTGCCTTAAGGTTAACCCCCTACAGTAAGAGCGGGATTTCCCCGGCACAGCTTGCCAAAAGGATTATTGAATAAGGGAGTAATTAATAACAGCGCAGAAATATGGGCCGGCTCTGCCGGCCCAGTATTATTTCCCGGATATGAAAGGGGACATCATAAGCATGGATACCGTTATTTTAGATTCCGTAGATTTTAGATTGGATATAGACCGCATACTTGAAAAGTTGCATATGGACAGGGAAAGTGAAGGCATAGAGGATTTACTCAGGCTGATTAAAATTGCCGAGGATCTGGGCAGGCCCAAGGTATTATATAAAGAGGCGGTCATTGAGGATAAAGGCCATGATTATATAGTCGCAGACGGGGTGAAGCTTGGCAGCCGGCTGCTCAGGGAAAACTTAGATACCGTAGACAGGATATACCCCTATATCTGTACCTGCGGCAGGGAATTGTATGATTGGGCCAAATCCCTTGACGACATATTGGAGCAATACTGGATGGATAAGATTATGGAAGCGGTCCTGGAAGGGGCCATAGTAGCCTTCCAAAATCATCTAAAGGCCAACTATGGTCTCGATTCCGTATCCAATATGAATCCCGGTTCCTTGGAAGGCTGGCCTATAAATCAGCAAAGCGAGCTCTTCGCCATCCTTGGGGATCCATTTGGGAAGATAGGCGTAGAGCTCACCGATAGTTTTTTGATGCTGCCTATAAAGTCCATATCCGGCATTAGGTTCTCCTCCGAGGTGGACTTTGTCAACTGCCAGCTCTGCCCCAGGGAGAGGTGTGAAAACCGCAGGGCGCAATTCGACCCCCATCTCTACGAGACCTGGGAATTAGAAGTTGGAAGTTAGAGGTTGGAAGTTGGAAGCTGGAAATTAGAGGTTGGCAGTTAGAAGTTGGAAGTTAGAAATTAAAGGACGGAGGGCGAAAGTCTGGATATCAGTACCTTCCGTAGGTTTGTGCCGTCTTAATCATAACCCTTGCGTTGTCCACGTCAGCGTTGGCGGGATATTCGCAGCCCGTGGCTAGGATAAACCCTCCGTCCTTTTTAAAGGTATCAATCTGCCTTTTACACTCATTCTCTACCTCTTCGGAAGTAGCGGTAAGGATGAGGCTTGGGGGCACATGGCCTATAAGGGTGGTTTGATGTCCGTACTTTTCTTTGGTCTCGGCGTAGGAGCCGCAGTCGTCGGGGATGTGGAGGAACGAAATGGCCTGGGGCCGCATCCTTTTAATCTGTACATCAAAATAGATACCGGTTCCGCAGTTGTGGATCATGACCATACACCCCTTGGAATGGACATGATCGGCCAGGCGTTCCATATAAGGACCCTCCAGTGCATCCCACATCTGCTTGCTCATAATGGATTGGGAGGCATACAGGGTGTCAAACATTATGGCATGGACCCCGGTTTCCATAAGGGCGGCACAATATTCCAAAAGGGTTTGGGTAACCGCCTCTAAGGCAATGTGTATGGATTCCGGATCGTCCAGAGCATCCATAAACATCTCCTGTTGGCCCCTCATCATGCTCACGATGCCCAAGGGTCCAAAGACGAAGGCAACCACCGGCTTTTCCTTGCCTTTGGCCTTCATCAGTATATCGCATAGACGGATATGTTCGCCCATCCTATGGGTTTTCCTGGGGTTTATCGGTTCAACATTTTTATACTCTTCAATGGAATTGATAATTCTATGGTTGTATACGGGCCGTGCTGCCTCATTTTTAGGATATTCAATGGGTTGACCGAAATCCGCCGCTTCTACGGACAGATCCACCAATGAGCAGATAACATCCACTCCGAGATCATCGGTGGCCTTCAATATGGACTCGGCACACAGGTCCGTGTCCTGACACCAGGTTGCGTAGTCAATACCGGTGTAGTTTCGGGATATGCTGTTGATAAGGGGATAGACCGGCACATGGTCGGCTTCTTTATGCTTTAGAATAAGGGATACCCTTTCTAATGAATTCATGTCTACTCCTCCTTGGATCATGTATAATATTTTTCTTTAAAGATAAAATGTATTATGCAAGTCTGAGTGCTTCCTATTTCACCTTATCATACCAATGCATGCTGATTATATTACTATATTTTGATATTTTGTATTCTTTTATCTAGAAAGGAAGCGGCAGGGGCAGTTCTCGTGCTTCTCGCACGATGGTGGGAAGTGGCGGGAAACGGGAAGCGGCAGGGTCGGTTCCCCTGCTTCCGAGGAAGTGATGGCAAATCAGCGGCTATAGTTCCTTTGCTTCTAGCAGTTAATAAGGCAATGAGAACGAAGCAACAGGAAGCAGTGGACACGGTTCTTTTGTTTCTGGGGGTATACAAAATGAAGCAATAGGGGTGGCTTTTCCTTCTGTCGTAGACGGAGAGCGATAGAAATAGTTATTTTCCTATAGACGGTTTAAAGCACCGTGTGGGTGTTATATATTAGTATATGTTTTACGATAAATTTCTGCATTGAGACCCGGACGCCGTAAAAGCATCTTTCTAGTTTATATGTTTTAAAAAGGGCATAGCTCTATGGCAAAACCGTTTCTTGCCCCGCCGGGTCCAGTGCGGTGCGGCAGTCTTTGCTACTGTTTTGAATATTTTAATTGGGAGAGTGACGGATATTGAAAGATGATGTGGCGAGAATATATTACCTATATCACAGCGGATTTGCCGTGAAATATAGGGACAATTTGTTGATTTTCGATTATTACTCCGACGAATCCGAGTCGGGATTGAGGGGGCTCAAAGCAGGAACCATTTCCCGCAAGGACTTAAGGGATGCCGACAAGGTTTTTGTATTTGTGTCCCACAGCCACGAAGACCATTACAATCCGGTCATCTATGATTGGAAGGAAATTAATGAAGATATCCACTATTTTCTAAGCTTTGAAGTGGATGCACCAACGCGAAATTTAAGGTACCATAATATGCATCCCTATGAAGAATATAACAGCGATACCATCAGCGTTAGGACCTACGGTTCCACGGATTTGGGGGTTTCCTTTGTAGCTTCCATAGATGGGCTAAATATCTTCCATGCCGGGGATCTCAATTGTTGGTATTGGTATTATGAATCGACACCCCAGGAATTGGAAGAGGACGAGGCAAGCTTTTTAAGGGAAGTGGACAGGATTGGGGATGTATCCGTTGACATTGCGTTCTTTCCGGTTGACCCCAGGCTCAGGGAGTATTATTATATGGGTGGGGAATATTTTATAAAAAGGCTTAAACCCAAAGTTTTCATTCCGATGCATTTTGGAACGGAATACGAGATAACCAAGGCCTTTGCGCAAAAGGTCAAATCCCTGGATACAACCAGGGTAGTGGAATTATCCCATAGGGGGCAGGAAATTATATTCTAGGAATGGGCAGCCGTAAGAACCAATTTCAAATATATATTAAAGGAAGGGGACAGAAGATATGAAATTTAAGATTGCACACACCAACTTTAACGTCATGGACCTGGAAAAAAGCGTACAGTTTTACAAGGAGGCCTTGGGACTCGTAGAAGAGAGGCGGGTGGAAGCGGAAGACGGAAGCTTTACCTTGGTATTTATGGGCGATGGGGTTACGGGCCATCAAGTAGAGCTTACATATCTAAGGGACAGGGAAGAACCATATGACCTATCGGACAACGAAATCCATTTGGCTCTGGTGGTTCGGGACATTGATGCAGCACGCAAGCACCACAGGGAGATGGGATGCATATGTTTTGAAAACGAGGGCATGGGCATATACTTTATCGAAGATCCCGACGGATATTGGATAGAGATTGTCCCCGAAAGGCGGTAAAAGCACTAAAAATCGTAAAAGCAGAGTCTATTGTCGACCCTGCTTTTTCAAAAATTTGTATTGGGCTTGTTGGGCTACTATAGAAAAACAACTTCAACTAATAAATTTATTGTCATGAAATTGCATAGACCCGTTACAATTATCACGCCGATAAATTTAGTTGACCTATTGTTTATCCATTAATGGGCATGATTACAGCAACCCCCGCAGCCCCCACAAGCCTTATCATTGCCGCAACCTCCACACCCTCCGCATCCGGGCGAGTATTCATCAACAGGGGTTTGGCATCTGGGGCAGCGGGTATTATCGTCCTCGTCAAAGAAGGCTTTGCAATTGGGACATTCTATATGCATGGGCATATCCCCTTTTAGTTATAATCATCTGCTGCTATGGCCGCTACCATAGCGAAAAAAGCATCGCCATAATAGTTTAGAACAAAAATTGTCGGATTGCAATATTCCTATATACTGAAATTTTACCGGTTGGGGCTGCAAAGGTTATAGGATCTCAATATCATTAATAAAGCATATAACAGCTCTGTTTTTGGGATATGATCAGAGTATTAAAACTCTATTTCACCGGCGAACCATACCATATACAGTAAAAAGACTAATCGATTAGGCTGTAAGTAGCGGTAAAAAGCTGTAGATAAACAACTTCAATTATAAATTTACCGTATGAAATTGCATGGACCCGTTACAATTATCACGCCGATAGATTTAGTTTACGTATTGTTTATCCGTATAATAACATTTTAAAGCTGAATCATGATATTATTATTTTATGAAATAGGGAGGTAGGCTTATATGTCTTTTAAAGTTGCATTTATCGGAGCCGGAAGTATAGGGTTTACTAGGGGATTACTCAAGGACCTGCTCTCAGTACCGGAATTTCACGATATACAGGTGGCATTTACGGATATAAACGAGCACAACCTATCCATGGTTACCCAGCTCTGCCAAAGGGATATCGATGCCAACGAGCTTGATATCAAAATTATATCTACTACGGATCGCCGTGAGGCACTGAGGGATGCGAGATACGTATTCAATGTGGTTAGGATAGGGGGCCTTGAGGCCTTCGAATTGGATGTGGATATTCCCCTAAAATATGGCGTGGATCAATGCGTCGGGGATACTCTATGCGCCGGCGGTATCATGTACGGCCAGCGGGGCATCCCCGCAATGCTGGATTTTTGCAAGGATATAAGGGAGGTTTCAGAACCCGGTTGCCTGCTCCTTAACTACGCAAACCCCAACGCCATGATCACCTGGGCGTGCAACAAGTACGGCGGAGTAAACACCATCGGGCTATGTCACGGCGTTCAGGGTGGGCATCAACAGATTGCGGAGGTCCTGGGATTGGATCAGGACGAAGTGGATATCATCTGCGCCGGCATAAACCATCAAACGTGGTATATTCAGATTAAGCATAAGGGTGTGGACATGACGGGGAGGCTCTTAAAGGCTTTTGAAGAACATCCCGAATACAGCAGAACTGAAAAGGTGCGTATAGATATGCTCAGGCGTTTTGGGTATTACAGCACCGAATCCAACGGGCACCTCAGCGAATACCTTCCATGGTACAGAAAGCGGCCCGAAGAGATCATGGACTGGATAGATTTGGGTAGATGGATAGATGGGGAAACCGGGGGATATCTAAGGGTCTGTACCGAAGGACGCAATTGGTTTGAAACGGACTTTCCCAACTGGCTGAAGGAAGAACCCCGAAAATACGATCCCAACGACAGGAGCCAGGAGCATGGTTCCTATATAGTAGAAGGGCTTGAAACAGGACGGGTATACAGGGGACACTTTAATGTAGTAAATAACGGTACCATAACCAACCTGCCCGATGACGCTATTATCGAAGTGCCGGGGTATGTGGATTATAACGGTGTAAACATTCCAAAGGTAGGAGACCTTCCCCTAGGATGTGCGGCCATATGCAACTCCAGCATATCGGTACAGAGGATGGCCGTAGAGGCGGCGGTCAATGCCGATGATACCCTATTGCGTCAGGCTATGATGATGGATCCGTTGGTCGGGGCCGTATGCAATCCCCCGGAGATTTGGCAGATGGTGGACGAGATGCTGGTAGCCCAAGCACAATGGCTGCCCCAATATGGGGATGCCATAGATAAGGCAAAGGAAAGGCTTGATCGGGGCAATTTAATCCCAGCCAAGGAAAACTACAAGGGTGCTGCCAGGCTAAAGACCAAAACTGTAGAGGAGATGGCACAAGACCGCGACGCAGCTACGCAAAATGCCGGGGCAGCCGATAAGGCGATAGATTGATTTTAAGATGATAGCTGATTTTTTGGGAGGTAGATGCGGTGAAATATTACCGAATAAGGATGATCCATAACGACATAATAAATAGCGATGCAGATTTAGCTCTGCCGGAAGGCTATTATTTTCGAGACTTCGAGTACGGGGACGAGACGATTTGGGCGGATATCGAGACAGCAGCCGGTGAGTTCAGCAGCAAGGCCAAGGCTCTGAAAAGGTTTTCTGACGAATTCGGCGGGTTGGGGACAGAGCTGGCCGGCAGATGTTTTTTTCTCTATGACGAAAATCACACACCCATAGGCACATCTATGGGCTGGTATGACAAGGATTTTCAGGGGGAGGAAATCGGCAGATTGCACTGGATTGCGATAGTACCCGGCTACCAGGGAAGGGGCCTCGGAAAACCCCTGGTAGCCAAGGCCATAAGACGGATCCAGAAATCCCATAAAAGGGCCTACCTTACCTCCCAGACCACTAGCTGGAAGGCTATCAACATGTACTTGGATTTTGGATTCAGGCCCCTGTACGCCTTTGACGATTGTCCCAAGGCTTGGGAGTTACTGGCCGACAAGCTTAAACATCCTGCATTGGGAAGGGACTGACGGGTTTTGCCGCCCGTTGATGGGGATTTACGGATCGTTTGGGTTTCATATAGATTATTATGAGGAGCGTGCTTTTATGTTGGCTATAGGCGGTGACCATGCTGCTTTTCGCTTTAAGGAGGAGATTAAAAAGTATCTCGATGAGAGGGGAATAGCCTATAAGGATTTTGGGTCGTACTCCGAGGAGAGTACCGACTATCCCATCTATGGCGAGGCCGTTGCCAAGGCCGTTGCCAGGGGCGAATTTGAAAAGGCTATCCTGATCTGCGGTACAGGGGTGGGCGTATCTCTAGCTGCTAACAAGGTTAAGGGAGTTAGGGCCGTGGTATGCAGTGATTGCTACACAGCGGTCCTGTCCAGGGAACATAACGACACCAATATCCTGGCTTTGGGCGCAAGGGTTGTGGGTATCGGTCTTGCGAAGATGATCATAGACAGTTGGCTTAAGGCAGAATTTGAAGGTGGTAGGCACCGAAAAAGAGTAGATATGATTACCGAAATAGAAGAAAAGAACCTAGAATGATAAGGAGATGTGTTTAATGAGTATGGAGGACGTAAAAGGGGAAAGTTTAGAGAAAACCTATGGGTATGTATGGGACAAATACACTGGGGAAAACCTGGATGGACTCTTTGATTTTTCCGAAGGCTATAAGGCGTTTATTTCCAAATGTAAGACCGAAAGGGAGTGTACTGCAGAATTTATTAGATTAGCCGAAGACAGGGGATATCAGGATCTGGCTGCCTTGATGGAGGATAATCAGCCCTTAAAACCCGGAGACAAGGTATACGCCAACAATGCGGACAAGACCCTGGCTTTATTCGTAATTGGGAGCCGGCCTATGGAGGAGGGACTGAGGATTATCGGAGCCCATGTGGACTCACCGAGACTGGATCTAAAGCAGAATCCCCTGTATGAAGATTCCGGGTTGGCCCTCTCTAAGACCCATTATTACGGCGGCGTTAAAAAGTATCAATGGGTTACCCTACCCTTGGCCATTCACGGCGTAGTGGTAAAAAAGGATGGTAGCGTTGTGGATATAGTAATAGGGGAGGACGATAATGATCCGGTGGTAGGGATAACGGACCTGTTGATTCATCTGGCGGCGGATCAGATGGATAAAAAGCTCTCCAAGGCAATAGAAGGAGAGGATCTGAACGTTTCTATGGGAAGCATCCCCATGGGGGATAAGGAGGATACAGCCAGGGTTAAGAAAAATATCCTGAGGCTCCTTAACGAAAAATACGGTATTAACGAAGAGGATTTCGTTTCTGCGGAACTAGAAGTCGTCCCCGCAGGCAGGGCCAGGGATTATGGGCTGGACAGAAGTATGGTTATGGCCTACGGGCATGATGATAGGGTATGCGCTTATACATCCTTTGAGGCCCTTATGGATATAGAAAATCCAGATAAGACCTGCTTAGCCCTTATGGTGGACAAGGAGGAGATCGGAAGTGTAGGAGCCACGGGCATGACCTCCAGATTCTTTGAAAATACCATGGCCGAGATAATGAACTTATCTGGGGATTACAGCGAACTTAAACTGCGCAGGTGTTTAGCTAATTCAAAGATGCTATCAGGCGATGTCAGCGCGGCTTTTGATCCTAATTACCCCACTGTCAGTGAACCCTTGAATACGGCATACCTGGGCAAGGGACTTACCTTTAACAAATATACGGGGGTAAGGGGAAAGAGCGGCAGCAACGATGCCAATCCGGAATTCATCGCTCAGCTCAGGGCCATAATGGAAAAGCATGATGTTATGTGGCAAACGTCGGAACTGGGGAAGGTGGACCAGGGCGGCGGCGGAACCATAGCCTTTATCCTGGCCGAATACGGGATGGATGTTATAGACTGTGGAGTACCCCTTCACAATATGCATGCCCCATGGGAAGTGGCCAGCAAGGCCGATATCTATGAGACCATGAGGGGCTACAGGGCCTTTTTCCTGGAGGCGTAGGGATGGAAAATGAGCTGATGCTCCTTGATACCCATGTGCACACCAGTCAGGTAAGTCCCTGCGGTAAAGTTGCCGCCTTGGAGATGATTGAGCTGTACAAAGAGGCTGGCTACGATGCCGTAGTGATAACCGATCACTATCATGAATGGTATTTTGAATCCCTGGGGGATTTGCCCTGGGAGGAAAAGGTCCAATCCTTTCTGTCAGGATACAAATCGGCCCTGGAGAGGGGAAAGGCCCTTGGGGTAAGGGTTTTTCTTGGGATGGAGATAAGGTTTGTAAAGGGACCGGAGGATTATTTGGTATACGGACTGGATGGGGACTATTTGATTCAAAACCCAAATCTTCACCTCTACACATTGGAGGAATTCAGGGACCATATCCAAGAGACCGGGGCTTTGATCTTCCAGGCCCACCCTTTTCGCGTAGGGCAAACCCCCGCACCGGGAAACCTGCTGGATGGCATGGAGGTTCACAACGCCAATCCCAGACATGATTCCGGCAACGACAAAGCCTATGCCTATGCAAAAAGCAACGATCTTATGATGGGCTCCGGGTCCGATGCACATCGACCGGAAGATGTGGGAAGAGGAGGCATAATTGTGCCAAGAAGCGTAGATTCTATGGAGATGTTCGTTAAATGGTACAGACAAGGACCGGCCGGAACAGGGCATATATATAAAAATTATGAAGCATAATGAAGTGTAATTAAGTATATAGACAAAAGGGCGGTGTGACCGCCCTTTTGTCTATATA
>DASRNX010000004.1:0-3542 GCA_035647175.1 Clostridia bacterium | reverse complement strand
ATCCACTTCTCGGTAGTAGTTAGATTCCTTCCCATATAGCAAACAGCTGGACATGATGCTGCCTTTTGTATAGTGCAGGGTCACATCACAATCATCATAATGGACAACAGTTACCACCGAACCGTTATTTTCGGTAGCCCTTATACCCTTCACTTTGCTTCCGAACATGGTCAAAGCCATCTCGGTTAGGTGGGGAGCATAGAAGTGAAATCCGTCGTATTCGCTTTCTAGGTCCGCAGCAAAGTTCATGGAAGCTCCCAGCAGCGCGCCCTGCTTTCGCAGTTCCTCTACCCTATTTTTTAGTATGAGTATATCCCATGAGTACTTGCACCCTGACCCTCCGGCCAATAGAGCCCCGGTTTTCCGGGCCCTTTCTACCAGCATTTCGGCCTCATCCGTATCGGTGGTGAATGGCTTATCAATAAATACGGACAAGCCCTTATCGATAAATGGTAGGGCGTAGTCGTAGTGGACGGAACCTCTTCGTGAAGTAATCATCATTGCATCCACCCGACCTATAAACTCTTCCGGAGATGATGCGATAAACTCTGCCTCCCCATCCTTTAGGACAGCCCGGGCTGATTGTAAATCCGGCCCATAAACCCCCACCACCTTGGCATCTTCCCAAAGCCGGCGGCCTGTGCCCTTGTCCGGTAGGTTTATAAGGCGGGCAAACGCCATAGCATGGCTGTTCTCGGTTCCGATGATTCCAATTCTAAACATGTAGGTGACCTCCTTTTCATGATTTAGCTTGTTAATAACTATCTGAAAGCATTATGTTTTCCTATTCCTGATTATAGTATCAGAAACAGTCGTATTGACACTTACAACACACTACTCCCAGAAAGGTGCAGGGTATATGCCCGCCCGCTATATCAATTGGGGCCCTGTCCCCTGTAGAAACCGCGGGCACCTTTCTGTCCCGTTATACTTGTTCCATCTGGGAAACCAGCAACTCTAACCCCTTTACGGGGTCCCCCAACGGAAAGTATTCAAGGCCAATAAAACCCTTATACCCCGCTTTCCCTATAGCTTTAAAAACTTCAGGATAATTTATCTCCCCGGTCGTTAATTCGTGCCTTCCCGGGTTCCCCGCTGCATGAAAATACCCGATCCTGTCTATATTCTTTATAATCCTGTAGATGAGATGTCCTTCCATAATCTGTTGGTGATAGATATCGTAGAGTACCTTAATATTTGTGCTCCTTACCATACATTCGATATCAAAGGCCTCTTCCGAGGACCACAGATAATACCCATGATGATCTACCAAGGTATTGAGGGGTTCAAAGACCAGGGTAACCCCCGCCTTTTCTAGCATAGGGGCGCATTCTTTTAATCCCTCGACTATGCTCATTTTTTGGGTTTCCCTTGGGATGCCGAGGATTTCATCCCCGACCTGGGATATAATGGTCTTGCATCCAAGGGTTCCTGCTACTTCTAGGGTATCTTTCAGGGCATCCTTGTATTCCTGCCTCTTGTCGGGATCCACCAAACTGATAAACTTTGTGCAAATAGCTGTGGTTTCCAGACCCAACTCATTCCCGACCTTGGCTATTTCGTCGATGTCCTTGTTCCACCAGGTCCAAAATTCATAGGCACTTAATCCAGCCCTTTTTACGGCCTCCATACCTTCGAAAAAATCCCAGCCGCTAAAGACGGCCTCAACATTTACGGACAAAGGCATTTTAGTTCCCCCTTTTATCTGTTTTTTAAATAAGACTTATAGATAAACAACCCCGGCTAAAAATTCATTATCTTGAAATCGCATAGATCCATTGTAATTGTCATGCCAACAGATTCGATTTCCCTGTTGTTTATCTATAATCAAATCAATCCCTATAACGAAGAATGTATTATGATATTTCCCATAATAGGGTGCCTGACAGAGCCCCTGTTTACAGCATATTCTTTCTATATAGATAAGGATACATATATTATCCTATCAATGCCTATCCTATGCCTGCATTTCATAGCATATCAGATAAAATATACGGGGTTATCTCGTCCTTTCCCCGGCCTTTATCTCTTCAATGCGGTGGTCCATTTTTTGTGCTATGTCCATATGCCATTGCGCGACATTTTCCCGCTGACCTATATCATATTCCATGTTATAGAGCTGGGGGTCAAGGGATGTGCCAAGTTCCGTATCCGTATGAAAGTTTATGGCGGGGCCTTCCTTAGGCTGTAGATATGTCCATTTGCCCTGCCTTAAAAAATGGCTCTTGGCTATGTCCTCTGCGAAAATCTCTTCCCTCCCGTTATGGGATCTGCCCAGTAAGACATCGATCATATCCAGGCTGTCGGGAGCCCAATCCCCAAGGTCTATATTCAGCATCGATGCAAAGGAAGCCATAAGGTCCACCTGGCTAACTAATGCAGCGGAGGTCTGCGGCCTTATATGTGAAGCCCAAGAAACGATTAGGGGGATTCTGGCGCCGCCTTCAAATTTGCTGTACTTACCCCCGCGGAGGGGTCCGGCGGGTCTATGCCTGCGTGCTCTGTTGAGCCTTGGCGCATCATCCAGATACCCGTCGTCTAAAACAGGCCCATTATCGCTGGAAAATATGATAATGGTATCTTCCAATAATCCCTCATCTTCCAGATGATCTAATAGTTCCCCCACACACCAATCCAATTCTGCAATTACATCTCCCCGGGGACCTAGTCCGCTTGCACCCACAAACCTGGGATTGGGCACCCTCGGTACATGGGGCTGGTGCAGCGCATAGAAGACAAAGAATGGATTTTCGCTATTTTCACTTATAAAGCCCTTCACCTTGGCCAAAAAATCCTCCGCTAAATCTTCGTCCCTCCAAAGGGCATCCCCGCCGCCGCGCATATAGCCGATCCTGCCTACACCGTTAACTACGCTTTGATCATGGCCATAGCTATGCCTCATCCTTAAAAGTTCGGGATTTCTGGTCGCAGTTGGGATATCGTCGTAGGGACATTCAGCGGTGTAGGACACCTCTATGGGGTCATCAGGATCTAGTCCCTTTACCCTCCTGTTCTCTATGTATACACAGGGGACACGATCGTTGGTAGCCGGAAAGATAAAGGAATAGTCGAATCCGACATCGTTGGGGGTATGGGTGATTTCCCCGTTCCAATCGAGATTGCCGTCTCCCAAACCGAGATGCCACTTTCCCACGACCGCCGTGTTATATCCCGCATTTTTAAATACCTTTGGTAGGGTCAGCTTCTCCCTATCTATAATACAGGATGCATCTCCCGGCAGGATATAGGTTCTGGGGTTTCTAAAGGGATATTCCCCCGTCAGAAGGCTATACCGCGCCGGCGTACAGACCGCCGATGTCGAATATCCGCCGGTAAATTTCACCCCATTTTCCAAAAGTTTATCCACATTGGGGGTATCCACGCCTACACCGCCGTAACATGACAGATCCCCATAGCCTAAATCATCGGCGTAGACAAGGATCACATTGGGGGTCTTATTTCCAGACATAATATCACTCCTTCACATATGTATGTATAATTCTACTGTTATCTTTCCTATACCTTCATTTATACCACATATT
>DASRNX010000003.1:0-2006 GCA_035647175.1 Clostridia bacterium | reverse complement strand
CCGCCACATGGATCTGATAGCGTGGGTCGGCCAAGTCCAAGGATCTGGTGTAAGTACGGCCCGGTTCCCCGCTTTCATGTCGCATAAACCAATCCTTGCGATCTTTAAGGTAGGGCGAAACAGGCCTTAATACCACTTCCGGCTCGTATTCAAATGGCCCATGCAGCACTATATCGCATATAATCTTTAGACCCAGCCCATGGGCCTTTTCAGCGAGGTTTCTTAGCTCTGCCTCATCCCCGTATGTAATTCCAATATCCATTAAGTCAAAGGTTGAATAGCTAGGAAAGGGCATGGCAGGCATGATTTGAAGGGCATTGAATCCCATATCCGCAATCTCGGGCAACTTTTTTATTACCTCATCATATCCTTTAAAAACGCTTCGACCTGCCTTTTCCCCGATGCATATTTCCATTATCCGCAAAGGGGTGCTATCCCCAGCGGGAGTTTTAGCAAAACGGGAAAAGTCCCCAGATGCAGACCTAATAGCATCACCTCGTGTGCCCTCTATAATCCCCATGCGAAGGCCATCCAGTACCAGGGTCTCTCCAGGCTTTAAATCGCAGGGACAATATATCTTTCGAACCCACCTCACCGCGTCATCCTCAACCCCAAAGCTTTCAATATGGCATGAAAAGGTTTCATTTAAATACCAATTAACCAATCCAACCCCTTCTCCGTGAACGCCGATTATCCCCGAACGGTAGCCAGGGGTTCCGGCACCCCCATGGCAATTTAGATCGATAAATTCCTTTTCCCTATACTCGTCAATTTTCTTGAACACCCGGTATGGCTCATTCATATTGGGGCTATATCCCGGTGCGATAACGGAATACCTATGAAAATCCATGGGGTTTAGGGCGCTCATGCGCCATACCCCGCTACGCAATCTTATATCCCTATGGGAATGGTTGGTGACAGCAAAGGATAGCCAAACCTCATCTTCTTTAAATTCAAATCCCGTCTTTAAATGTAGTGGCCCAAAGGCCGTATTAATATAGACGATTTCTTTTTCTAATTTCACTTCCGTAAGCTGTGGGCTGACACCGAGAATGTCGCAACCCACCACATCATACATCTGATTGCGACCATTGTTGGGTGTAATCCCGCCTATAAGGAAGGTCATCATGGGCTCCGGGAAAGTAAATCCCGGTTTCCCTCTCCGGGTAAGGGAGGTCGGGAGCCCATTTTCCGGATTCCATTCCAGCCTCCAATCTAAAACATTTACTCCTTCATTCATCTGTCAATTCCCCTTCCAAGTCAAAAATATATTCTGTAGGGTCCTCTTTATGCAATGCAATAATATAGCCTAATTAAGTAAATGCGTTATGCTGATTCATGATAAAGGGAATATACTATTGCAAAGCGGATGACTTATACCTTCATGATGTAACAGGTCGTTCAATAGCCATTACTAGCATATTTAACTAAAACAACAGGTGAATTGATTAGGAGACGCCTCTTGACATCTCCTAATCGATTAACCTAGTTAATTTGCGATATTTGCCTAATTGGAAGCCTTCCATTCCTCAATCTGGCGTTCTACTTCCTGTATGACCTTCTGTCCGTCTGCATTGTCCATACGCTGCCTTAATTCCTCCAGATATTTGTCAAGATCAGGCACCGAGCCTGAGCCCAATATAGGTCCAGCCTCTATCCATATAGCGTTCAGCTGTGCGATTTCCTGCTTTACAGGTTCCGGGTCGAAGAGGAAACCCAGCAATTTTGAAGCTTCTGAATTATCATTGTCATCCTGCATCTTTTGCAGGGCCTCGGTTGTATTCCAATTTGAGCTCCACTGATCCCAAAGGGGTCCTACCCAGTTATGCCAGATAGCCCAGGTCTGCTCGTCACCGCTCTTTGCTTCTACCACGGTATCCACGGCTGGATCATGGATATCGCCTGAGATGACCTCATAGTTTTTACCTTCTACCCCATAGGCCATGGTGTTGGACAGATACCTATCCGCCCAGAACAGATCAAGTACCATCATAGCCCTTTCGGGA
>DASRNX010000002.1:0-6142 GCA_035647175.1 Clostridia bacterium | reverse complement strand
CAATGTAATTATCATGCCAACAAATTCAGCTGACCTACTGATTATCTATCTGAACCTCAACATATGAATTATACCGCATATAATGGAAGAGAGAAATAGTTGGTGGTGATTTTTATGGAATTTTATACTGTAAAGCCCGACGATACTCTAGATGCCATCGGTCTTGCCTTTGATATATCCCCTCAGGCGATAGTTGATGTAAACGGCTTAAACCCCGAGGAACCCCTGGTCGTAGGCATGAACCTAGTCATCCCTACCCAATCCCCGACAGAAGAGGTTACATATACGGTACAGCAGGGGGATACCCTTTTTTCTATTGCGCAGCAGTTTGGTGTCACCGTCTATAGCATCATAGCCCTTAACGACCTTACCTTTCCCTTCGAGCTGGCTATAGGCCAAACCCTTATTATACAGCCCGCCGGCGGCAGCACCCCGGTACTCACCATTGAGACCTTTGGATATTATCTGCCGATTTCGGATCCGGATGCCTTCCTAATCAGGGCTTTAGGGAGATATTTAACATATGTAGGGATCTTCGATTTTCCCGTTACAGAAACCGGAGAGATAACAGGCTCTATAAGCCCCATCGTCTTGGACGCTGCCAGGGAAGAAAGTGTTTTGCCCGTCCCTGTCCTAACCAATCTTAAGGAAGGGGAATTCGACAGCGATTTGGGTAGGGCTGTAATAGCAACCCCCGAAATCCTCAATACCTTTATAGAAAATATCATGGCCTTTTTGGAACTATACGACCTCCCGGGTGTCATGATAGACTTTGAAAACCTTCATCCCGAAGACAGAGACCTTTTTACCAACTTTATTCGCCTGCTCTTTGAAAGGCTTCACAGCCAAGACAAGCTGCTAGGCGTTAATATTGCCGCCAAATGGGAAGATCTCCCCGACAGGCCTTGGGCCGGTTTCTTTGACTATAGGGCCCTTGCCCCCTATATGGATTTGGCAGCCATAATGACCTATGAATGGGGATGGCGCGGCGGCCCGCCTTCTCCCACTGCCCCGCTGCCTTTTGTGAGAAAGGTGTTGGACTATGCCATAGCCAGTGATATTCCTCCGGACAGGATTTTAATGGGTTTGACCAACTACGGATACGACTGGCCGCTGCCCTATGGTCCCGCCAACCCTGCATCTACCGTCACCCTTGCCGGGGTATGGAATCTGGGCAGAACCTACGACGCGCCCATCATATTCCACGATGATGTCAAACAGCCCTCCATGGATTATATCAACGCAAGCGGTATACAGCATATTGCATGGTTTGAGGATGCCCTAAGCCATTATAACAAATACCTTTTGGTACCGGAATACGGGCTGAGGGGCGTCTTCTATTGGACTCTGAACCTCCCACTGACGGCTACCTGGTATATATTATCCAAGATGTTCAATATAAGGAAAATCTAGTTAGGATTAATATGACCTATTGTGCCGATCCATTACCAGTTAATCATCCCCGCTCACCATTCGGCGCGCAAAATTATAGGCATTTATGAAGCTCTTAGGGGATGCAATCCCCTTGTATGCGATATCGAAAGCAGTACCGTGGTCTACCGAAGTTCGAATCACCCGAAGGCCCAAGGTCACATTTACACCGCCGTCAAAATCCAGAAGCTTTATGGGGATGTGGCCTTGGTCATGATACATGCATACCACACCGTGATATTCCCTGTTCACCGCCTTTACAAAGACCGTGTCGGGTGAAATAGGTCCGACTGCGTCTATTCCTAACTTCCGGGCGGATTGTACCGCAGGCAGTATTTCGTCTGTCTCCTCCCTACCAAAGGCGCCGCCTTCCCCGGCGTGGGGATTTAATCCGGCCACAGCGATTCTGGGTTTTTCGACGAAGGACCTAAGGGAATTGTGAGTCAGCTCTATGACCTTTAAAATCCGTTCCTTTTTTACGGCATTTACTGCTTCTCCCATGGAAACGTGGGTGCTAACATGGGTCACCGTCAGCTTATCCGACGCCAGCATCATGGTATAGTTGTCCTGGCCGCAGACCTTAGCGATAAGCTCGGTATGACCGGTGAAGTCGGGAAAGCTTAATCGGGTGGCCTCCTTGTTCATGGGCAGGGTGACGATGGCATGGATCTGCCCGCCAAGGGCCATTTCCGTTGCCCGTTCAACGTACTTGTAGGCCGAATAGCCGCTTATCTTCGAAATTTTCCCTATCTCCGGCATGAATTCATCCATAATTCCCATATCATAGATATTTAGCACACCTTCAATATATTCTGTTACATCCCCAATTTTGTTGAAGGGTATTTTTATGTCCAATAGTCTGCTGCAATAATCTAAAATCCTGTAATCCCCTATTACGATAAAGTGTCCCTCTAGGCTGCCTTCTTTAAAAGCCCTTAAGATGAGCTCGGGTCCTATACCGCTTGCGTCTCCCATAGTTATGCCAATCAACATCAACTTATCCCTTCTCTTCATCAATCAGTTTTGTAATTCACTTTCTATTATCTTAATTTAAAAGGCAGCTTCCCGATGCGATTTGGGGAATATTGGGGTAAACCATCCGCCCATGCAAAACAGGCGGGATGCCTTAAGCCGATTCCACCGGCAGGAGGCCCGATCGGAAGCGACAGCTTTTAAATGAAATAAGCCTCAGTTTTCCCCAAATCAATGCCGGGGGTAAGGAAGTTTCAACTAACCCAATGCATTAATTATGTCCATAAGGGTTCCCTCATCCCCGAAACCACCGGCCTTGGTTATTAATGTACCGCTAAAAAGCTTGCTCCCCAGGGCAGATATGGGGATTCCGGTGAGCAATTCGGTTTGGGGTAAAATAGCCGTACAGTGAAGCCCCTCGACTATCCCCAAAGCGGTATCCCCGCCAAAGACCACCAAGGTGCCTATGTTTGTACGCTTCATTATATCCCTTACAAAAGAGCCAATAAACCCTGTGATTATCCTGTATGTACTCTCCCCAGGAGATCCGTCCCCGGCACCCATTATGAAGATTATATCTCCCTCCTCATCGGCAGTCTTTAGTATAAGGATCCCATGCTCTAAAAGGGTGTCTATTGCATTTGTGAGTATAGTCTCATATTCCGGATTATTTAAAAAGTCATTATGAAACATCTTATGGGGGCTTAGGAGCTGACTTTTTATGCCCCGATTTTCGGCGTACGCTACCTGGGACATGGATACCTCATTTATGCTGCCGCAGACTATCAGGACCGCCTTATGGAAACGGGTCGCTCTGCCCATATCCTTAGCGCCCGTATTCAGATTAAATATTCGTGGTATATAGGGGGCAAAACCCGCACAGCCTGCTATCCCTGTAATACCTTGATCCTGGGTTAGTAATCGGCATATCCCTTCCAGATCCTCGTCCGATACGGCATCGTAAACAAAAATACCCTTTCCCTCATGAAAATAATCGTTCCGCTCGATATGGACCATATTCAGGCTATGGACAACTTTACCCGTCTGCCTGTTTATGATGCCTGCTATATTGGCCTCTTTTATGGGGTTTAAAGGATCCCCTGCAAAAGCTGTCATATGAAGGGGTATATCGTCCACGTATTGAATCCCATCCCTGGTAGTCCTACCGGCCTTGGGATATGCGGGGATGAAGGGCAACCTTTCCATATGGCAGGCATCCATTAAGGCGGCAATCTCGGAGCCAATATTGCCCCTTAAGGTGGAATCGGTCTTCTTATAGAAGAACTTCACTCCCATTTCTTTTGCCCGTTTGGTGAGCTGAAATACCCTTTTATACGCCTCATGGCTACTTAAATGTCGGCTCTGGGTATCCACTACCATCACCTGAACATGCTTTTCTATATTGCCCCAGTCCACATCGTCATAGAGGAATACCTGTGTGGATATCCCCATTTTGGAAAACTGAACGCCGGTATCCAATGCTCCGGTAAAATCGTCGGCAATGATCAATAGCCTAACCATACATTCCTCCCCTAAAACTTTCCCAATGCAAAATGTTTACCTTCAAAGGGATTTTAAACGCCCATCTTTATCGACGATTGGGGTTGCTTCCCCCAAAACTTGTATTTCCCTCTCCTTAAATACAGGACCTTGCATGATTTTTTCCATAGTAGCCGGGGAGACCTGTAAATTTCCCAATTCCAAGGTAGATTTTATCCTCATTACTAGAATATCATCGGGGTTTTTTGGACCCATGGCCCTCAGAGCCCATTCTACCGCTTGAGCTTCATCCCTGGCGACTATCGGCATCCTGCCTCGCTTTATAAAGGAGGAGGTCATGACATTTTCATAGGTCACAGGAAAATCAATCTCATCGTAGAAGTCTTGGGTTATAAAATCCGCCAGACCCATCCCCAGGGCATTCCCCCCCGAAGCCTTTGTCAGGGAACAGGCTATAATATAGGAAATATCGGGGCCGTCCGAGTCCTCCTGACCCAAAATACCCATCCGTCCTATTATATTGGTATCAAGCCCTGTACCGCTCTTATCCTTGCCCAACTCATCGACTATCAGAAGGTCCAATCGGTCTATGGGGATGGAAGGCATATTCTTGCGCGCCAAATCCAGAAGTCTGGCGTCTAGGGCCTCTATCCCCCGAAAATCCGCCGCCTCAATGGCAAAGGTTTCATCCAGCGCATTCTCCACGATACCAATCCCCAGCTGTATTTTCCCTGTGGCCAGAATCTTCCTTGCCGCTTTCGGTACCAGCTCCCGCAGTCCGTACACCCCGAGTCTGTGCATCTCCAGAGCCTGGGCATGTTTTCCAAGGCCTATAACGCACATCTTCATCAACCCCGATTCTACCTGCCCATGAAAGTCAGTATGGGGTTTTATACGGTTGATAACTATTACTCCGTCTGATTCATAGGCATCTTTGGACATGTATAGTCTAAAATCATTGCCTTCGTTGGGTATCGATACCACATCCATGGAGGAGATTATGGGCGCACCCATTGCCTCTTCCGTAACACCGTAATGCTCTAGGACTTCTCTTTGTCCCTCCGGGGTCGCGCCCCCATGGCTGCCCATGGCCGGAATTATAAAGGGCAGGGCTCCCTGGGATTTAACCTCATCAACCGCAGCTTTTGTGATGGTGGCAATGTTGGCAATACCGCGACTTCCTGCCGTAATGGCAATACGGCTGCCCTTTTTAAATCTGACCCCTGTTTTTTGTATCTGTTCCCTGGTGGTCTTCTCAATATTATCCACTTTATCGCCCGGAAAACGTTGGGTGACAGGTATCATTTTAAGATCCTTTGCATGCATAAACCTTTTCATCTCCCATGTCTATATCGCTTAATTTAACCTGTTGTGCTAGTTAAACATGTCAGTAATGAAGCGCATAACAGGTCAACTTATCTGTATAATATCATAAATATACGTGAAATCACAGCTAATTAAGGGCCTATAAAAAGAGAAGTGTCGCTGATGATTTTACGCCGGCTGATTGATCCTATGCTCTGGATCGAAAAATATATGGTTGGTTATTTTTCTAATGGGTGTATAATAGACATTAGTATAGCTTTTATGCCTAATAACATGGCTGTTTGCAGATAAACTACAGACCGACTGGGTCCATCTGCAGATGATAAATTTTATAGTTGCAGTTGTTTATCTATAACGGGTATATAAATAGCCGTTATAATCCATGCATAAAGGGGGATTCCATCATGCGGTTTGTAGTGAGGCAAAGAATATTTTCCTTTGGTGACAGCTTTACAATCAAGGATGAACATGGAAATGACCATTTTGTGGTCAAGGGCAGGGTCTTTACCCTTGGTAATAAACTCAGGATCTATGATATGGCCGGACAGGAACTCTACTATATAGAACAGAAGATACTCAGGTTCCTCCCCGAATATACAATCTATCAATCCGGTAGACCTATGGCAAAGGTCAAAAAGGAATTTACCTTTTTTAAGCCTCGATTCAACATTAACAGCACCCTAGGTAACTTCACTATCCAAGGTAACTTTCTTGGGATGAACTTTTCCATCCTAAAGAACGGCGAACAAGTGGCAGAGGTATCCAAGCGCTGGTTTTCATTCTCCGACACCTATGGCGTAGACATTAAAGAAGGCGAAGATTATGGGTTTTTATTGGCCTTGGTCATAGTGATAGATCAGGTACTCCATGATAACAACCATAATAATAATTAATACACGGAACGTATGCAAAG
>DASRNX010000001.1:0-2862 GCA_035647175.1 Clostridia bacterium | reverse complement strand
AAATGTTTTACGATACCTGTATCTTAATGTAGAATCTTTATCGTAAAACATATAGACCATCTGTAACTAGGTCGTATCGGAATCCAGAGAATAGTATCTTGTAATATGATAGAGAAAAGGATAAACTAGGGTAAGGTTTAGGGGGGATCCCCTTGGCAAAAATGATGAAGGAGCGCTATGATGAAGCGTCAGATCTATTTAGATAATGCGGCTACTACGCCATTATTACCTGAGGTAATGGATGAAATAACCAGGTGTTTGGCTGAGGATTTTGGTAATCCGTCGTCACTGCACCGGCTGGGGCTCCAATCCGAGCGTAGAATTAAGGATTCCCGAAATTCCATAGCACGGCTTATGAATGTGCCGACTGAGGATGTGATCTTTACCTCCGGGGGAACTGAATCGAATAACCTAGCCATACTGGGAGCGACCAGGGCAAGAAACAGATATGGGAAGCATTGTATAACCACCCAAATAGAGCATTCTTCTATATTGAATACCTTTGGTTATCTTGAAGGCGAGGGCTGGGATATAAGCTATTTACCCGTGGATAATCATGGAATCTTGGATCTGGACAAACTCAAAGACGCCATTAAACCGGATACCGTTCTGGTCAGTATCGGATATGTGAACAGTGAGATTGGGTCCATTCAGCCCATAAGGGAGATAGGCATGTTTCTAAAATCCAATCATCCCGATATAATATTTCATAGCGATGCAGTTCAAGCCTTTGGTAGGCTAAACCTGAAGCCGTTAGATTGGGGGCTTGATTTAATGAGCGCCAGTGGACATAAGGTTCATGGGCCAAAGGGTGTGGGGATCTTATACATAAGAAAAGGAACTCCCCTCGCTACCCTTCAATGGGGGGGAGGTCAGGAAATGGGGATACGCAGCGGTACAGAAAACCTTTCCGGCATCGCGGGGTTTGGAAAAGCCGCCGAATTGCTTCATCAGTTTATGGACAGGGATGACAATACAATAGCCGGGATGAAGAAGGCGCTGGCAGAGGGCATAGCGAAAGCGGTCCCGGAAGCGGTTCTTAATGGGCCCATGCCGGATAGAGGGGCCCCCCATATTCTAAACATCAGTATACCCGGCATCAGAGGAGAAACCTTGCTCCATGTGTTAGAGTCCCATGGGGTGTATGTAAGCACCGGATCCGCTTGTTCTTCCCGAAGGACCAAAATAAGTCATGTTTTATATGCAATTGGGGTTACGGGCCCGGTTGCGGAAGGCGCGATACGATTGAGCCTTTCCTATATGAGCGACCCGGACGAATTATCATCGGTGCCAGACATACTGAGAGAATCTGTCGATCAGGTAAAAAAATTTACCAGGAGGTAGCATCTATGGAAAAATTAATCCTAGTAAGATACGGAGAAATATACTTAAAAGGTCAGAATCGGCCTTTTTTTGAAAGGGCCTTGATAGACAATATCAACAGGACCCTTGAAAATAATGATAGGGCCAAGGTTTTTAAGAGCCAGGGCAGGATCTATATAGAGGGGGTCCCCGTAGAAAATGCCGTTCTCGGCGACTTATCAAAGGTATTCGGAATAATAGGGATAAATCCGGCATGGAAGACCCAGAAGGATATTGACTCCATTAAGACCATGCTGAGAAGCATTGTTGAAGATGCTCTGACAAAGACGGCAGAGGAGAACCCTACTTTTAAAGTTGAATCACGACGTGCTGATAAGACCTTTCCTATGGGGTCTATGGACTTAAATAGGGAGATGGGGGCTTTTATTCTACAGAGTTTTCCCGCCCTAAAGGTAGATGTGCATAACCCCGATATCAGAATAAATCTAGAGATAAGGGAGTACGCTTATGGCTATCATGAGAACGTAGTAGGCGCTGGGGGCATGCCGGTGGGTACCAACGGAAAGGCAACATTGCTCCTTTCAGGCGGAATAGACAGCCCGGTTGCCGGGTGGATGATAGCAAAGCGAGGGGTCCAGCTTACGGCTGTTCACTATCATAGCTTCCCATATACCAGCGATAAATCCAAAGAGAAGGTTATCGATCTATGCAGAATCCTATCCCAATATTGCGGTCCCATGAGGCTGTATGTTGTGCCCTTTACAGAGATACAGCAGGAGCTCTACGAGAAATGCCCCGACGGGCTGCTCACCATATTGATGAGGAGATACATGATGAAGATCGCCGAGGAAGTTGCCGTTAAAACCGGGGGTCAGGCCCTTATTACGGGCGAGAGCATTGGGCAGGTAGCCAGCCAGACCATGGAGGGATTGGCGTCTACAGATGATGCGGTATCCTTGCCGGTATTCAGGCCGCTTATCGGTCTCGATAAAACCGAGATAGTTGAGGTAGCAAAAAGAATCAACTCCTATGAGACTTCTATACTGCCCTATGAGGATTGCTGTACAGTGTTTGTTCCCAGGCATCCTACTACCAGGCCAAACCTGAATAAGGTTAGGAATGCAGAAGCTCTGGTAGACGGACCCGCACTGATTGAGCGAGCCATGGAGGGGATAGAGATATACGATCTTTAGGCATGGGTTAGCTATCGTAACGAAAAGCGAACCTTGGGTTCATTGATGGGCAGGGTAATTTGGGAGCTAGGTCTAATCTTCTACTATCATGAATATAATAAATTGATTTCATTTCAGAAAGCGCCGGAATTAATCCCGGGGATAACAATCATATTAGATGGCGGGCTTTCTATAAATGTTGCTCAGAAACATGCATTAGCTATGATTTTTCACGTATGTGAACAGAAAATGTTTTATGCCGTCTAAATTCTATCTATGGAGCCGGGCATAAGGTATATGGAAGATATATGGACAAAAATCGATAATGATAGTGGGGGTGGTACCATGGTCATAGGGGGTACCAGAA